>NZ_JBYUPU010000003.1:0-352342 GCF_058135425.1 Paenibacillus sp. MAH-35
GATGGTGCTCCAACTCTGACTCGTATGCCTTAATGGTCACTTGATCGATCCCTGCTGCACCTCGGTTCCGTTTCACCTCTCGGAAGGCTTCCTCCATGTTTGGCTTCGCCCATATCTTATCGATGAGGCTATACCACTTTCGTCCTTCTTGTATCTTTACTCCCTCACGAGATCGATTGTCCTTCTCCTGGTTCCCCATGCTCGTTTTCCTTCCCTTTCGGATTTCGGTTTGTAGCCTTACGGCAATCTCCGATTCCCCATCGGTACTCGCCCCAGACGGCTTCTCCTTACGTTCATTCCCCGGCTCTACGCTCTTCGTGGCTCCCCGGCTCCTGCCTGGCACATGGTTTCCCTCAATCGTTCTTCTTCCCTGGTTTCGGGCTTCGCACAAGTCTCCGCCTTTTGGGTCAAAGCTTGCAGCGGCGACTTAGCGCCGCTTCACTTACCCTTGCGGCCTTTCAGGTAAGCTTATTCGCTACTATCCCTACGTCTGACTGCTCACCATCCATAGTCCTGTCTTGTCCTTCTCGGCTTTGATCAGGGTTTACCACCTTGCGGTGGAAACGATGAACTCTCCTTGGGTCACGTCATTCGACTTTCACCCGAATCCAGTCCTCCTAACTTACGGGGTCTGTAGCGGTATTGGACATTCCCACTTTTCGCAAGGTTATCCGACTCCGTCAGCCATCATGGTTTGCCGCCTGTTCCGGGGTTTGCCTTCGCTACCTCCGCACCCATCCTCACGGACTGAGCACTATGCGTCAGCTACTACTTCCGCCGCCACGCGGTGTAGAGGAGACTTTCACTCCTTAGTCGAAGCGCTGCCAAGCGCACGAAAAGCCATTCCACCAGCCTGTTAGCTGATCGAATGGCTATAGATGCGGGAACTATTCGCCCCGAAACGCTTTTTTCATCCGTTCGAAAATCGACTCGTTATGCTCATGCGTATGCTCGCCGTTTTCTTTGGCAAAATCGCGGAGCAGGTCTTTCTGCTGCTCGTTCAAATTCGTCGGCGTTACGACGACGACCCGCACCTGCTGATCGCCTTGTCCGTAACCGCGAAGTCTGGGAACGCCTTTGCCTTTCAGGCGGAAATAGGTCCCCGTCTGCGTACCGGCCGGGATCTTCAGCTTGACCTTCTCGGTTAGCGTAGGAATCTCGATCTCGTCGCCGAGCGCCGCTTGAACGAACGTTAACGGCACTTCGCAGAAAATATCGTCGCCTTCCCGCTCGAAGAAGTCGTGAGACTTGACGCGGATCACGATGTACAAGTCTCCCGGAGGACCGCCTCTCGTCCCGCCTTCTCCTTCGCCGGATACGCGCAGCTGCGCCCCATCGTCGACGCCCGCCGGGATTTTCACGTTGATCTTGCGTTGGCGCTTCACTTTCCCTGCGCCGTGACACGACGAGCATTTCTCTTTGATCGTCGTGCCTTGGCCGTTACAGGTCGAACATACCCGACGGTTGACGATCCGGCCGAATGCGGTGTTTTGCACCACTTCCTGCTGCCCGCTGCCGCGGCAGGTGCTGCAAGTTTCCGGTTTTGTCCCCGGCTTCGCTCCGGAGCCGTGGCACGTATCGCACGACTCGGTGCGCGGGATTTGGATATCCATTTCTTTGCCGAATACGGCTTCCTTAAATTCGATCTGCATCGTATATTGCAAATCGGAGCCGCGCTGAGGAGCGTTCGGATTACGCCGCTGCCCCCCGCCTCCGCCGAAAAACATATCGAAAATATCGCCGAAGCCGCCGAAATCTTGCCCGCCAAAGCCGCCGCCCATTCCCTGGTTTGGGTCGGCGTGTCCGAAACGGTCGTAGTTCGCCCGCTTCTGGCTGTCACTCAGCACCTCATAGGCGTCTTTCGCTTCCTTGAACTTCTCCTCCGCGTCGGCGGCTTTGTTGACGTCCGGATGATACTTGCGCGCCAACCCGCGGTACGCTTTCTTGATCTCGTCCTCGGACGCTTCCTTGCTAACCCCAAGCACTTCGTAAAAATCGCGTTTGCTCACCGTTTCACCACCCCCAAAATACCCCAAAAAGTGAAGTTATCCTCTGTAGCTTATTCCACTCGCAAAACGAAAGTCAAAGCCGAGGGTCCCCCGGCTTTGACTCCGACGATCGTTCGTCCTGCGCCCGCTTATTTTTTGTCGTCTACGACTTCGTAGTCCGCGTCCACGACGTTGTCGCGCTTGGCTCCTTCGGCGCCAGCGCCGCCTGCCGCACCGCCTTCTTGAGCGGCTTGTGCCTGAGTAGCCTGCTCATACAGCTTGACGGACAACTGCTGCACGACTTCGGTCAAAGCTTCGGTCGCTTTTTTGATTTGCTCGAGATCGCTGCCTTCGAGCGCTTTTTTGAGTTCTTCCTTAGCGGCATTCGCTTTCTCGACTTCCGCCGGATCGGCTTTGTCGCCCAAATCTTTGATCGTTTTGTCGACGGAGTAGACCAATTGGTCCGCTTCGTTGCGGGCTTCGACCATTTCTTTGCGCTTGCGGTCTTCCTCGGCGTGAGCCTCCGCATCTTTCATCATCTTATCGATCTCATCGTCGCTCAAACCGCTGGACGAAGTAATCGTAATTTTTTGGCTTTTGCCCGTTCCTTTATCGAGAGCCGATACGTTTACGATCCCGTTGGCATCGATATCAAACGTAACCTCGATTTGCGGAATGCCGCGTGGCGCCGGAGGAATATCGCCGAGCATAAACCGGCCCAGCGTCTTATTGTCCGAAGCCATCGCGCGCTCGCCTTGCAGCACGTGAATTTCAACACTGGTCTGGTTGTCCGCATACGTCGAATATACTTGCGATTTGCTTGTAGGAATCGTCGTGTTGCGGTCGATCATTTTCGTAAATACGCCGCCAGCCGTCTCGATCCCGAGCGACAACGGAGTTACGTCGAGCAGTACGACATCCTTGACATCGCCTGTCAGTACGCCCGCCTGGATTGCAGCGCCGAGAGCAACGACTTCGTCCGGGTTAACACCTTTATGGGGCTCTTTGCCGATCAGCTTCTTGATCGCTTCTTGTACGGCCGGAATCCGTGTCGATCCGCCGACCAGGACAACCCGGTGAATCTCGCTTGGCGACAAGCCGGAATCGCTGAGCGCCTGACGAGTAGGTCCAAGCGTACGCTCGACGAGCGGAGCGGAAATTTCTTCGAATTTGGCGCGGCTAAGGTTTACTTCCAAGTGCTGAGGAACACCGTCCACTACCGTAATAAACGGAAGGGAAATCGTCGTGGTCAGAACGGAAGACAGCTCTTTTTTGGCTTTCTCGGCTGCATCCTTCAAACGTTGAACCGCCGCTTTATCTTTGCTCAGGTCGATACCGTGCTCTTTTTTGAACTCGGCTGCCAAATAGTCGATAATCACTTGGTCGAAGTCGTCGCCGCCGAGACGGTTGTCGCCGCTGGTCGCTTTCACTTCGAAGATTCCGTCGCCGAGCTCGAGGATGGACACGTCGAACGTTCCGCCCCCAAGGTCGTATACCAGAATCGTCTGGTTCGTTTCCTGCTTGTCGAGACCGTAAGCAAGCGCCGCGGCCGTAGGCTCGTTGACGATCCGGAGCACTTCCAGACCGGCAATCTTACCGGCATCCTTCGTAGCTTGACGCTGGGAGTCGTTGAAATACGCCGGAACGGTAATGACCGCTTGTGTTACCGACGTACCCAAGTAAGCCTCGGCGTCGGCTTTCAGCTTTTGCAGAATCATTGCGGAAATTTCTTGCGGCGAATAGTCGGTGGTGTCGATTTTTTCTTTATGATTCGTACCCATGTGACGCTTGATCGAAATAATAGTGCGATCCGGGTTCGTAATCGCCTGGCGTTTGGCCGTCTCGCCGACGACGCGCTCGCCGTCCTTCTTGAAACCTACGACCGAAGGGGTTGTACGATTGCCTTCAACGTTAGGGATAACGACGGCTTCTCCGCCCTCCATAACAGCCACGCAAGAGTTCGTTGTACCAAGGTCAATACCAATCACTTTGCTCATCTGATGTTCCTCCTTAATTGTCTCCTATAGATTAGACGCCGACTATCGCAAGCGAGAAAATTAACCGCTAACTTTAACCATCGACGGGCGAATGACTTTATCTTTTAACATATACCCGGTTTGGAGCTCTTCGACAACCGTGCCTTCTTCGTGCTCCTCCGATTCTACCTGCATTACGGCTTGATGGAACTCCGGATTAAACGGCCGGCCGACCGCTTCGATCCGCTGCAGCCCTTCCTGGACCAGCACCTGATCCAACTGGCGATATATCATATCAACGCCCTTTAACAGAGCTTCATGATCGGTGTTATCCTTCGAGGCAGTGATGGCGCGTTCGAAATTATCGATAACCGGAATCAACTGCTCGATCAGCTTAACGGAAGCGTATTTGGCGAAGTCTTCCTTCTCCTGACGGGAACGCCGCCGGAAATTGTCGAAATCGGCCTGGGTTCTCAAATACCGCTGATAATGCTCATCCGCCAGCTTCCGCTGTTCCTCCAGTTGGCGCTCCGCTTCCGACAGCTCCTTGACGCCGTCCTCCGCTCCGGCCTCTGCCGACGCGCTGGCAGTACCGGTCTCTTCTTGCCCGGTTTCGGCCGCCGTTTCCGTTACTAGTTCCTCCTGATCGAGCGTAGCCTGCTTCTCTTGTTCCGTCACTGCAACTTCCTCCTGTCAATCCCGACGTCATTCATCGGATCTCATTTTAATTACGGTATGTATGCGCAGCACCGCAGCCGCAACTTCTCCGGCTGCCCGCAGCGCATGCATCTTGACGGGCGCGGGATCGACGACCCCCGCCGCCAGGCAGTCCGTGACCGATCCGGTATCGCAATCGATGCCGTGGCAGTCGGACTGCTCCGCAAGCTGTGCGGCTTTGACCGCCTCTACTTTCTCCAGCGGATTAAATCCGGCGTTCAGAGCAATTTGCGCCAGCGGCTTGCGCAGCGCGTGAGCGGCCGCTTCCAGGCCGAACGCTTCCAGCCCGGTAGCCGTCTCGCGATATCGCTCCAGCTCGTGGGCGACCGCCAGCTCAACGGAACCGCCGCCGGGCAAGTAACCTCCGCGAATGGCGGCCTGAACGGCCGCCGCCGCATCTTTGGCGATGCGCGCCCGCTCGCCGACGACTTCGCGGGTACTGGCCCCGACGAGCACCGTGGCGGTCGGCTTCCCGGCTCCGCCTGACACCCGGACTCTGCGGATGCGCCCGTCGTAGGACAACGCGGCGCAGCGCCCGATATACGAGAACAGTTCGTCCTCCGGCTTGCCGAGCGCCGACCGTCTGGCCGGCTTCGCCCCGGTAAACTCGCAGAGCCGCTCCAGCTCCCGTTTCGGTGTCCGTTGCAGCAGCATGATCCCGTGATCGGAGCAAAATTGCTCCGCTTCCGGATCGGCGCTCCGATCCGTCGCGACGAGCCGGATATTCAAGGCAAGCAGCTTGCGCAAATGTTCGGCGAACCGTTCCTTCAGCTTCATAAACGTCTGGAATCCGGATTCCGTTACGAGCGCTTCTTCCTCCAGCTTATCAGGCTCCAGTGCATCGTACAGGACGAGAACCGAGCAGCCGGCATATTCGGTCTCGAATTGGTGAGCCTGATACGGCTTCTGCTCCAGCAGCAGCCCCGGCCACACTTCGTTGTGCCGGCGTTCGTGGGAACTGACGAGATCGGCGAACCGGAACCCGTCCTCCGACAATCGGCCCCCGCCCAGCTTCCTAGCGGCCTCGACGACAAGCTCGGCGATATCGCTTTGCTCCCGCCCGGCCACGTAAGCGATCTGGTACAGGATCGGATCGTCGGGACCGTTCACCGCCCGCGAACGAGCATGCATCCGCTCTGCGGCGAATCGGACCCCTTCCTGAATCCCCTGCACCACTTTGGCGACAGGCACTCCCCGGGTTACTTGGGCGACGCCCTCGGAGACAAGCGCGCCGGCCAGCACCGTGGCCGTCGTCGTCCCGTCTCCGATCTGCTCCTGCTGTGAGCGGGCTACCTGCACCAGCATACGGGCCGCCGGGTGGGTAACGTCCATCTTCTCCAGGATGGTCGCACCGTCATTGGTGACGAGAACGTCCCCGGAAGGTCCGACGAGCATCGTATCCAGCCCCTTCGGACCGAGCGTGCCTTCCACGGCGGAGCAGATCGCTCGTATGGCAGCGGCGTTATTGAGCAGCGCCGCGTGACGCTCTTCTCCTTCATGGTTCGGCTGTTTCATCGTTCCTGATCCTCTCCGGAGGCCGGAGTGCCGCCCGATCCGCAGATCATCTATACCAGCGGGCCAGCACGACGGCCATATCTTTCGACAGATGGTCCAGCAGGCTGATCACCTTGCCATATTCCATACGGGTCGGTCCCAGCAGTCCGATCGTTCCGAGCAGTTGCCCGTCTATCGAATAGGATGCCGTAATCAAACTGCAGTTATTAATCGCTTCAAGGCTGTTCTCCGCGCCGATCTTCACCTGTATGCCGGGCGAGGCGCCCGAAAACATCCGGACCAGCGTATGGGATTCGTCGAACAGATCTAGGATGCCCTTCACCTTGTCTACGTCTTTAAACTCCGGCTGGGTGAGCATATTGGTCGATCCGCTGACGAAGATCCGGTCGTCCTCGTCGCTTTGCAGCACGCTTTCGATCATCCGGATCAGCTCTTCATACTTGGACACGTAACGTCCCATCTCCGTGCTGATCTCATTGTACAGCCGGGTTTTGAAATGAAACAGCGGCACCCCGGACAATCGCGAATTGAGCATATTGACGATGCGTTCGATTTCGTGAACCGGCATCCCTTCGGGGATCGTGATAATCTTGTTCTCCACATGCCCGGTATTGGTTACGATAATCGCAACGGCCGACGACTCGTTCAGCGGTACGATCTGCAGATGCTTCAGCGTCGTAGTCAGCAGTTCGGGTCCCAGCACGATGGACGTATAGTTGGTCATTCCCGACAAGACGACCGCGACATGCTGGATCATCTGTTCCATTTCCTGCAATTTTTCTGCGAAAAACAGCTTCATCATATCCAGATCCGCAGCCGGCAAATGCCCGCGCTTGATCAGATGATCGACGTAATACCGATATCCCTTCTGGGAAGGGATGCGGCCTGCCGACGTATGAGGCTGCTCCAAATAGCCGAGCTCCTCCAGATCCGACATATCGTTGCGGATCGTCGCCGGGCTAAATCCGACATCGCCCCGCTTGGAGATGGTACGTGACCCGACAGGCTCGGCCGAACGGATGTAATCATCGACAATGGCGCTCAAAATCAATTTCTGGCGTTCCGATAACATGACGCGGGACCTCCCTTTCCAAGCAAAGCGTCTGTCGTTAGCACTCAATCGAAAGGAGTGCTAAACCTATAACTAAGTTACCAAAAAGAAAAGCACCTTGTCAAGTCAGTCAAGGCGCTTCAGCACTGCTATTTCGTCGCAATTATTTTGTTTTTTGCAATTGACGCAGTCGGTCCAAACTTTCTCCGGAAAAATCTCTTTCGGCACGACGGTAAACCCGATTTTCTCGAAAAAAGCGACCTCGTAAGTCAAAGCCATAATCTTCGGAATCCGCTGCTCCCGGGCTTCGTCCGTCAAAAATGTGACGAGCTTGCGGCCGATGCCCTGGCCTTTGTAGCCGTCCGTTACGCCGAGCGAACGAATCTCGACCAGGTCTTGTCCAAGTCGGAACAAGGAGCCGCAGCCTACGAACTGCCCCTCGTACTCGGCGATGACGAACGTGTCGATCTGACGAGCGAGCGCTTCTTTGGAGCGGGGGAGCATAATCCCTTTTTCCGCGTAGGATTGAATAATGTCGTATAGCGACCCGACATCGTCCGTCGTCGCTCTTCTGCATGATACGGTCATGACGCTTCCCACCTGTTGCTGAACGTTAATATGAATAAATATACATTCAGCTACGGATTTATGCAATATAAATTTTGTCCAGCGATGCAGATCTTTTGCTCCGGGTTTATTCGTCTTCCAGAAACGATCCGAATACGTCGTTGCCGAACAAAATTCCCCGCTCCGATAACCGGTAGCCGCCAGCTTCCGCCAAGAGCAGCCCGCGTTCCACAAGCGAGCCGAGCTTCTCTCCGAACCGCTCCTCCATCCGGATGCCGAACATCCGGTGAAACTCCGTATTGCACACGCCGGACAGCAGCCGCAGGCCGACCATCATAAAGTCTTCCATCGCCTCCTGCCGGCTGACCGCGTGACGCTCCTTCACGGGCAAACCGTCCTTGCAGGCGTCGATATAAGCCTGAACGCCCTTGATGTTGACGTGTCTCTGCCTCTGCGCGTATCCGTGGGCGCCCGCGCCCAGTCCGTAGTAGGCGAGGTTGCGCCAATACGTCCGGTTATGCCGGCTTTCCCGTCCCGGCTTGGCAAAATTGCTGATCTCGTATTGCCCATAGCCCGCTTGCTTCATTCGTTTCATGACCGTTTCATACATCTCAAGCTCGTCGTCCTCGTCCGGCAGCGGCAGCTTGTTGGCATGGTACAGCTTGTGAAACAGCGTATTTTCTTCAATCTTCAAGCTGTAGGCGGAGTAATGCTCCAGATCAAGCTTCAGCGCCTCGTCCAGCGTCGCGTTCATCTTCGCCGTCGTCTGGTTCGGAAGGCCGAGCATCAGATCGATCGACAGATTGTCAAACCCGGCGCCGCGGGCATTTTCGATGCTCCGGTACACGTCGTCCGTATTATGAATCCGTCCGATCGCCGACAACAGAGCGTTGTCGAACGACTGTACGCCGAAGCTGATCCGGTTCACACCGCCTTCGCGCATCGCCGCCAGCTTGTCCGGATCGGTCGTCCCGGGATTCGCTTCCATCGTAATCTCGCAATCCGCCGTCCGGTCGGCGAAATAAGTGTTAACCGTACGAAGGAAAAATCTCATCTGCTCCGGAGTCAGCACCGTCGGCGTCCCGCCGCCTACGAAGATCGACTCGATCCGCTCGGCGGGCAGACGCTTCACCGTAAGCTCCATCTCCCGCTCCAGCGCGTACAAATAGTCCATCACCGGCTGGCCTTGCACAACATACGAGTTAAAATCGCAATAGTGGCACTTGTTCGTGCAGAACGGGATATGGATATATACCGCCCGGGGCGGCGCCTGAACGTACTCGTTCCGCTCGATCCCCTGGTCATCCCGCGCCAAATCGATGATCTGTCCGGTTGCTGGTACATGGGCAGTATCCGATGTTTGCTTCTGTGTCATGCTGTCACACTCCTTTCCTTCCTACTCCACCCCGAATCGACGAATAGCAATTAAATCCGAATAACCTTGAAAACGGAAAAGAGATCCTGAAACACCGAAAGAGGATGGAAATATGCGGCGCAAAGTTTGAGTGTGAATTTGGCATGAACTCGCCAAAATCACACCAGGCCCGCATTTGAACTCGTGTCCCTACCTGCTATCCAATCCTAAGGGACACGAGTTCAACGAGCGGGTGGAGCGCATATTCCAGCCTCTTGCCTCGGACACTTCATCTCTTTTCCGTTTTCGCTTCGGTTATTCGCTTTACGCTATTCGTCGATTTTCAGCACCGCCATAAACGCTTCCTGAGGAACCTCGACGTTACCGACCTGCTTCATCCGCTTTTTGCCTTCCTTCTGCTTCTCAAGCAGCTTCCGCTTCCGCGAGATGTCGCCGCCGTAACATTTGGCCAGAACGTTTTTGCGCATCGCCTTGATCGTCTCGCGAGCGACCACCTTCTGCCCGACTGCCGCTTGGATCGGCACTTCGAACATTTGACGAGGAATAATATCTTTGAGCTTCTCGCAAATGATGCGTCCACGGTTGTAGGCGCGTTCCCGGTGAACGATGAACGACAGCGCGTCCACCTGCTCGCCGTTAAGCAGGATGTCCATCTTGACCAGATTCGACTGGCGGTAGCCCGACACCTCGTAATCGAACGAAGCGTAACCTTTGGTGCTGGACTTCAACTGATCGAAGAAGTCATACACGATCTCCGACAGCGGCATATCGTAAATGAGCGTAACCCGGGTCGTATCCAAGTATTCCATATTGATGAATTCGCCGCGTTTGCCTTGGCAAAGCTCCATGATCGCCCCGACGTAATCTTTCGGTACGATAATCGAAGATTTCACGTACGGTTCCTCGACGAAGTCGATCCGCCCCGTCTCCGGGTAGTTCGACGGATTGTCGATCAGCAGCACGTCCCCGCTCGTCAGCGTAACGCGGAAAATAACGCTCGGCGCCGTCGTAATCAGCGGAATGTTGAACTCCCGCTCGATCCGCTCCTGAATAATCTCCATGTGCAGCAGTCCGAGAAAGCCGCAGCGGAAGCCGAAGCCCAGCGCCGTCGACGTCTCCGGCTCGTACCGCAAGGAAGCGTCGTTCAGCTCCAGCTTCTCGAGCGCTTCGCGCAAATCGTTGTAATCGGCCGTATCGATCGGATACAGACCGCAGTAAACCATCGGATTGATTTTCCGGTAGCCGGGCAGCACCTCGGCAGCGGGATTTCTCGAATCGGTAATCGTATCGCCGACTCGGGTATCCTTCACGTTTTTAATCCCGGCCACGACGAATCCGACATCGCCTACTGTCAGTTCGTCCACCGCGGTCATGCGCGGCTTAAACGCCCCGACCTCGATCACGTCGAACTCGGCTCCGGTCGCCATAAAGCGGATCGGAGTCCCTTTGCGGATCGTACCGTCGATAACCCGCACGTACACGATAACGCCCTTGTACGCATCATAATACGAGTCAAAGATAAGCGCCTTTAGCGGCTTATTCGGGTCCCCGTTAGGGGCAGGCACCTTTTGTACAATCTGCTCCAAGATCTCCTTAATCCCGATGCCCGCTTTGGCGGAGGCGAGAACCGCTTCGCTTGCGTCGAGCCCGATGACGTCCTCGATTTCCTGTTTGACCCGTTCCGGTTCCGCACTCGGCAAATCGATCTTGTTAATAACCGGCAATATTTCCAGGTTATTGTCGAGCGCCAAATATACGTTCGCCAGCGTCTGCGCCTCGATCCCTTGCGCCGCATCGACGACGAGAAGCGCGCCTTCGCAGGCGGCAAGGCTGCGGGACACTTCATAAGTGAAGTCGACGTGTCCCGGCGTGTCGATCAGGTTCAATATATACTCGAGGCCGTCGTCCGCCCGGTAGGCGAGGCGAACCGTCTGCAGCTTAATGGTGATCCCGCGTTCCCGCTCCAGATCCATATTGTCGAGCACCTGATCCTGCATTTCGCGTGTGGTCAGAGCTCCGGTATATTCCAAAATCCGATCCGCCAGCGTTGATTTGCCGTGATCGATATGAGCAATGATACTAAAGTTACGAATCATGCTTTGCCTGTCCATACTTTGCGACATGTTGACCCTCCCGATTTTCGCGCATACACTCCATTATACCAAACTACCGGGGCCGGCAGCAATCGGGGGTAAACGGCCTATATTTCTTTACGAATAAAATACGAAAGCCCGGCGGCGAAAAACAGAGCGAAGCTACCTGCGATTACAAACACCAGCGTCTCCAAAGGCACGTTAAACGCCCCGAAGCCGCCCTCCGGAGGCAGCAGCATCGACAGCATCGGCTGGGCCCACGGATAATACGGGCCATACTGCTCGGATTGGGCGACAAGCATATTCGGAAGGGTGAAGATCACGTTAAGCGCCAGCGGGGCCGCGAAGCTCGCCCAAGCGACCGATACGGCCAGCTGCAGAGCGGCGAGCGGCACGGCGGCGACCCAACCCCCGAACACACCGCGGAGTATCAACTCCCAAGGAACCGCAGCTTCGAATCCTTTGATCCTCCCTACGATCAGCAGCCCGGCCACGAACAGCAGCTGAGTGACTGCAAGTAGCGCAAGGACAATCGTAAACTTGGCCATGTACAGCGACGAGCGCGAGACAGGCAGCGCAAGCAACTGCTTCCAGCCTCCGCCGGCGTGCTCGTAGCGGCATACGAAAGCGGCGAACACGCCGGTAAGCAGCGGTAAAAAAAGCATGGCATGCAGCATTGCCATCATCGCGTACGTATATTCCCACTGCGGCCCGGCTTCGCCGGAGCTTTCCCCGATCCCGATGAGCGAGGCCAGCAGGGGACTGACGAATACGAGCAGCCATATGTTCGATTTGCGCATCTTCAGCCATTCGGAGCGCAGCACATTGATCCATGTCTTCATCCTAGTTCACATCCCGTCGCGTAAAGTCGATCATCCCGAGCAGCAGCAAGCCGATTCCGACGGCAAGTCCCGCCCCTGCCGAGTATTCGGGCTTGCCCGTCGGCCAAGACCAGACGACCCACGCCGAAGGGCTGACGAACATCGACACGATCGATCCGGCTATTCCAACCGTCAGCGGTATCGCCTGATTGTGGATGGTCAACGACAGCCATAGCTGCAAGGCCAGCACCGGCAGCGACGCGGCGAACGGATACAACGCCAGCTTCACCACTTCGGTCAAAGGCACCTTATCCCCAAGATCGAGCACTGTGCCGAGCAGGACCGTTCCAATCCCGAGCAGCACGCACGAGACGGACAGCAGCAGGGCGACAAGAGCGAATTTCGCAGCGTACACGCTCGTTCTCGGGATCGGCAGGGCGAGCAGCTGCTTCCATGCATTCATCTGGTGCTCGATATTCGCCACCATCGAAGCGATGATCGCTATGCCGAGCAGTAGGGCCGGGGTAAGCAGAAAATGAATGCCGCCGAGCAGCCCTCCCCACCGGTCGGCTTCCGTCGTTTTCATTAGATAGTCGTAGCGCAGGCCGTAATTGACGGCTTGAAGCGAAACGACGCCGACGGGAGCGAGAAAGATAAGAAACCAGATCATCTTTTTGCGGATTTTCAAAAAATCGGCGGCCAGCAGTTTCCCCATCATCATAAGCTCGAATTCCCTTCACCGGTCAGTTCGAGGAACACGTCTTCGAGCGACTTCTTGCTCTCCTCCACCCGGAAGATCGAATGGCCCGCCGTAACCAGCGTCTCCACGAGAGCCGCCACTTTGCCGTCGTCCAGATGCTCCAGCAGCAGCGCCGAGCCGGCCAGCTCCGCCTTGCAGCCTGCCGCTATGACCCGGCGAAGCGCGGATTCCGGCTCGGAAGCGATGATCCGAATCCTGCTCTGCGCTTGCCGGTGAAGCGCCCCGATCGAGTCCTGGAACAGCATCGTGCCCTGCTGGATAATACCGACGCGGGTCGCCATCTGTTCGATCTCGCTGAGCAGGTGACTGGAGACGAGCACTGTTATTCCCCGTTCCTTGGGCAAGCTTTTGATCAGCTCGCGGATTTCCAGAATGCCGGACGGATCGAGTCCGTTCGTCGGCTCGTCCAGTATGAGCAGCTCCGGGCTGCCGAGCAGCGCCGCCGCGATGCCCAGTCTTTGCTTCATGCCGAGCGAATACCCTTTTACCGGGCGTTTCGCCTCCTTCGTCAGCCGCACGATGTCCAGCACTTCGCCGATGCTTGATTGGGGCACGTCCAGTATGCGGCGGATCGCCTCGAGATTCTCGTAAGCCGACAAATGCGCGTAATAGGACGGCGATTCCACCAAGGAGCCTACTTTGCGGAGAATGGCGAGCTTTTCCTTCCGCAGCTCTTTGCCGAATATCCGGATCGTTCCCTGGGTCGGCTTAATCAGTCCGAGCAGCATGCGGATCGTCGTCGTTTTGCCCGCGCCGTTCGGCCCGAGGAAGCCATAAATATCGCCTTTTCCGATTTCCAGTTGAACTTGATTCACCGCTCTTCTCGAGCCGTATGTTTTCGTTAAACCGTTCGTCTGTATGACAGGTTCGTTCACCTTCGATCACCTCGGGTATATCGTAGCGCCCCAAGGTTAAAACAAAGAAAAGCGTTCGTTTAAATTTCGTTTAAATTTTTCATATACAAATAAACCGCCGTTCCTTGCGGCGAACTGACCGTCTCCCAGCCCATCTCCATCTCTTTCACCATCAAGGACACGATCGTCAGTCCGATCCCGGCGCCAGACTCCGCCGATGCCGCTTCTAGTCCAGGCCCGCGGTCCTCGATCAGCAGGGTGGTCGTACCGTGCCTGGGCTCTGTGCGGATTCCGATGTATTTTCCGGTTTTCGCATGGCGCACCGCATTTTGCAGCAGATTATCGAGAATGCGGGTGAACCATTGCGGATCGACCTGCCACAGAAGCGCTTGTTCCGGCAAATCGACATCGATCTCGAACCCTTCCCTCTCCAGAACCGGAAACCAGCTGGCCGCCGAAGTGCGCACAAGCCGCAGGACGTCCGTCCCGGTCGTCTTCAGCGGATATTTGCCGGCCGACAGCAGCGTGTATGACAGCAAATTATCGATAAGCTGGGCCATATCGTCCACTTTCGCTTCCATAATGCCGAGCGACTGCTTCCCTTTTTCGGTTAATGTTTCTTTGTGAAGCGTATAGGCATGACCGCGAATGGTCGTTAGGGGCGTGCGCAGGTCGTGCGACAAATTGGCGATCAGTTGCTTGCGCAAATGCTCCTCCTCCCGCTCCCGCCCCCGGCTGGCGATCAACTGCTCCACCATCCGGTTAAACGCCAGCTCCAGCTGTCCGATCTCATCCTTCTTATGAATGGCGATCGGTCTGGGGATGCCCGTAGGGTCCGATTCGGTCATCGCTTCCTGCAAATACACGAGACGTTTGCGAATCCGGTAGAAGAACAGCCACGAAGCGAACAGGAAAACGGCAAACAGGCTCAAAACGACCGCTGCCGAGATCCGCTCGTCCATTCGGTTAAGCACATTCTCCGCCATAATCGAACGCGGAACTTGCAGCGTCATAAACCCTTGCCCCGGCTGCCCGCCGAGAAAAGCGACTACGGTAAACGGGTCCCCGCCGTAGCTGATTTTCATAAACTGAATGCTGTCCGCATAGTTCCATCTGCCAGGGAGGTTGTCCTGCCGCGGCAGCTGCAGTCGCGTCGTCCCGCCGCCGTCGACCCAGAACATCGATGCCCGCGGATAAGCCTCCTTCAGCTCACCCAGCCTGCGGTCGATCTGCTCCGCCCCCGCTCCGTCGAGCGCTTTCGCTTCCTCGTGCCACATCTGCTCCAGCTCTCTGGCGCTCGCGTAGATGTTCGTTTTCAGCTGTTCATTCATGTAGAGCGTTTCTCTTATATAAGCGACGAGAGCGATCGCGGGAAACACGATCGGCCAGATCAGCAAGGCGATAAACACGATAATGAAATATTTGGCCAGCAGCGAATTGCGGAACTTCATAACCGGACCCTGTAGCCGATGCCGCGCACCGTTTCGATAATATCCGGACATCCAGGGTCGCGCTCGAGCTTCTCGCGAAGATGGCGGATGTGTACCATAAGCGTCTTATCCCCGTCCAAATACGGCTCGCCCCACACCGACTCGTAGATTTGTTCCTTCGTTAAAATCTGGTTCGGATGGCGAAGCAAAAACATAAAGATTTGAAACTGTTTGCCGGTCAGCACGATGTCCTCGTCCGTGCGGGTATCGATCAGCCGGTTATGCTCGAGGTGGACTTGCAGATGGCCGAGCTGGACGAACGACGGGACGATTTTGCCGAAACGCCGCAACTGGACGTCGATTCTCGCGGCGAGCTCGTCCGGGTGGAACGGCTTCGTCACGTAATCGTCGGCGAACAACAGCCCGTGAAGCTTGTCCTCCAGCCCGGTTCGCGCCGACAGCATGATGATGGGCGTGTCCGGATGTTCTTTCTTCAGCCGTTGACCGATCGTGAATCCGTCCAAGCCGGGCAGCATGACGTCCAGTACGACGAGGTCGGTACCAGCCATATGTTCAAGCGCACCTTCCCCCGAGGTTAGCCAGACGACCTTATACCCGCGATCGGTCAAATCTTCGTTCACCCACCTGCCGATGTCGGCGTCGTCTTCGATATATAGCAGCTTTTTACTCATCGGATCTGTATCCTCTCTCTTTCTCCGTGCTGGCGTAACCGGCAAAACCGCCGGGATTCGCGATTCCGGCGGTGATAGTAGGCGTTAGTTTCAACGAACACCGGTTGGCGCTAATCGCTTCCATTATATCCGGTCCCGCCCGGGCGAACAACAGACACCCGGCGGCCCAAAGACGCCAAAAAGGGCTCCCGCCGGTCCTGAAGGACACGGGAAACCCTTCCCCGGGTGAACAGCCGTTTAACGCCGGAATCCGCCCCATCGCTCCTGCCATGCAGGCCCGATGTCAGAGCGACTTCCAGTCCTCTTCCGTCAGCTGTTCTTCCAGCGCATATTCGAAATCCTCGACATCGTATGTTTGAACGGGGACTTCCCCATCGATCACTTTGTCCAGAAATTCCAGATGATCGGTCACGATCGGCGCTTTCTCGTGGAGCGCGGTCAAAATCAGCTCCGTCTCGACCGGATCGAACGTCTCGCCGTAGTGGGCGTTGTCGATCGCGTACACGACCGTAAAGGTGACTTCGTCGTTCACAAGCAGCGGCGGACTTTTTTTCCACGGCATCTGCAGCGCCCGCTCAATCTTTTTGCGGTTGAACGACTCTTCAAAAAAAGCGATCAGTTCTCCGATTTTTTGCTTGACGTGCTCATCTTCGTCCGCTTCCGGCATGACAGGCTCGTCGCTGTCACGCATTTCATACAGCTCCTGAATGGTGGAGAACGGGATCAAATACTCCACAGGACGGCCCGGCACCAGCAGTTGCCCGTACACGGCAACCATGACGGCTTCGATTACAAAGCGCCGGTTCATCATGGCAATTCCTCCTTAAGAACTTTGCGGAGCAAAGTTCAACTTCGTAAGCATCCGCCAAGTTTTACGTAGTAAAACTCAACTTCGTAAGCATCCGCCGAACTTTGCGGAGCAAAGTTCAACTTCGTAACCAGCTTGCTGACCCCTATATCATACCACTTGCTTCGCGGACAAACCAGCGGCTGTTTGACCGGTTCAAACGCCCGTTTGAAACGAATCCCGGATATGTGCTTTTATGTATATTCCCCGTTATCCGGTTCCTTATTTCGCAACCCGAGCGGTACGTTAATTGACGATGCTGTCCAGCAAAGAAACGACAGTGCGGATCGTGCCATGGGCAACCGATTGCAGCATATCGCCGATCTGGTTGCCGACCCGGTTGACGCCCGAATCGGTGGTGAGGGGCTGCGGCTGTGGCTTCGGTTGGGCGGCCGTCGCTGCGTTTTCTCCCCCTTGACCCTTGGCGCTAACCGGCGTTTGTCCGTTCCCGGCGGCCGGCGGCGGCGCCTGCGTAACCGGCTGCGGCTGAACGGCGGCGCCCGGCTGCACCGAAGCCGGGGCCGGCCCGTGGATGCGCTCCATGCCTTTGGTGGCAAGCTCGATTCCGAAAAAAATGCCGAAGCACATCATCAGTACGATGCAAACGAACATTCCCGAGTAGCGTGACATGTCGTTACTCCCCTTCCTTCATCGCCATGCGATGTGTTATTTACCGATGGACCGCCACGGCGGCCTGGTCGGACACGTTCCCTTTCGCGCTGACGCCGGCCGGCGCGTTCACTTTCTCCGCTTCCCAATATAGAGCGGCAATCGTCTTGGCCAGCGCATCCGCCGTCCGGTAACACTCCTCCAGCGAATTGTACGCTCCGCCTACTTCGATCAGGATGCTGTTCGGCGATACGGACTGATTGTACTCGGCATGTCCGCCGCTTCCCTTATCCCAGATTCCCCTCGACAGCCCCGGGTAGCTGGCTTCCAGCTTCTCGTGAATCCGTTTGGCGAACGCCTCGTTTTGCTCCCAGCGCTCATTTTTTTTGCCGACGATAAAGTACACTTTAGCGTAATCTTTGCCGCCGATCGACGCTGTCGTGATATCCCGTCCCGCCGAGTCGCGATGAATATCGAACAGAAAGGCAAGGTCCTTATGCTGGGCAAACGCTTCCTTAACCGTCTGCATCGAATATTTGTAGGAAAAATTCCAGTTGTATCCTTGGACCGCCGTCGGATAATCGACGCCCGAATGTGCGCTGCCGATGCCTTCCTCCTCCAGCTTTTCCGCCAGTCGTTTGCCGATCAGCGTTACGTTTGTCTTCAAATCTTCAGCTTCATTGACATTGCTTACATTCAGCTCGGGCAAATACGACTCTCTCGGATGCGAATGATACACAAAAGCAACCTTGCGTCCTTCGGTAGTCGGTTTATGGACCGGGATCGGGTCCGGCGCTGCGGTGCCTCCGCCTCCCGCAGGAGCGGCCGGGTCCGGAGCCGTTCCGGTTCCCGTCTGCGGCGGCTCGCCCTGATCCGGCGGCGGCGCCTCCCCTCCCGGGGTATCCGTCGTACCGGACAGCGCGGGCGTGCCATCCTTACCGTCCGCAGGCGACGGCCCCTTGGCGATCAGACCGCCGCCCGGCTGGCCGCTGCGCAAAGCCGGGAGCTCGCTTGCCAGCAGGGACTTGGGCTCCGACGGATCGACGTGGAACATGCGCTCCGCCAAATACACCCCGATTTTACCGCCTGAAAACGTCGTTTCGCCGGGACGTTTCATCGAAGTGGCTTCCATGCCGAGCATATCGATGAAGAAATCGGCGGAGACGGCCGAAGCCATCCGCTTCATCGAGCTTTTCGGCGACACGTTCGCATAGGACATCCATAAGACGGCGGCGGCGGCGAGGGCGAACAGCAGCAGCGCAATTCCGGCGTAGGCGATAAAGATCCGCACCATGATGCCGCCGTCCTCCGGATCGGAGCGAACGGAGCGGACCATATTTACTAGACGGGCTCGTTTCATCATCCGAGGCTTCCTCCTTTTCCTTTCGCCGATCCGGCGGGTGCGCTCGCTTTCACCGCATCCTTCTGCAGCTCCGCGATAATGTCGGCGAGCACATCCGCCGTCCGGTACATTTCCTCAAGCGTATTGTAGGGTCCGCCGATTTCCATCAGGATGCTGCTCGGGGATAACGACTGGTTGTACTCCCCGTTGCCGTTCGAGCCTTTACCGTATACCCCGCGGGAGATTCCGGGCATTTTCTCCTCCAGCATCGCGTTCAATTTTCCGGCGAACTCGGAATTTTTCTCCCAGCCGGGATTTTTTTTGCCGACGACGAAGTACACTTGTGCGTAATCTTTTCCGCCCAGTTTAACCGTCGTTTTTTCTCTTGCCAGCGAGTCGCGATGGATGTCGAAGATCATGCCGATATTCTCGTTTTGGGCCAGCGCGGTCTTTACCGTCTGGGCGGAGTACGCGTACGATTTGGCGTATTGAAACGATTTGACGGTGGACGGGTAATCGGTCGTCTCCTGAATGACCCGAATCCCCTTCGCCTCCACCTGTTCCTTCAGCCGCTTGCCGACCAGCGTTATATTGATGTCGGGATCATAAGCCAGATCCGGCTTGGTGATGCCTTTGCTTTTCAGCTCGGGCAGAAACGATTCGCGGTTATGCGAATGGTAAATGAACACTTGCGGCGCTTGGGCGGCTTCGGTTGCCGGATGGGCCGGCGGCGGAGTGACCGATGCAGCCGGAGGCGGATCGGACGGGCCGGTATGGCCCGAGGGGCCGATCTGGGTAGGAATCGCATCGGCCGGCGGCGTAAAGTCAGCCGGTGAATCGGCATTTTGCGTCGCAGTTCCCGAGTACAGCAGCGCGCTCGCCTCACTGCGCAGGCCGGGAATTTCGCTTGCCAGGAGACTTGCCGGATCGAGCGGATGAACGCCGGTCAGCGAACGGATCAGAAACGTCGCGGTATTGGTCGGCGAAAAGGTCGATGTGGTTATCTCTTTCTGCAGATGAGGCATCTCCATCGCCAGCATGTCCAGAAAAAAAGCGACGGAAAGCGTCGCAACGGCGCTTTTCATCGAAGAAATGGAGGAATTGGACCCTTTGTTTTGCGCGAGACCGATCAACCCGGTAGCGAACAAAAGCAGCAGCGAGGCGGTCGACAGTAGGGCGAATTGGCGGCTCACCGAACGGACGGTCCGCAGCGTGCGGGTAACGGCGCTGACATTAAACGTGGCTACGACCCATTTCATCGATATCCCTCCCCGGATGTGAGTGTGTCTATCAAGTCTATCTGTTATCAAATCTATGAAAGCCGCGCGTCCGCTAGAACGATCCCAGGCAAAAAAAGTCCCCTTTTCTCCGCGCGCCGACCGACCGTGCGATTACGATGCCGGTTCATACCTGGGCATTTTATCGCACGATCAGCCTGCCGCTTGCGGGTATAGGGGACGATTCGTCCGGACACTCTCACAATCTCTCAACCGGTTCGGGGTTATTTCCGGATTCTTCCGTAAGCTTTGGCATACCGGATCACTTTCCGGAACATCGACTTATCCTTCAGCACCCGGAAAATGTACGGGTCCGGGTTCGTATTCACTTCCAGAATCCACGGATGCAACGTATGGTCCAGCGCCACATCGAGGCCAATCTCTTTGACGCCGGGGAAGGAGCGGCTCATTTGTCTCGCCGTTGATAACCCAAGCTGCTTCAGCCGGCTCATCATCCTCGTGCGGCGTGCCGCCGGCATATGGCTTCCAAGCAGCGTCTCCGCCTTCATCGGCGTTCCGCCGTTATGATAATTGGTCACGATCTTCTTCGGATGGGCCAGCCGCCCGATAATCCCGGTCGTTTCCCACCTTTGCTGCAAATTGTGCTGCACCATGACCCGCAGATCGAATCTGCGCCCGTTGTGCTTGAGCAGATGAATGCCCTTCTGCACCAAATAAGGACGGCGCGCCTTTGCCTGCGACAAAGCGGCGAACATCGCGGCGAAGGAACGGAACGAGCGGGCTTTCGCCCCCGATTGGAACCAGTAAGCGTCTTTGCCTTCGCCCCGCTTCTCCACCCGGATCACTCCGTTGCCGAACGTTCCTACATTAGGCTTCACGTAAACCATACGGTGCGTATCCAACATGTTCCGAAGCGTATGCCGGTTCATTCTCGCCGTAACGGGTACGTATGCCCTCAAGCTCTCGTCCCGCAGCAGAGCGGCTGTTTTTCTAAGTTTGCTCGTCACTCTGGTTATGTTTTTAGGCATGCTTTCAGTTTCTCCTTTTTCGGTATTGGCGGTACAACCCGGCCAGCCGGGCTGCGGTAGACGACCAGCCGAACCGGCGCACCACGTCTTCCCGGGCGCGAATCGCCATCGCTGCGGAACCTTTGGCGTCCCTCGCTACGATTTGGATCTGCTCGGCGAACGCTTCCGGACTCCGGTATCGGGCTACCAGCCTGCCTGTGGTGCCGTGGCGCACGATTTCCCGGATGCCGCCGTTAGCCGAAGCGACGCAAGGGGTGCCGGACGCCATCGCCTCCACATTTACGAGACCAAACGCTTCATGCCCTTGAGACGGGCAGACGAAGCAGTCCCCGGCCCAATACAGCCTGGGCATACGTTTGCGCGACACATAACCGGCAAACCGGGCCGGAACGCCGTACCTCGCCGCCATCTGCTTCAATCCCCTCACATACGAAGCGTTACCCGCGCCGCCGGCGACGAGCAGCTTCGCCCGGGGGACCGAACGGCACACGAGCTTCATCGCCCGGATGAGGACGGGAACCCCTTTTTTCGGGATCAGACGCCCGGCAAACAAGACGGAGAACGAGCCGCTTACGCCGAATTCGCGGCGCGCCGCAGCTCTCTGCGAAGCGCTCGGGAGCTTATATTGTGAGACGTCCACACCTAGCGGCGTATGCTTTACTTTATGCCGGACGCCGGGGAAAAGCGACCGGATCTGCGCGGCCAGCGATTTGCTGTTGGCGACTACCAGGTCGGCGGCTGCAAGCTGGCGGGCCGCTTGGGTAAGAGTCGTCCGGGGCGGGCTGATAAACGTCGTCGAATGCAAAAAAACGGCGATCCGCGTTCCCGGAAACCGGCTCCTGACGCGCGGCACATAAGACGGACGGTTGTCGATCTGAATCCAATCGAAGCTCCTGCCCGCCATCCGGCCAAGCACATGGCCGAGATACCGTCCTGCTCCGCCGCCCGGAACCCGGACATGGGACAGCGCGCCTTGGCGCGACGAAGCCGGATAACCGGGACTGCGGCGGCTGTATACCGTCACGCGGTTCGAGGTGGACAGCCGTTTCGTAATCTCGGCGATGCAATGCTCCACGGAGCCGCCTACCCGGGGCGGAACGGGTATTTCTCCGGGAGCGATTACGGCGATGTTCATCCTTTCTGGTCACTTCCTCGTTTTATGGGTAGCAATCCCTTTCATCGTATGCTTTAGGCGTACTGGCGGTATGGGTCCTATGCAACAAAAAAACTCCCCCAAGCCCAAAGGGGAGCGTAATACGTCATTGCTTGCTATCGCGATTGTTTGTTTTACGGCTGTTTCCCCCGGTTGCCTTGCAGCTCGATGCCGACCTCCGTCAGCAGCCAAGGCGAACCGGTTGCCTCTCTGGCGAAGCGGAACCGGAACGTCTGCTCGCGAATCCCGCCGCCGCGTCCGTCCACAAGCGCCTTGACCCTGTACTCCGCGGTCAGATCGTCCTTCGGATCTTGCGCAGCCGGAAGCTCGTACCGCACGCTTTCCACCGACCGGAGCAGCTTGCGGTACCGGCTCAGCGTGTCAGGGTCGGTTCCCCGGAGAGCGGCGACCAGCAGCGCGTCGTCCTCCTGCTTGAGCGACTCCAGAAACGTCTCCGCCAGCTTGGCCGGAGGCGACCGGTCCAGCAGCGCGTCCAGCTGGCCCGCCGCCTTATGGACCATGAGCTGATGGGCGTAGTCTTCGGCTCCCGTCTTATGCGTCGAACTGCCGAGGAAATGAATGCAAAAATGTCCGGAGAAATCATTATCCGGAATACCGTCTCCGCCATGCGGCATGCCATGCATCGAGCCCGCTATTTTGCGTCCCCCATACAAGACGAGAATGGCCCGCCGCTTCCAGCTCCACGAGCCGTCGTAGATATGCTTCATCGTCGCCGTATCTTGCTTGGTGAGCGGCTGCACGTCCGCATGAAGATTGCCGGCCCGTCTCTGCGCCCGGAAAGTCAGTCCAGTCTCAAGATCCACGACCGTCACTTTGCTCTTCAGCGGCACGCCCGTTTTGGCATCGTCCCAGGCAACCAGCTCTCCGTAGTGGATCGTTCGGAGCGATTCGGCGTATTGGACCCATGCCTTGCGAATCGGGGCGGGCATCGTGATGACCGATCCCGTATCCGGCTCCAGCAGCGAGCCGTCTTCCCTTAGTGAGAACGTCCGGCTCGAGCCGCCTTCCTTTACTTCCATATAAGCATCGCCGTAAGGGACCCGGCCGCCGGCCCCATGATCCGCAGCCGCAGCTGCTTTCGGCCATGCCCGGCTCCAGACTTTTTTTACGAACGACTTGCGTGTTTCATATAACGCGCCCTGACTCGTCTTGACGGAAACGATAAATTGTACGGTCGCCGCTTTGGCAGCCGCCTCGCGAGGAGCGGCCGATACCGGCCCCGGCATAACAAGCGCAAGCGCAGTTGCAAAGGCAAGAAGCAGAACAGTCATTCTGTAGGCCACAGGCTAGCCTCCTCCATCAAGAATCACTTCCGTATTGTTCGCCAGCCTCGGCAAATTATGTGGAATAAACTTCAGGTTTGGGAAAACTATAGACGAGTCCTTACTCTATAACGAACAGAGAGGCGAAAAACGAACCATGAGATTAAAATGGATGCGGCCTGTCGCATGCGCGGCGCTGTTATGCTGTCTGATCCCCGCAGCGGGCCAGGCTGCCGGCGCCAAGCCGAAGTCGAGGGAATATTATGAGACGCGCGGGGAAATTGTGTGGGAAGTGCCGATGGAGGAGAAATGGATCGCACTGACGTTCGACGACGGTCCCGATCCGGTGTACACGCCGCAAATCGCGGAGCTGCTGAAACAATACGAGGCGAAAGCTACGTTTTTCGTAACCGGGGAGCGGACGGCGAGGTTCCCGGACACGGCGCGCAAGCTTGTTGCGGATGGCCATGAGCTGGGCAATCATACGATGAAGCACTCGTACTTTCGCCGCGGAACGCCGGAGAAGACGATCGATACGGAAATCCGCAAAGCCAAAGAAGCGATAAGGGCGGCAGGTTTGACCGACGCGCCCTGGTTCCGTCCGCCCGGGGGCCACTATAACGAATCGATCGTCGCCGCAGCCAAGCAGCACGGTTATACGGTCGTCCTATGGTCCTGGCATCAGGATACCGAGGATTGGCGCGCCCCCGGCGTGGCGAAAATTACGAATAAAGTGTTGAACAACGCGAGAAACGGGGATATCGTCCTGTTTCACGACCATGGGGAAGGAGCATCGCAAACCGTACAGGCGCTTACGAAAATATTGCCGGAGTTGAAAACGAGAGGGTTTCGGTTCGTAACGGTCACGGAACTGCTGGGCGAGCGGAAAAGGCACGGACATCCGGTCGACGATGCGGGCTGAGCGCTAACTGCCCGCCCCATCCCATCCATCCGGCAGTCCTGAAGCGTTATACGCCTTCAGGAACTGCCGGATGCCTATCTGCCCCTTTACTGACGCTTCGCTTCGGATAAATGCCAGCAGACGCCGGCGGGATCGATCAGATGAACTTCCCGCTTGCCCCACGGATACAAGGTCGGTTCCTTGCAGCGGACCGGATATTCACCGCTTTCCGCAATCCGCCGGATATGCGTCCACCAGCCGTCCAGATCGGACACGACCAGCTCCACCATAAAGTTATCCTGAAGTTCCCGGTTATGAAAGTTTTGCAAATAAAATTCCAGCTCGTCCAGCCGGAAGATCGTAATTCCGTTGTCCGCATATATTTTCTCGAATCCCAGCTCCTCGAAAAACCGCTGAGCCAGCCCGTAGTCCTCGCCCGACGGGACAAAAGGTTTTAGCTTGATCGCCTGCATCCTGTTCCCTCCGTTCATAAAAGTCGCCGCGGAATCCGCCGTCCGTCCCGGCTGCAATCGTGCGTTGTATTCAAATCCGTTTAAGCAAACTAAGCATATAGGCATCCACCCGCTCGGCCATCATCCCGTCCGTAAGTCCGGTAACGCCCAAAGCTTTCCAGCCGCTGAATACGGCCGGCGGACCGAACAGCGTATCGATAAGCGCTACCAGATCCCAATAAGGGTCGTAAGCAAATTGCTTGCCGGCTGCGGCCTCATAGGCGGACAGGAAAGCGTCGGCCGTCGCGACGTCGTACAACTGGGCCAGGTCGGACCGGCACTGCCCGACATCGATGCCGGCCGGTCCCCGGCAGCCGTTAATCCAATCGACGACGCCGCTAACCGAGCCGCCGGTCCACAATACGTTGGCCGGGTGGTAGTCCCGGTGAATGAAGCACATCTTAGCTGCGGGACGCCTGTCTCTTGCATATGCGATTGCTCTGCTCCACTCGCTTGACAAGCCGGACCACTCCGGCGCTTCGAGCGTCTCCAGATCGATGTAGGCCGCATATTGCCAAGCGAAGCCGTCCGCCGGGACTGCATGAATCCGGGTCAGCGTATCCGCCAATCCTCCCAGCCATCTGTCCAGATTCTCGGGACGCAGCACGACGGACCCGCTTATCTTAGTCATCAGTACGGCAGGCATTCCGCATGATTCTCCCGACTGGTCGCAAGCAACGAGCCGGGGCGCCGGCAAGCCGCTGCCGGATGCGAAGAGGAGACTTTCCGCTTCGTGCCAAGCGGCGTCGGGTTCCTCCTGCAGCCATTCCTCATTGTTGATAAGCCGGAGCACATAGTCGGCTTCTTCCCGTCCGGTTTGGAGCTTAATGCTGTGGATAAGCGACGACGTCCCTCCCAGAAGCCTGGACACGGACGTTACCTTGGCGCCGGGACGTACCGAGTCTACTACCCATTCCAGCGCCCGGTTCGGCAACTCTATCATCGAAGCCCACCTCCCGTCTGCCGGAACTGTTAGACTTCCAGCCTTCTAGTCCATCTAGAAATCATTGTAAAACGAATGCGGAGCGTTTGTCACGGTTTACCCGAATAAATCCACAACCGAGCCTTGCTCCATCTCCCCGAAAAGCAGCTGGATCACCTTGCCCGCCATCCGCTCCGGAGAAGTGAGCATACCGTTCTCCTTGGCCTTATGAAACAGCTCCGCAGCGGCGAACTGGCTCGAATCACGGGTTCTCGCTTCCTGCTGCAGGGCGGTGTCGACCATTCCGGGCCATACCGAGGCAATCTTGACGGCTCCTAGCCCTTCTCCCTGCTCTATACCGACGCTTCTCGTAAATACGTCCAAGCCGGCCTTGGACGCGCTATACACGCTCATGCCCGGCAGCAGATTTTGAGCGGAGCCCGATGAAATATTTATAATGCGTTTGTCGATCTGCATCTCCTTGGTATGCCGGATAAATAGAGAAGCAAGCAGAACAGGGGCAAGCAGATTAATATGGATATTAGCCGCAATCGCGACCGGATCTCCGGACTCGACGTTACTCAGCGGAGCTGCGACGCCGGCATTGTTGATCAAATAAATGCCTTCCAGCTTCGATCGGTCCAAGCAATCAAACACCGTTTGCATGAGACTTTCGATCCTGTCGGTTTCGTTCAGATCAAACGGGATAAAACGAACATTGTCGCTTTGGGAGAGCTGGTCTTCGTTTCGATTCCGGGAAATGCATAACAGCAAATGATCGGGAGCCATAAGCTGCTCCGCTATTGCTTGTCCCAGTCCTCTGGATGTACCGGTAATAATGAAAACTTTCATCTCGTCCGCCTCCATTTTTAAGTATCTGATATTAGTACCTGATACTAATATATCCCCACTTCTTGGAAGCTGTCAAATCGACGGGCGCGTTTTTTTTATGAACAAACAATAAAACCCCCGCTCCCCGCGCTGGGCGGGGGCAGAGGTTTCTCTGGTTAAAACTGGACCAGATCGCCGATACGGACCGGCTGTCCGGTTTTCATCGAGATGTTGCCGGCGATTCCGGTCAGGATCGATACGGCTCCGTCCACATGGGAAGCGGCCCGCTCGAAACGGTCCTCGGTCCGGTCGCCGAACAGATCGTTCAGCAGGAGCGGGTCCCCGCCGCCGTGTCCGCCGGCCCGTTCTTCGATCGCCACTTCATACGGACGCTCAAACATCGGCTGAACGGTCAGCTTTTTGTACGAAAGCGCCCCTTCTTCCTCCTTCTTGCCGCCGGAGTTCACATACGCCCGCTCGACGACTTTCATCTCCATCCGCCCTTTACTGCCGTTAAATACGACGTTGTAGCCTTCCCAAGGCAAGTAAGCGTTCAAGGAGTAAGTCAGTATCGCTTTATTTTTGTAACGAACCATCACGCCGAGCGTATCCTCGATACTGATGCCGTCGCCGAATACGCTCTGGTCGCGCTGATAGCCGTCGTCTTTCTCCGCGTCCAGATACAGCGCCTTCAGATGTTTATTGTTCTCCATATGGATGGCGAACGGATCGTCCTTCGCCGCTTCGCTTCCGTGGGCCCGCTGGTAAAACTTCGTCACGCCGCGGCGCTCGGCATTTTCCCGGCCGTAGAACATCAGCCCGCCCATCGCATACACCGTCTCCGGCGCCGTGCCCAGCCAGAAGTTGACGAGGTCGAAATGATGAGTCGACTTGTGGACCAGCAGTCCCCCGCTGTTGCGTTTGTCCCGGTGCCATCTGCGGAAATAGTCGGCTCCGTGCAGCGTATTCAGCAGCCATTCGAAATGAACGGAATGAACATCTCCGATGGCGCCGTCCATGATCAGTTCGCGAATCTTCGTATTATGCGGAGCGTACCGGTAGTTAAAGGCAACGCGCAGGTCGCGTCCCGTCCGCTTGACCGCATCGATAATCTCCTGGCACTTCTCTTCGTCCACGGTCATCGGTTTCTCCGTGATCACGTCGCAGCACAGTTCCATAGCGCGGATAATGTACGTATGATGCGTGCGGTCCATCGAGGTGACGATAACAGTATCCGGCTTCTCGCTTCGGATCATCTCGTCGAATTGATCGGAAGCGTACAGCTTCGCCTCCGGGTAATCGTACTTCTCCCGCAGCAGACGGTTGGCGTATTCCAGACGGGTGCGGTTCACATCGCAAAAAGCGACCAGTTCGCAGCGGTCCCGGTAGCTTTTGGCCAAGGCACCGTAAAAAAACTCGGCTCTGCCTCCGGTTCCGACCAGTGCATATTTTCTCCGTGTCATCGGTATTCTCCCCTTACTCGTTGTTCATTCGCTTTCATTTTAACGCAACATATCAACGGATTCTCCGGATTTATTGCGGATTTCCGCTCATTCTTTGCATATCTTGCGCAACCTCAACTTCGATTCTCGGGCAGGCTGTGTCCGCTCCAAACGCGCTAACGCTACTTGTCCGTCTACCCAAATGGATGTACACTTTTACCAACAAGCTCAAGGAGATCGCCATGAAGAAGAACGGAATGAAGGGGGCCGCGCAAGTGCGGGAGCCGTTTTACATTCATCAAAATAAAATATCGGGCCACCATTCGATGCCGACCAATCATTTTCATGAACCGTACGAAATCTATTATTTGATGTCGGGCGAGCGCAACTATTTCATAAAAGACAATACGTACCGCGTCCGCAAAGGCGACGTCGTCTTCATCGATCAAAACGAGCTGCACAAAACGGCCGACGTCGGCGTGCCGAATCACGAGCGGATGCTTATTAACTTTAATAAACGGTTTCTCGACACGTTCAACGAACCGCTGCTGTTCGAGCCGTTCCGCCGCAAAATAAGACGGCTGTCGCTTAATCTCCAGGAGAGGGAGTGGATCGAGCGACTGCTCCAGGATATGCTGAGAGAGGATACGGAGGCGCTGCCGGGAAGCGAGACGTGTCTGCAAGCCCAGCTCGCTACGCTGCTTCTCTGGTGCGGACGCAAGCTGGACCGGCAGGAGCAGGAACGGGAACCGTACGAGCACGAAAGCCCGGCTCACAAAAAAATGTCCGAGATCGTCGAATATATTAACGAAACGTATGCTTCGCCGCTGTCGCTGGAATCAGTGGCGAAGGCGCATTACGTAAGTCCCTATCATCTGAGCCGGACATTCAAGAAAATAACCGGATTTTCGTTCGTGGAATATGTCAACACGGTCCGGATCCGCGAGGCGCAAAGGCAGCTCCGGGAAACCGGCCTGAAAGTGACGCGGATCGCCGAGAATGTCGGGTATGAAAATATCGGCCACTTCGGCCGTGTCTTCAAGGAGCTGACGCGGACGAATCCGCTGGACTATCGGAAATCGGCCCGGCATGACGGCTCCTGAATGGAGCCAATGATTTGCGTGCGGTTTGTGCATATAGAAAAACCGTCCGGTAAAAATAGCATCCGGACGGTTTTTGACGTGCTAAATTTCCATACTTTTGTGTGGGTGAACATGAGTACCTTCGCTCCAGCCGCCGCTCGTTGATGAGGATTTGCGGTTTGCGGGGACAAACCGCTCTTATTTGGTTCCTTGCCCGGTTGAAGCCGGCCGGCACGTCAGTGCGTCAGCAGATTAGTGCGTATAAGCCGCAACATTGTCCTGATCGATCGCGTCATGCAGGGCGGCGTTCAGCCCGCTGGCGATAATGTTGGCCATGTCTTCGATAAACTGGTCGATATCCTTCGGCGTTACGAGAAGGTTGTGACCGACCGGATCGAGCACTTCCTTGACCAGCTGCAGCCGTTCGTTTTCGTTCATGCCGTCGAGCAGGCCGAAAATCTGGCTCGTATTGGTCGTCTGCTGCTTAAAATGATCGATCATCATATCCATCGTACTGTTCACGATCGTAGACGCATACACCACGGTAGGCACGCCGATGGCGATGACGGGCACACCGAGAAATTCACGCGTGAGCCCCTTGCGTTTATTGCCTACGCCCGACCCCGGATGAATGCCGGTATCGGCGATCTGGATCGTCGTGTTGACCCGCTCCAGCGCTCTGGAAGCCAGCGCGTCGATCGCGATGACCAGATCGGGCTTCGAGCGTTCCACGATGCCCTGCACGATCTCGCTCGTTTCGATTCCGGTCGTACCGAGCACCCCGGGCGCCACCGCGCTGACTTGACGGTATCCGGGACTGACCTGATCCGGCATCAGCTCGAAAAAGTGCCGCGTGACCATCACGTTTTCCACAACCAAAGGACCAAGTGCATCCGGCGTCACGTTGTAGTTGCCGAGTCCGATAATAAGCACCTTGGCGTCCTTCGTGATGCCGATCCGCTGCAGAAATGTAGAAAACTCCTGGGCCAGCCGGGTAGCCACCTTGTCCTGCAGATCCGAATCTTTCTCCCTCAGTCTCGGAATCTCGAGCGTAATATAGTTTCCTATCAGCTTGCCTACCGCTCGGGAGCCCTGCTCGTTTTCAATATGCATTTTCGTAATGACCATGTCATCGTCTTCCGCCGTTTCCGTATGTACGCCGGGGATGGTGTCCCCGTGCCGGCTTGACGCCAGTTCCTTCGCTTCCAGCGCAAGATCGGTGCGAACCGAATACGGGCTCAAATCGAGGTCCATTTGTTTGTTCTCCTTTCCATTCCAACCTGCTTTGTAGTTTGTGAGCTTTTCGCTGCGATTATGCGGCAGGCGGGAGGCGGTTCGGCGGCGTACGGACAACGTCTTCGGAGGAGCAGATCGGTATTGGGTTAGACCCCGGCGGAGGCGTTCTGCTGTTATTGCAATTTGGCTTGTACCGTGGTAGAATGTATAAAGTTGTCGACAGACATGATACGCGACGTACGGTTGTCCCTGACACAGTCGCGTGCACGTTTTCGGTTTAAGGAGGTGAACGATCGTGCCTAACATCAAATCCGCCATCAAGCGCGTGAAGACGAACGACAAGCGTCGCCTTCAAAACGCTTCGCAAAGATCGGCCCTGCGTACGGCAGTCAAAACGTTCGAAACTGCAACAGCTTCTAAAAACGTTGAATCGGCTAAAGATGCCCTGATTACTGCGTCCAAAAAGCTGGATAAAGCCGTTTCCAAAGGCTTGATTCATAAAAATGCGGCTGCCCGCAAAAAGTCTCGCCTGGCGAAACAACTCAACGCGCTTTCCGCACAAGGTTAAGCGAAAAAGTCCTTGCACATCGGCAAGGACTTCTTTATTGTTTTCAGACCGTTTACCGTTGTCTCCGTACCATACGAGTCGTTCTCACGAAGCAAGCCGCATCAGGAACATTTCCAGCCCCAGCACCTTGTCTACCTTCCCCGTCTTCAGTCTGTAATCGAGCTCAGCCAACTCCGCGAGAATCGTCTCCAGCTTGTCCGGCGTATACTTCTGCCCCTGCTCAGCAGCCACCTTGACCGCGTACGGATGAAGTCCGATCTGGCCGGCCATCTGCTGCTGCGAATAACCGAGCTTGGACAGCTCCTTGACCTGGAGCACGATCCGGAACTGGCGTGCGATGAGCAGCACGATCTTCACCGGCTCTTCCTTCTGCTTGAGCAGGTCGTACATGATCGAGAACGCCCGGTTCAGCCGCAGCCGGACGATATCGTCGATCAGAATAAAGACGTTTTGTTCGGTGCTTCGCGTAACGAGACGGTCTACAATATCTCCGGTTACGGTTCCGCCCTCCCCCACGAACAAAGACAGCTTCTCCATCTCCGCCGAAAGTGCCTGAAGCCCACCCCCGGTATACAAAATAAGCTGATCGTCCGCACCTTCCGCGAACGTGAACGACTGCCGGACCGCCTGTTTCTTGACCCATTGCAGCAATTCCTCCGCATTCATCGGCACGAACGGAATCGTCGTATCCTTTAGCGATTTTACGATTTTTTTACGTTCGTCCAGCTTGTCCGCATTCACGATAAATACGATAACGCTAAATTCCGCGGCAGCCTTCATATACTCCAGCAGCTTCTCCGGGTGATGCTCCACCTTGCCGCTTTCTTTCGCTCCGGTAAAAAACTGGGCGTTATCCGCCAATATAATCTTCTTGGGCGCCATAAAAGGCAGTGTCTGCGCATCCTCGAGCACGATATCGAGGCTGGTCTCCGCCAGATCGTATTTGCTGATGGCAAACTCCCGGTACTCCGGCTCGATCAGCTTCTGGATCAAATAACCGGTAAATTCCCGAAGCAAATAAGTTTCCGAGCCGTAGCACACATAAACGGGCGACACGTTTCCTTTGCCGATCTCCCTCGCCGCCGATTTGTAATCCACGTTCCCCACCTCTTGACGAGTCTGCTGTAACTTGATCTTCATCTTAACAAAAACAAAGGGATCACGTCAAAATCAATAGACTTTGACATCATCCCTTTGTCCCAGCACATCTATATAAACATCCGGCCTAGGCTCCCAGGCGCCGGTGCCGAATGGTCATACGCGGCAGGACTTCGAACTTCTCGGTTGTTACTATAACATACGCGGCGGCGGCGAAAAGGTGCGGCGGAAACGGGCCTATTTTTGAAAAAAAGCCGTAAGCGCGGACGCTTACGGCTGCTGTATATTCGTTTCCTTCCGCTGGGCTACGTCGATTTCGATCCGTTTCGTGACGCCGCTCTCCGTCGTTAGCGAGTAGGTCAGCTTCGAGCTGCCGCTCCATTTCAGAAGCCGGACTTGTTCGTTCGCCGACCACTGGGGCGACGTGTACATATGGGTCTCTTTACCGTCGGTCGTACGGATGACGATCGAACGGCTGGCCTGGTCGGCCACGGCAACCAGCACGCCGTCCTCCGACAGCAGCTCGGGGTCCGGTTTGGCCATTAACCCCATGGCGTCCGGTCTGCCGCTCTTCGCCGAATCGGAACTAGTCGATTCCGGTTGTGCCTCCCGACCTTTATCAGCTGTAATTTTATTTTTGTCGGTAATGGCAGGGTCTGTCGTCCGGTCGCCCGAGCTGTCGCCTAACGCCGGTGCCGTAATCTCCATACTCGGAGGAGCGATATCCGCCGCCGGGGAACCGCCGCCGGCCTCTGCATTCGTCTCCGGCTTCTTGGCGTCATCCGGAGCCGTATACGTATTTATGCCGCTGCGTTCGCCGATTTCTTGCGCTCCCGCTTCTTGTCCGGCATTCGCCTGTTCGGACGGCTTCGCCGGCTGGAAACGCGGCTGTACGGCCGGGTCCGCCCGCTCGGCCGTTTCTTTATCGGGAGGAGGAGCCTCCGAGCCTCCGCTTTGATTCGTGATGGCTGTCCCTAGTGGCAGCTTCTTCTCCATATTGCCGGCCGAACCGTCAGCATCGGAGGTATCCGACTTCGTATCCATAGCGGAAGCGCCGCCGGATTCACGTCTTAGCTGTCCGGCGCTTTGCGGAGCCGCCGTAGACTCCGCGCTGCTGTACAATAAGCCTTCGTCAGCTACTTTATTGGTGCCGTTCATATCGTTTATAAACAAAGCCATCAGCAGCCCTGCCGCTACGATGCCGCCCGTGGCCGCGATCGACCAGATCCCTCTCGTCCGGCGGGGACGTTCGATCGGGGCCGGGATTGCTGTTACGGGAGCCGGTACGGACACGGAAGCGGCCCCCGCAGTCGCCGTAGCCGTTGCGGCCAGTCCGTCGCCCTGCCGATCGATCTCCGCAAGCTGCGGCAGGATGGAATCCACCAGACTGAAGGGAGGCGCGACTTTGGGCAAGCTGGCGAGCTCTTGGGACAATTGCCGCAGCCTGGAATACATTTCCGCACAATCCGGACACTGCTGCAAATGGGCTGTCATAGCCTCATGCTCCGAGTCGTTCAAATCCCGATCCAGATCTCGCTGCATCAGTTCCATCACCTCTTGACAATTCATCCCCGCACACCACCTTTCTGGTATTCTTGGAGTAACGACTGCAGCTGCTGCCTCGCCCGGAACAAGTACGATTTCACCGTGTTCAGCGGCAAGTCCAGAGAATCGGCGATTTCGTTATAAGAGAAATCTTGCAGGTAGCGGAGCACGACCACGGTACGATGATGCTCGGGAAGGCGTTCGATCGCCTCCTGAATATCTTTGGCGACATACGTCGATATCAGCTCGTCTTCCACGTTATTGTGGGATGTAAACGTCATGTTGTGCTCCTCGATCGATACCGTCGCTTTCGTCCGGCGAAACTTGTCGATGCAGATGTTCGTGACGATCCGCTGCACCCACGTTTTAAACTGCGCTTTTTCTTCGTAGGAATTGATTTTCGTATATATCCGGATCAGCGCTTCTTGCGCGGCATCTTTAGCGTCTTGCTCGTTTCCAAGAATGTAATAAGCGGTACGATACACATGTGTCTCGATTTCTCGCAATAGGGTAATTAGAGCGTCGCGATCGCCCGATTGGGCAGCTTTGATTAACTCCAGCGCTACCACAAGGATCCCCCTCTCTTGCAACCTTTTAAACGGGATTGTCGAAAAAAAAGTTGCACCAACCATAAAAAAAATTCCGGCACGCCGGTCAATTACTAGAATAACAGAAAATTTGGATGCGGTATACCGCTCTCCGGGCGCCTTCGCATACGCATATCGCGCTGCTGTCCGCAAGCTCTGTCAAGTTTTAGGCCGTTCGGTTAAGAAGACGGGGAACCCGGGGAGAAAGTTCGGTCGAAGGCGGGAAACGCACAGATGCCCATGCTTTGGGGGGCCGCTATCCGCACACTCCAAGGATAAATGCCTACCGCGTCTTTTGACGCTGGCGTTTACCGTGATTTAGAGCCACTCCCACGATACGTTCTGGTAAATAAGAAAAGCTGTCCGGATGGTCCTTTGACGTGTAAACCCATACGTTTGTTTGTACGTTGGAAAGGAATAGATACCTTCGCTCCAGCCGCTCGCCCTCAGGCGTGTGGTCTTCATGCGGTGGTATGGCTAACGAATCCAACGAGACTGTCGATTCATTATGAACAACCGAGTGGAAAGTGAAAAGATTACCTTCTGGCGAGTTTTGTCTGGAATCCCAAACCTTAAATTCCATTAAAATAAAGGGATTCCGGACAACCTGTCTGAGCAGAAGAAGGCAACTTTTTACTTGGAACGGCCAGATAACACTTCTACACATTTAATCGACAGTCTCCCAACATTCGTTATCAGAGCCGAATCCGGGCGTTTGAATTTGTAACGAACTCTTGTATGGTTATTCCCGCAAATCGGATCGTTTTTTTCCACTTTCGGTTCGATAACGATTCCCGGATTCGTTACGTCTGGAATAACGTCGGTTTTCAGCCATAAGCACGATCCGATTCCTTACTCATCAGAACACGGTATGAACTTAAACGTTCTGGCAGATGAAATAAAAGCCGCCCCGAAGTACGGGACGGCTTGCTTGCAGGTGCGGTCGGTCCGGGAGTTACACCACTTCGTGCCCGGTACCGCTCCATTTTTCGTAGATCAGCGTTTTGTCTTTGCGGAACAGCCGCAAGCCGACATGCACGGCGAAAACGAGATTCACCACAAGGACGATCATCGCGCACAGGGCGAACAAGATCGGAGGCAGCTTTTGAACGGTTTGGCTCAGAATGACGGCGTTAAGTCCGCCGACGATTCCGTACAGGCTGCCGTAACGGATCAGCAGCTCTTTCAGCCGGATGCGTTCGCCCTGTCCCTTCACCCGGATCCGGACGATATATTTGCCGAACGTCCAACCGTTGGTCGCATAAGGCAGCGCGATGAAATACAGGAAGCTGGTAATAAAATAAATCCGCAGATCCGCGCTTTTCATAAAGAAAACAACGAGCGGAAACAGCAGCATCGCATCAAGCTGGACGGCAATCAGCCGCCGGGTCAGCCCGACCCGTTCGGACTTCAAATCGACGTTTTCATCGAGTCCCTCGATCCGGGGGAGCAGCTTCATCAGAAGCGGAGCCGTCAAATACCCGATCACGCCGCCGGACGTATTCAGCAGTAAATCGTCTACGTCGAACAGCCGGTACGGACAATCGTAGATGCCGTACAGCCCGGTCACCTGCGTCACCTCGAAAAACAGCGACAGCCCGAATGCCGACACAGCCGCCGCCGGCAGCCGAAAGCGGAAATAATACTTCAAGTACGCCCCGAGCGGTACGAGCAGCAGCACGTTAAAAGCCGCCTGCCAAAACGCTCTTTCCTTGAACAGCTGCACATAAGTGGACGGCTGCGCGAAATGGACTCCGGTTTCTTTCCAGAAATCGTACACGAACCGGAACGGGACGAAGGACGCCATCGCTCCCTGAACGGCCGCACAAGTATTCCGCGTAGCGGGAAGCGGCAATATAACCAGGTATAGTGCGGTCATCAAATACAAGAGCAGCGAGTAGATGATCACCGCGCGAAATTTGTGCAAGTATCCGTACTTGCGGTATTGGACGATCAGAAACGGAAGCGTGATGACGAATGCCGCAATCGGAAACGTCAGGATCGCATATCGGATCGGAATCAGGTAAGCTTCGAACAAGGGCGGTATTCCTCCACATTAAATTAGGTGTCAAGTAACAAAAGCTTTTAAACGAAGTCTTTGCCGCGTTATATGACCCTGCTAAAACGGCAGATCTTCTTGGTACAACAACCCGCAATTCGTTTTCGAAGTAATGTAACGCTTTTAAGCTCTACCACTTTAACGAATAAATATTTTAGTAACGATAATGAAACATCTTCTTATGATTACTCTTAAAAAGACGCTTGCGGCTTCGTTTCGTTACAAGCTCAATGGTCAGTATACCGCCGGCGGTTCCTTCTTTCCATCGACGTTTCTTACGCCTTGGCGGTTCAGTCTTGCAACATTGTCACGTCGATGCCTCCGGCTTCGCTTCGGCTTAGGGGACAACAAAAAGGAAGCCGGCCGAACGCCAGCTCCCCTAGCTTTCAGAAATTTATTTCCTTACGCTTCAACCTTAATCAGATAATAATTTTTTTTGCCGCGCCGCAAGACAACGTATTTGCCATGCAAACGGTGTTGTTCCCCGATCATGCTGTCGATCCCGCTCATACGCTCTCCGTTGACATAGACGGCGCCGCTCTCGATATCCTGCTTGGCTTGACGGCGGGACGGGGCGGCCTTGGCTTCCACCAACAGGTCGATCAGTCCGGTCTCCTGCTGTCCGCTCAGTACCGTCGTCGGCATATCCTGAAGCGCTTCGACGAGCTCCGTTTCGCTCAGCCGGGCGAAGTCTCCCGAGAATAACGCCTGCGTAATATTTTCGGCACTCTCCACCGCTTCGTCACCGTGCACGATCCGGGTCACTTCCCGGGCCAGCTCCCGCTGGGCGGCGCGTTGTTCCGGCCGCTCGCCGAGCTCCGTCTCCAGCGCCGCGATTTGCTCGCGCGTCAGGAACGTAAAATATTTCAAAAACTTGATGACGTCGTTATCGTCGGTATTGATCCAGAACTGATAAAACTGGTAAGCGCTCGTCTTGTTGCGGTCGAGCCAGATCGCGCCGCTTTCCGATTTGCCGAACTTTTTGCCGTCACTTTTCGTGACCAGCGGCATCGTCATGCCGTAAGCTTCGCCGCCGCCCATCTTGCCGATCAGGTCGAGCCCTGCCGTAATATTGCCCCATTGATCGCTGCCGCCGAGCTGAAGCGAGCACCCTAAATCCTGATGCAGCTTATGGAAATCGTAGGCTTGCAGAATCATGTAACTGAATTCGGTAAACGAAATGCCGTTAGCGAGCCGTGAATCGACCGAATCTTTGGCCAGCATGTAGTTGACGGTAAAATTTTTGCCAACATCGCGCAGGAATGAGATCGTGTCCAGCGTCGACAGCCAATCGTAGTTGCTGACGAGCCTTGCCGCATTGTCCGGAAGGTCGAAGTCGAGAAACCGCGACAGCTGGCGCTTCAAGCTTTCCGTCCACTGCGCCACCGTGTCGGCCGTATTCAGCGAACGTTCCGACGAGCGGCCGCTCGGGTCGCCGATCAGTCCGGTGCCGCCGCCTACGAGCGCCATCGAGATATGGCCGGCCAACTGGAACCGGCGAAGGCACAAAATTGGCAGCAAGCTTCCGATATGCAGACTGTCCGCCGTCGGGTCAAATCCGCAATACAGCACGACCCGTTCGCTCTCGAGTTTTTTCTTCAGCCCTTCCCGGTCGGTCACCTGGTACACCAGCCCCCGGTACTCCAAATCCTCCAGCAATTGTTGATCCGTCATACGAGCTTCACTCATTGTCGATCTCTCCTTGTGTCGTGTAAATGAAGATCCCCATAAGCGGGGAGCTCCCGGCATTCATCTCCAGTACAACAAAAAAGACCCGCCCCTCTGCAGATTACAGGGACGAGTCATCGCGGTACCACCCTAATTGAACGTGCCGTTCGCGGCATGCTCCACTCGATCGGTTAACGGCCGATTGTCCGTCCTCCCCTTCCGTTTGCAAGAAACGGGTTCGGTTCGGATGCTCCGGGACGTACTTCGCGTTCATTCGCGTACCGGCTCGCACCAACCGCCGGCTCTCTGGGACTCGATATTGAAGCGCTACTGATCCTTGTACGCGGCTTGTTTCTTCCACCAAGTCCGCCCAGCAAGGAAGTTCCCATCGTCACACTGATATGGGGATTGCACGTACATTTTATACCATTTTGGCGTGGAGTTGTCAATCGCGACCGATTCCAGCTGTGAAAACGTGTTTCTGTATCGAGCGGACTTCATGGAGCATCGACGGGGACTTGCGGGAGCTCTCTCGCTTCCGGGCTGGGAGATTCGGAGTTAGAATCTCCTGCATTGCGCTATATCCGCTGCACCGTTTGAGAAGACATATAACGAACAAGGGGTTGGTTCACGTTCGTCAAATATGGGTCTTTTGCACCCTCTATTTTCAGCATATTCGCAGGACAGAGACGAATAAAGGCAGTTTGCACCCCTTATTTCAAGCAACTAGGAGGGACTGTGCCCATTTCGCGGATATTAGCGGTCTCAAACCACTCTTATTCCCCGATCCAAGCGGGTTTTGGAGAAAATAGAACATTACAAACGAGACTGTCGATTCATTGTGTAGAAGTGTTAGTAGGCCGTTCCAAGTGAAAAGTTACCTTCTTCTGCTCAGACAGGTTGTCCGGAATCCCTAGATTGAATAAGGATTGTAAGGTAGGGGATTCCAGACAAAACTCGCCAGAAGGTAATCTTTTCCCTTTCCACTTGGTTGTCCACAATGAATCGACAGCCTCACAAACCGCTCTTATTCCGTTCTTTTCCCGCTATAGGCGGTAGTTGTGAAAGCCAAACGGCCACGAAAAGCGACTTGACTTACTTGTGAACACTTGCTGACTGTACGAGTAAGAGGCCCTTTCTGCTTTAGCACGCACAATGACACTCTTATGTCAATAAGAAGCCGGACCATCACGTGCCCCTGGTTCGACTTCTCCTTACACACCTGGCTATGCAAACTTAGCAAGAGAGAATGATTCAGCTAACACTTGCGAAAACAAACCGACTCTTTCTGAAACTAACGTTTCCGGATCAAGCGGCCGCAGCGCTCGTAGACGCTCTCCTAGCTGGAGAAACTCCAGCACCTACAGCTTCTTATCCACCCGGACCCCTTGGCCGGTTACCGTAAACACCACCTCTCCGTCGCGGTCCGTCCGGTAAATCGTCGTGCCCGATCGCTCAAGACGTTCCAGCACGCCCGGGTTCGGGTGGCCGTAGCTGTTCTTGAGACCGACCGAGATGACGGACATTCGCGGCTGCCAGAAGGCGAGCCATTCCTCGGTCGTGGATGTTTTGCTGCCGTGATGGGCGATTTTCAGAACGTCGACAGATACCGGAGAAGAAGAGGGCGTATCGCCGCGTGTCCGGTTCAGCGCTTCGAGAAGCAGCTTCTCCTGCCGGGCTTCCATATCCCCGGTAAATAAAAAGCGGATGTTTCTCATATTCAGTAGCAGCACGACAGACTCGTTATTTTGCTCCTCCGCAAGCCGGACTGGCATCTCGGGTCCGGACGCAGTGAGCGCAGTCAGTTCGGTATAACGGTCCAGCGCGACCGTTTTCCCCTCCTCCAGCGTGACGATCTCCGCGCCGCGCCTCATCGCCGTCTCGAACAGCTTGCGCGAGCCGGCGTTGCCCTTCCACGTCCCGTTCATAACGACGGTGCGCACCGGGATCTGCTCGACGACCGCCTGCAACCCGCCGATATGGTCCTGATCCTGATGACTGATGACGAGCAGGTCGAGTTGATGGACCCCTCTTTGCTTGAGCAGCGGGACCAATTGCTTCTTTCCGACCTCATACGGATCGCGGCGCTCCTTCCACTCCTCGCCCGGCTTGCGGAACGTTACCGTCCCTCCCCCGTCGATCAGCATATGACGGCTTTGCGGCGTTCGTACGAGAATCGCGTCGCCCTGACCGACATCGACGAAATGGACTTTGCCGTCCCGGACGAACCGGTCCGGCTCGTAGCCATGCCACAGAAATAACATAAAAACCGCGACTGCCGCCATAGCAAACGCCGGCTTGCCGCTTTCCTTCCATTTGGCGGCGCCTGCATATACCGCTCCCAGCAGCACGTAGTACAGCAGCACCCACAGGAGAGACGGCTTCGGCCAGACGAGACGGAGCGGATCGTGCACCGCCCCGACGTCCACCAGCCAGAACGTTACATCGTTCAGATAAGACGTGACCACACCGATCCAGCCTGCGGCTCTCTCATAGATCAACCCGGCCAGCAGCACGAACGTCCCGAGCGGCAGCACTGCGAAGCTGATAAACGGAACAAGCAGCAAGTTAGCCAGCGCCGATAACAACGACACTCCGTTAAAATAAAACACGGTAATCGGAAACGAGATCAGCTGAGCTACGACCGTAACCGACAACAACGAGTTCAGCGCTTGCGAGCGGACCGGAAGCAGCCTGGAGAACCGGGGCACGCCGACGATTAGTCCCACCGTCACGAGAAACGACAATTGGAAGCTGACGTCGTACAAAAAATAAGGATTCCATATCAGCATGGCGACCGCAGCCAAGCTGATGATGTTCAGCGCGTCCTTCCAAAGCCCCCGCCTCGCCGCATACAGCCCGATCATCGCCATAATGCCCGCGCGAACAGCCGAGGGAGAGCCGCCAGTCAGAGCGACGTAAAAGGGCACGATCACCATCGTGATGACCAGAATCCGCTCCCGCGTAAGGCCGAACAGCCGCAGCAGCCACATACAGCCTCCGACGAAAACGGCCACATGCAGCCCGGAGATCGCCAGGATGTGCGTCAAGCCGAGCTGCGAAAACTGCTGATACGTATCCGGGTCCATATCGTCGGTTAAGCCGAGCACCAGGCTTTTCATATACCCCGCATCGATCCGGTCCGGAAACGCCCGATCCATAATGCCTCCCAGATAACTCCGCAGATCGTCGTTCCAGCGGTACACCTTGCTCCAGTCGGGCAGCGGCAGCTTTGCGATCGCCCCGTCGCCGGCGTCTGCTCCCCCGCCCGTCCGTCCATCGCTGCCCTCTGCCGCTTCACCGCCCGGTTGTCCGCCTCCGCCCCGCAGCTCCCCGTCCGCCTCCGGACCGGTGCGAGTCTGATCCAAGCCTTTCACCGACAACTGCCAATGAATCTGTTTCCGGTACAAATAGGCGCTGTAATCGAATCCGCCGAAATTGCGCGCCGACCCCGGCTTTTGGATCGTCCCGGCCAAGACGATCGGATCGCCTCGCCCCCATCCGGACGCCCGCTCCTGCTCATCGGCGTGGAGCAGGCGGATCGACACCTGTACCTTCTCGCGCAGGCGGACCGTTTCCGCCTCGCCGACGGCAGCACGGTGCGCAAGAAGTACGAAGGACACCTTATCCCCGTCGACGGCGACCGGGGAAGCGATCGTACCGGCCAACTCCGCTTCGGCTTCGGCTTTGGCGGCTGCCATTCCCATTCCGGTCTGTCCGCTTTCTTGAACGGCCTGAGGAAGTGCCAACGCCGTCGTATTGCGCGAATCGTAGCCTTGATAATAAGCGGCAGCCGCCACGGCGACGAGCAGCAGCCCGATCCATCTGCGCCCCGGCAGGGCGAGCAGCACCGTCATAACGGCCAGAGCGGCAGCGGTGACCGCCCATTTCCAGGAAAGCATTCCCGGCGGCATCCGGCTGCCGATCGCCGCGCCGGTCACTACCATTACCGCAACTAGCGTAAGCGGCCGATTCATACGATCACCGCCCGCAGAGGCGAAACAACTCGACTTCCATACATAAGAAAAAGCACCCCTTCTCAGTCAAACCGAAGGAGGTGCTTCCTCTCAATTCGTATCCGTTAATTCGTCACTTCGTCGATAATGCCCGGCGGCGGCGTATAGTCGGCCAATTGCCGGAAGCGGATTCCTCTGGTTACCATCATCTCCGTCACTTTTTCCCGGTCTTTCGGGTATGGACGGTGATACACGATCTCGACGATCCCGCTGTTCGCGAGCATATTGGCGCACGTCCAGCACGGCTGGTCGGTGACGTATACCGTCGAGCCTTCGCGGTCGTGCCGGTCGGTGAACAGCAGCAGATTTTGCTCCGCGTGAATCGTCCGGATGCACCGCTGCTTCTTCACCATCTCCTCGCGTCCGTCAACGACCTTCACTTCATACTCTTCGACCAGCATACAGCCGGCTTCCGAGCAGTCGGGTACTCCCATCGGTGCGCCGTTATAGGCGGAGCCGAGAAGCTTTTTGCCTTGGACCAGCACGCTGCCTACGCGTCTACGGCTGCATTGCGAACGGGTGGATGCCATATAAGCGATATCCATGAAGTAAGTGTCCCAGTCTTTGCGTCTGCTCATCGCCCGGCGCCTCCGATCAGGCTTGGCTGGCGCGAATCGCCTGATCCAGATCGTACAGGATGTCGTCGATATTTTCCGTTCCGACCGACAGACGGATCATGCCCGGAGTAACGCCGGTCGACAGCAGCTCTTCGCCTTCCAGCTGGCTGTGAGTCGTGCTCGCCGGATGGATGATCAGCGACTTGGAATCGCCGACATTCGCCAGGTGCGAGAACAGCTTCACGTTGTTGATGACTTTCTGACCGGCTTCCACGCCGCCCTTGATGCCGAACGTCAGGATCGCGCCTTGGCCTTTCGGCAAATATTTGGATACGAGGCCGTACGACGGATGGCTCTCGAGGCCCGTATAGCTGACCCAGTCGACAGCCGGATGCGTCTCCAGGAATTTGGCGACCGCAAGCGCGTTCGAGCTGTGGCGCTCCATCCGCAGGTGCAGCGTCTCCAGCCCTTGCAGCAGCAGGAACGAGTTGAACGGCGAGATTGTGGCGCCGATATCCCGCGCCAGCTGTACGCGCGCTTTGATGATATACGAAATCGGTCCTACCGCGTCCCAATAAACAACGCCGTGGTAGCTCGGGTCCGGCTCGGTAAGGCCCGGGAACTTGCCGCTTTCCTTCCAGTTGAAATTGCCTCCGTCGACGATAACGCCGCCGATCGATGTGCCGTGGCCGCCGATAAACTTCGTCGCCGAGTGGACGACGATATCCGCTCCGTGCTCGATCGGGCGAAGCAGGTACGGGCTCGGGAACGTATTGTCTATGATAAGAGGAATGCCGTTGTCGTGAGCCACTTTCGCCACTGCTTCGATGTCGAGAATATCGCCTTTCGGATTGCCGATCGATTCGGCGTAAACCGCTTTCGTCTTCGGCGTGATCGCCTTGCGGAAGTTTTCCGGATCGCTCGGATCGACGAACTTGACGTTAATGCCGAGCTTCGGCAGCGTGATCGCGAACAAGTTGTACGTGCCGCCATACAGGCTGCTGGCGGAGACGATCTCGTCGCCCGCTCCGGCGATGTTGAAAATCGCATACGTGATAGCGGCTTGTCCGGAAGAAGTCGACAAGGCGCCGACGCCGCCTTCCAAGGCTGCGATCCGCTTCTCGAATACGTCCGAAGTCGGATTCATCAGACGGGTGTAGATGTTGCCGAACTCTTTAAGGGCAAACAGGTTGGCCGCGTGATCGGTGTCACGGAAGCCGTACGAGGTTGTCTGATAAATCGGAACCGCGCGGGATAGTGTCGTCGGATCGATTTCCTGGCCGGCATGGACGGCCAGCGTTTCCAGAGCAAGCTTGCGTTGTTCAGTCATGGGAAAACGGTTCCTCCTTTAGATTTCCGGTTGTAGAGGTTGTTCAAAAAGTCCACTTTTGATCACGAAGCAGATACAGGAAGCCTACTCGACATCGAATATGGAATTCAGCCGGAACTTCCGGTGCTCACGTAGCTTCACTACGCTCCGCTCCTCATTTCCTAGCTTCATCCCATCTTCTCGGTGCTGAAAACCGGACTATTTGAACTCGCCCTAATAGTAAACGTCCATATTGTCTCATATTTTTGGTCAAATGGAAAGGACATGCAGGATTAATTACCTATATGAATACGAGGCTTTAACTGTTCGAATGTTTTCTCGCCGATTCCTTTTACTTTCATCAGTTCTTCCGGGGATTTGAACCCGCCGCCGGCCGTTCGGTAGTCGATGATCGCCTTCGCCTTGGACGGACCAATTCCGGGCAGTTGCTGCAGCTCGGCAGCCGAAGCCCGGTTGATGTCGATCGCACCCTCGGGGGGCGGGGATACGGGAACCGGCGGCGGCGCAGGTTCAGTCCCGCCGCCTGAAACGGCCCCACCCGGAGCGGCGGGGCCAGCGACTGGGCCTTGGCCCGCGTGCCCGGCCGCAGAGCCGCTTCCGCCTGCCTGCGCCTTTCCTCCCCCCGGTTCCGGAGCCGTTCCGGCGGGCTGCCGCTCTCCGTCTACCGCGGCAAACAAAGCGAGCAGCTCCGCGCCGCGTACGGTCCAGCCCGCTCCATGCATTCCGCGTCCTTGCGCGACCGTATCCGCAGTCCACAGCAGCAGCGCCAGGATCGACCATACCACCGCAACGGCGTAAAACGACTGGTTTCTGTTCGTCGCACGCTTGTTCATGCAAACAGCTCCTCTCCAATCTCAAACGGATTCGAAATCGTCCCGAACGAGACGCATAATGCCAACACCTCGCGCATACACATAGAAAAACGTGTATAGATGTCTGTATGCCGGGCCGCCTTCTTAAGCAAAAATGCCGAAACCCGGTTTTTATTACGGAAACGTGCCTTTTTACCCGAAATGTCTACTTCTCCGGGAGGGATATCGCCATGAAGGTTGGTTTTATCGGAACGGGCAGCATGGGAACCGTTCTAATCGAATCGTTTATCCGATCCGGGGCGATCCGGCCGTCTGCCGTCGTTGCGGCAAACCGATCGCACGAGAAAGCGGTGCGGCTGGCCACGCGTTACCCCGGACTGACGGCCGCCGGATCGAACGGCGAGGTCGCCGCAGCTTGCGATCTCGTATTTCTCTGCGTCAGGCCGCTCTCCTTCAAATCGGTTATCGACGAAATCAAACCCTATATAACGGCTGACCAGATCGTAATCTCCATCACCAGCCCTGTGCTGCTCAAGCATCTGGAATCCGCTCTGCCCTGCAAAGTCGCCAAAGTGATACCCAGCATCACGAATGAAGTGCAAAGCGGAGCGGCCTTATGCATATACGGGGAACGGATGAACGGAGAAGATCGCACCTCTCTCGAAAGGCTGCTCAGCCCGATCAGCAAGCCGATTCGCGTAGCCGAATCGTATACCCGCGTCACCTCGGACATTTCCAGCTGCGGACCGGCCTTTCTCGCCTATTTCGTGCAAAAGCTGATCGACGCCGCGGTCCAGGTCGCCGGTATGCCCCGGGAAGAAGCGACCCGGCTCGCCTCCGAGACGCTGCTCGGCACCGGCAAGCTGCTGAACGAGGGCGGCTATACGCCGGAATCGCTCAGGCAGCGGGTAGCGGTTCCCGGCGGCATCATCGAAGCGGGACTCGAGCTGATGGAACGGGAGCTGGAGACGACTTTCGTCAGACTGCTGCAAGCGACCCATGCCAAATACGACGAAGACGTCGAGAAGATCGATCAACTATTCTTCGGCAGCATCATAGACTAAACGGCCGGCCCAACGCCTGACGGAACTGCTTGTTCCCTGGCGAAGGCCGGCCGTTCGTTTCACGATCCCGTCCTTATGCTATGAGGTTAGCCGACAACGATGTTGACGAGCTTGCCTTTCACGGCAATCACTTTGCGTACCGTTTTGCCGTTTGTCGCTTCTTTTACTTTATCCAGGCCAAATGCAATTTCCTGCATCGCCGCTTCGTCGATACCGCTCGCGATTTTGACGCGGTCGGCGATCTTGCCGTTGACTTGAACGACGATTTCGACCTCGTCGTCGACCGTCAGCGCTTCGTCGTAAGCCGGCCACTCGGCGTACGTAATCGATTCGTTATGGCCGAGACGCTCCCACAGCTCTTCCGCAAGATGCGGCGCGATCGGCGACAGCATCTGCGCGAAGTGGTTCATCGCTTCCGCCGGCAGCGACTCCGCTTTGTACGCTTCGTTGACGAAGATCATCAACTGGCTGATCGCGGTGTTGAAGCGCAGCGCATCGTAATCCTCGGTTACTTTCTTGATCGTCCGGTGCCACGTGCGGTTGAACGCCTCGCTTCCCGCACCGCCGATTTTCGAATTCAGGCTGCCGTCCTCGTTTACGAACAAACGCCAGATCCGGTTCAGGAACCGGTACGCGCCTTCCACCCCGTTCGTGTTCCAAGGCTTCGTCGCTTCCAGCGGCCCCATGAACATCTCATACAGACGGAGCGTATCCGCGCCGTATTGACCGACGATATCGTCTGGATTGACGACGTTGCCGCGCGACTTGCTCATTTTCTCCATATTCTCGCCGAGGATCATCCCCTGGTTAACGAGCTTGTAGAACGGCTCCTTCGTCGCGACGACGCCCAGGTCGTACAATACTTTATGCCAGAAGCGGGCGTACAGCAGATGAAGCACCGCGTGCTCCGCACCGCCGATATACAGATCGACCGGCAGCCATTCCTTCTGCTTCTCCGGCGAACACAGCTGCTCGCTGTTGTGCGGGTCGATAAACCGCAAATAATACCAGCAGCTTCCCGCCCATTGCGGCATCGTGTTCGTCTCGCGCTTCGCCGGTTTGCCCGTCTCCGGATCGACCGTATTCACCCAATCGGTGACGTTCGCCAGCGGCGATTCTCCCGTACCGGACGGACGGATCTCATCCACTTCCGGCAGCAGCAGCGGCAATTGATCTTCCGGCACCGGCTTCATCGTGCCGTCTTCCAGATGCAGAATCGGAATCGGCTCGCCCCAGTAACGCTGACGGCTGAACAGCCAGTCGCGCAGACGGTACGTCACTTTGCCTTGTCCTTTGCCTTCGGCTTCCAGCCATCCGATCATCTTGGCGATCGCCTGTTCATTGTCCAGGCCGTCGAGCAGACCGGAGTTCACATGCGCGCCGTCGCCGGCGAACGCTTCCTTCGATACGTCTCCGCCTTGCACGACCTCGATGACCGGCAGCACGTACTGCTTGGCGAACTCCCAGTCGCGCTGGTCGTGTCCCGGAACGGCCATAATCGCACCGGTACCGTAGCCGCCGAGCACATAATCGGCGATCCAGACCGGCACCTTGGCTCCGTTCACCGGATTGATCGCATACGCGCCCGTGAAGACGCCGGTTTTTTCCTTCGCCAGATCGGTGCGCTCCAGATCACTCTTCGTTGCCGCTTTGTCCTGGTAAGCTTTGACCGCCGCAGACTGATCCGCAGTCATAATCGCAGCGACCAGCTCATGCTCAGGAGCAAGTACACAGTAGGTGGCTCCGAACAGCGTATCCGGACGCGTCGTGAACACCGTCAGGCTGCGGCCCGCATGACCGTCGATCTCGAAAACTACCTCGGCTCCGGTCGACTTGCCGATCCAGTTGCGCTGCATATCCTTGATGCTTTCCGACCAGTCGAGCTCTTCGAGATCCTCGAGCAGCCGTTCGGCGTATTCGGTAATTTTGAGCACCCATTGGCGCATCGGCTTGCGGATGACCGGATGGTTGCCGCGTTCGCTGAGCCCGTCGATGACTTCCTCGTTCGCCAGCACCGTACCGAGCGCCGGACACCAGTTCACCGGCACTTCCGCTACATAGGCAAGCCCTTTTTTGTACAATTGTATGAAAATCCACTGCGTCCATTTGTAATAATCCGGATCGGTCGTGCTGAGCTCGCGGTCCCAGTCGTACGAGAAGCCGAGCGACTTAATCTGCCGGCGGAAGTTGTCGATATTAACGAACGTAATGTCGCGCGGGTGTTTGCCCGTATCGAGCGCATGCTGCTCGGCAGGAAGACCGAACGCGTCCCAGCCCATCGGATGGAGCACGTTGTACCCTCTCATCCGCTTGTAGCGGGAGACGATATCCGTCGCCGTATACCCTTCCGGATGACCGACGTGCAGCCCGGCCCCGGACGGGTAAGGGAACATGTCGAGCGCGTAAAACTTCGGCTTTTGCGTACTTTCGAGCACCTTGAACGTTTTGTTGCGATCCCAGTACTGCTGCCATTTCGGTTCGACCGCAAGCGGGTTGTAGCCTTGCGTTCCGGTTGGCGTTTGATTGGACGTTTCGTTGATTTGCGTCATCAGCGCTTCCTCCTTGATATGCTTCATTGTGACCGTTGCCGGGCCGCTTATGTAGGCGACGCAGGATCGTTCTGCTGTACCGAACTGCCCGCTCCGGCCTATACAAACCAAAAAACCTCCCGTCGCTAGCGTTATCGCTAGGGACGAGAGGTTGTAATTCCCGTGGTACCACCCTAGTTGACCTCTGCCGTACTTCGGCAGTTGCCCACTCTCCCCCTTAACGCGGGGATACGTTCCGGCTTTCCTTCCCGCCGCACCCTTGTTACGGGGAACTGCGCGATCCGGGTTATGCCGTCGGCTCCGAGGCGAGTTCGTTCATCCCATTTACCGGCTTGCACCTCTACCACCGGCTCTCTGCGCAAAATGAGAATCAAACTACTGCTCCTCTTCCATGCCTGTAATCGATATGGAACTTTCAAATATTATAAAGGCAAACGTGCGGGAAGTCAAGCGCGCCGAATTTGAACTGTCCTACCGAATGAACATCTCGCGAAGGTCAGTTGCATGTCTACACATCATCTGCAGCTTCAATCGGTTAACTGACTTTCCCCTAATAGAGAGTACTGGGACAAAGGGTTGGAGTTGTCCGATTGAGGCTCTAGCGGCTAGCAGGAAACATTCGTTGTGACGCAACTTCGGCTTGCGAGTAGAAAGAAGCCGTCAACTTACCTTCAAACACTAAGACTGAGTTTACACGTAGGATATCGCGTCTGCCTCCCCGAAGGATCGTTCCGAATCCTGTTGAATCTGCATCGTTACCGTGGCTCCATTATAGTCATAATGCGTTTCATTATATCTGCAGGCAATAAGTACCTTTTATTTTCGTAAACGAGGATTGTTCCTTCCGTTGTTTCTTGCTGTATTTTCATTTCCGCACGCTTTTGCCTGTTGTTATACGGCATCCCTTCTGCCGATGTTAAAAAAACTAGACAATATTTCGTTGGCATTTCTGCTTTATCGCTCGGATCTGCTTGAGCTATGGACAGTTCATCAATCATATTCTGAATCTTCTCCAAATCAGTGGTTTGGTATCGTAACTCTCTTTCTCCAGTAATATCGTTAATTTTGTAGAGTTCAACTAGATCCAAATAATCGAACTGGGTATGGAAGACGCGATTCAATGTTTGTTCAGTTTTCGACTTTAGTGGCGAGGAGTCGGTGCAGCCAAATAGCAGCACGGAAACTAGCAAAATCCCAAGTAGCCGATAGATTCTGATCACCTCTAAAATAGTTGGACTCCCCCACCGAAGGGGGCGGAATTTGTATCACGCACAGATTCGGTGGGGGATTGATTAGCAATAGTATTGATGCCACCAGGCAACATATAAAGCCCAACCTGGATGCGGCCAGAAATAGGCATGTATTTCAGGATTTGGCTCATTTTCTTGACGTATGACCCTATAGGTATCATCAGTATTAGTTGCAATTACCATCTGATTTCTAAATACACAATTTAAACAATCCTTAAATTCAACACACTTTGTAAAATCTCTAGCTGGATTTTCAGCTTCGCCTCCTCCCGCATACGCAGCAGTTCTATGATATCCGCTATTTGTTGCAAAATTCTGTGCTGAAGTTAAATCTGTGCTGGCAATCATGACTTCTCTTGCTGGACAATCGTCAGGATCCTCGTTATTTCCGGGTCTACAGGTAAGAATTCCACCTCTCGGGCTATAATCGAGAGATTCAGATTGATTGTTGGTTCTGTCAGTTGCCAGCGAGAGAAAATAGTTTTTGAATTCTTCAGAAATTTCTATATCCAGTATTGACTCGCCGCTTAAAGTTCTAATAATAATTTGATTTTGAGCATTGAAGTACTTTTCTGCGACAAGAATCGCCTCATTTGATACTCCTGCTTTTTTAGCTGCATTCTTATCTATAGTTGCTATGTTTCTTGTATCCAACGTAACATTTCGACTTATTTCATTCAAGTAATTATGTATCGCTTTTCCATCAGAAAAATTAACTTTTACAGAGTTATCTGGATTCTGTGCATAAACACTTGATCCCACGATAGATGCAATAAGTACTACGAACAACAATAAACTTAACCCTGAATTTCTTTATTTCTACAATATAAATTAGTCTATATTTTCCGTGTTCGCATCCGGATGGATGAAACTCCAAAGAGCCACGACTATCCTTCAGTAGCCGCATTGACTCACTTCGAGCGCCGTTCATTTCATCCTGCTACCGTGCCACCCTGCGGGCATGGACATCTTAGTTTTCAGACCTATTTTTCAAACTTCCCCCACGGTTTCTAGACAATTAAATAAGCAGCAAAAGAGCTTTCCTGTGAACGGGAAGCTCCTTTGCTATTCCTACTAGTTTTTTAAGGTTACACCCGCTCCGTCACCGCCTATAAGGCCCCGCCTTGATCACTTTCACGGAGTACGTTTTGAGGGTCGTGCCGTCCTCGGCCGTAACCTGGATCGTGACTTGATTCGCCCCGTTCTTCAACGCAGCCGGCATACTCGCGGTTCCGCTCGGGACGACCGAGTAGCCGCCGTCGTTGACCTTCACGCGGATGACCGCTTCGCCGGATTGCGCCGCAGGCGTTAGGGTGATGTGCTGGACGTGCCGCCCGACGTGGACGGTATAGTTCGTGTCCTGCGGTTTGAACCCGGCCACCTTTTTATCCAGAATCCGAATCCCGCTTAAATTCGCGTTGCTGCTTACAGGCTCGGAGAAACGAAACCGGTTGGAGCGCACCTCCGCCTGATTGCCCAGCTTGTCTGTTGCCCGGATATGAAGATACCAGTCGCCCGACCGTAACAGCTTGCGAATCGTCCTGCCGTTGTTCACTTTCTTCCACCCGGCAGCCGGAACGTTCTCGTCCCGTGTCCAGGCGTAAGACAGGCTTGATGGCATCAACCCGCTGCCCGGATCGGTCACATTCACTTTTATGGAAGCAAGGCGGGTGGACAACTCGCTGCCGTTCGGGGTCAGCTCGACGGACGGCGCCGTACGGTCGATCCGGATGATCAGCTCATTCACGAGCCTGTTCCCCGCCTCGTCCTCGGCCCGGAACCGGATCGAATGAATCCCGTCTTCATGGAACACCGGCGGGCTGGAAGCAGTGTAAGGCTGCCACGACAACCCTTGATCGAGCGAATAAGTGACGGACGTTACCCGCAGTCCTTGCTGATGCTCCGCATACACGGCCGCCGTTACGCTATGACGGGTCCATTCGCCGCTGTTGTACGGCGTGCCGTCGGCTTGTCGGAGCAGCGCGTGCACCGCCAGTCCGTTCGTGGAAATTTTGATCGTCCGCCGCTCCAGCGCCACATTCCCGGCTTCGTCGGCCGCCCGTACGGCCAGCTCGAAAATCCCGTTCGGATCGAAGCGGACCGGCTCGCCGTATACGCTCCATGTAACCCCGCCGTCCCGCGAAACTTCCAGAGAAGCGAGTCCGCTAAGCTCATCCTGTGCATACACATGGGCGGTGACGTTTTGGTTCGTCCACGTATCGTTTGCGTAGGGACGGCCGTCGCCCGTTGTCAGCGAAACCGTTATTTCCGGAGGTATGCGGTCTTGCGGCTCCGCGGGCATCACGGTGACGAGGTTTTGCATCCACTCGGCGGGATAAGCGAGCTGATGCCATTTCTCCACCTTCACTTTGTCCCCAAGCTCGCCCCGTATCGATTGGCCGCCGGCCGCGCGTCCTTTCCAATTGTTGAATATATAGACGCCGTCGTAACCCGCCTCGTATAATTGGTGCGCCCGCTCCATATACTGCTGCTTGCTCACCTGCTCGTGACCGGTCGCGACCCGGATGCCGCGTTTGATCAGCTCTTCCTGCTGCCGGGTCAGATCGCTTCCGGAGAGCGTTCCGTTAATGTTGCCGTACAGCTCGATCCCCGTTCCCTCGGTCAGCTGCCTGAACGCCTCCAGCTCCGGAAAAAAGTTCTCGTGGCCGATATTGCTGACGACAAGACGATCGATCAAATCTTCCTGAACCCAAGTCTCGATGTCCAGACCGTACTGGAAATAGACGTCATAAGGGATGCGTACCGATATTTGGCTGCCCGCCAGCTGCTGGCGCACATCGCGCATAAAGCCGGTCATCACGTCCGCCTTGAACTGGTTCCATCGGGTCTGGCCGGCCGGCGTCGTCTCGTCTTGCGGTTTTACGCCATATTGCTGGAAGTAAGGATCGGTCAGAACGGGATCAAAGCCAAGCACGTAAGGATATCGGCTGTAATCGAGCTCGACGCCCTTCACCAGCTTCCGGCCGTCTCCGCCGGTTACCGAAGCGGCTTCCTTCAGCACATCGATCACGAACTGCCTGAACTCCGGGTACGCGTAGCTCATCCGGATATCCGGCGTGCCGTCGCTTTTCCGCTGCAAATATCCTTTCCCGGCAAATTCGTCGTACCGCGCCCCGTTCAGCCATGGATACGAATTCTGGTTATAAAAAGCGCTCATCCGTAAGGAAGCGAACGCGTCCATACCGAGTTCATCCGCCCGGTTCGCCACGATTGCAAGCGGATCTTTTCCCGCGTCGATGTAACCGAGCACGACGTCCCGGACCCGCTTATCCCCGTCGCGCATCAATGTCTGCTCCTGCTGCGGAGTCAGATTCGCATACGGGCGGCCCGCCGCTTCGCTGTCCCGCAAAATCAGCATCGTCGTGCCAAGCGTCCAATAGAGGGAGTTCACGTCCTGATCCTCGAAAAAATTGACCGCATTGTTCAGCAAGCTCTGCTCCGTATCGTACTGGCCGGAAAAATAGTCGCTGTAGCCGTCGTTGTTATAAATGACACGTTTGCCCGCCGCTCCTTCATCAGGCTTCGTATACAGCGCGATCTCCTCCGGAGTGAGCGCCTTCAGCTTCACATACGCAATTCTCGCCTGCTTGCCGGATATCGGAGACAACGACACCGTACCGCCGCTGAAGTTCGACGCAAGTGCAAACACTTCCGCTATCGCTTTGCTGCCGTATGGCTCTCCCGCCGTAACGCCGTCCAGAACGATCGGCCGGGAACCGGTGCCGACCGACACGGTCAATCCTTCCGTTCCTGTCACATAGCCGACGTATACGCCATACCAGCCGTTCAGCTTCACCGGCAGCTCCAGCGTCCCGGCTTCGTTCGTGCTCTCGATCGCCAGTCCGCCGCTAGGGAGCCCCTCATACTGGTAACTCGCCAGCTTCCAGCCGGCCTGCCAGGGGAACTTACCGGCCGCGTCTTTGGCTTGGTCTATATCGTCGAATACGTACACTTCGCCGGGAACCGCCTCCGCTTCCTCGTCCGGCAGCAGCAGAGAGACGGACGAGTATACGTCCAGCTTTTGCGTAGCTTCACTCTTCACCTGGTTGCCGTCCTTGAGTTTCAGCACCAGATCCATCCAGCCGGTCCGGCCGCCGGCTGCGAGCGTAAGCGGCACCGTATGGTCGTTTACAGCTTGCACGGTCTGCATCATGACCTGTCCGTCCTGCACCAGCTCGGCCTCAACCGTCAGCCTGTTCGTAGAAAACCATAACGGATCGGCGTCGAAGATCGAGACAGAAGCCGATATTTCCGCCGAATCCGATGTCGGCAATACCGTCACGCCTGCGATGAGCGGCTGAAACTCACCCCATACCGGCAGCCTGTTTTTGCTCAGCTTGATCCTGTCGAGATATACCGTGGTCTCCCCGGCGGCTTCCGACGCCCGATTGACAAACGATACCCGGTCCGGCCCTTGAGCGGGCACGCCGGAACCGGTCCAGATCCCGAGCTTGCTTCCGTTGCGCGTCACGAGCAATCGGCCGTGCAAATCGTAGGCGATCCCCCAGTTGTCAAAATACGTATCGGACACTAAATTCGTCTGGATCCGGTCATACGTTCCGTCGCCTTTGCTTACATACAGATTGTTGCCGCCGTTGAAGACTAGCCGGTATATCTTCCCGCCGGCGACGACTTCGGCCTGAAATCCCGGTTCGGCTGACGGTGTATCCGGCTGGACGAGCGAAGCGATCCTCGCGTCGAATACGAGCGCCCACGGCCCCGCCCCGATATCGGCTTCCTGCGACAACCGGGCTTCGCCTGCTGTGGACGAATCGGCGTAAGATAAATACCGTCCTTCTTCTACGGGTTCCATCCCTTCGACCGAACCGTTCGTTTGTTCATGATCGGTAAAATACGCTCCGGCAGCGGGAGGATCGGCCGTCCAGCCGGCCGCCGGAAATCCGGACGCATCGTCCTCGATCAGCAGATCGGGGTCGCCGATCGCCATCTTGTACAGCTTCACGTAGTCGAGATACATTTCGTTTGTCCCCGACACCCAGTTGAGCGGCACGTTGGCGATCTGAATCCGGTCGGAGATTCCCGCAGCGGATGTCGCAGGCTGCACGAAGGTCGCGACTATCATTCCGTCCAGCTTGACATACACCGTATCCGAACCGTTAAAGACGATTTCCCATTTGTGGAACGCATCGTCCTGCGGCATTTGCACCTGTTTCTGGGTCGAGGCGTTGGCCATAATTTTGTCCGTATCGTTAAACGTAATCTTGTACCTTTTCTCGGCGGCATATATGTCAAAATAGATGCCTCGGTCCGCATGGTTGGCGGAAGGCTTCATCAGATCGACGAACCGGGCGGAAAACTCCAGCGTCCACGGTCCGGGGCCGATCGGCACCGTTTTCAATAGTCGCACGTATTTCCCTTGAACGCTCGCTTGCTGATCCCCGTAAAACAAATACTGCCCTTCAGGAACCGCTTTCATTTGTATACCGTTCGGGTTGCCCAGCGAGTTCCCGGCATCGGTTATGTACAAACCCTGGAGCGGAGCGAGCGATCTGGACCAGCCGGCAGTGCCCAGGGACGATGCGTCGTCGTTGATTAACAGGTCGGTCGGAACCGATTGTCCGTGCGAATACATATTCAAGGAATCGATGTACACCTCGTTCGTACCGGATAACCAGTTCAGCGGAGCGTTCAATATAACGAGTTCGTCCTCGCGCCCCGATACGGGAAACCCGATATTGGGGAAGCTTGCCACCGGTTGTCCGTCCAGCTTTACCGTCACCGTATAGTTTCCATCGTATGCGATCTCCCATCCATGAAAGGCGTCATCTTCCGGCATAGCCGCTTCTTGCTGGAGATACGCGCCCGACGCATTCGTCATCGCGAGAATTTTGTTCGTATCGTTAAATGTAATTTTGTACTCTTTGCCGGCTGCGAAAATTTCGAAGCTGATCCCGCGGTAGACAGGGGATTGGCCCGGCTTCATCAGATCGACGAACTTGGCCGAGAACTCCAGCGTCCATGCGCCCGGACCGATCGGCATCTTTTTGGATATCGTCGTGTACCGCGATGCAGCGCTTGCCGTCTGATCGCCGTACAGGAGGTATTGCCCCGGTTGCACCGGCTTCGTCGGGGTCTGGTTCGGATTGCCCAGCGAATGGGACGAGTCGATGATGTATACGCCGGCTTCGGGCGGAATTCTTCGGCTCCATCCCGCAGCCTGCAGGCTGGAACCGTCGTCGGCGAACCGTAATTCGCTTCCTTCCGGCGGCGCGGCCATGGCGGAGTTTCCGTTTCCGCCAGATGTGACTACAGGCAGCATTTCCGCGAGGAGGAAGACGATGATCAGCAGGCTGATCGTTTTGCGCCAATGGGTAGAGAACATGCGGGCACCTCAATTCCTATTTTTTGATCCGGCATCGATACAGAAGAAAGGACAGGCGACTGTACATAAGCCCCTGTCCTCGAGTCCCGTTTTCCGCTTTACTGTCCTGGCTTATTTTTTTGCCGCTTTCAGCTCTTCGATCTTTTTGTTGGCCGCTTCGGTCGCTTCGCGGAACGCCGTATTGATGTCGGCTTTACCCGTTACGACTTTTCTGAAAATGTTGTACAGCTCGTTCTGGGCGCTGGCGGTATATTCCGAGAACGGCTCCGCCGGTACCGGCGAAAATTGTTTCGGCAGCAGGGCGCCGACGTTTTTGCCTTTGTAAAACGCCGAATCCTGTCCGAACAGCTTCACGCTCGATTTGTCGCTAAGGACCGGCAGCAGGCTCCCTTGCTTCGCGGCCGCCGTCTGGAATTCCGCCGAGGTCAGATAAGCCATCGCCTCGAAGGCCGCCTCCTTGTGCTTGCTCGTATTAAACATCGAGATGATGAACGGATACGCCTGGGAGCCGACGCCCGGCTTCTCTTTCATCGACGGGAACGATGTAAAATCCCAGTTGTTGCCGAGTCCCGCAAGCGTTTCTTCGCCAAGCAGCGTGCCGCCCGGTTCAAGCATCGCGACGGTTTGCTCTTTGAGGAACAGCTGCACGCTGGTATCATGCACCTTCTGATCGTTTCCGTAGCCGGGGAGCTCGAAGATCCGGAAAATGTCTTTCAGGTAGTTTTTAAATTCGCTCGTATCGAAGGCAGCCTTCTCCCCCGTGTTGTCGAACAGTTTCTGCGAAACTTGATTCAATCTCATCAAATGGACGTACGAAGCCAGAAAGCCGCGGTACTGGACTCCGTTATCGTTGCGGGTCAGCTTCTTGGACATCTCGTACAAGTCGTCCCACGTCATCCCGTCCTTCGGGTAAGCGACGCCGAATTTATCGAAAATCGTTTTGTTGTAGTAGAGCACGTTAGGCGCCATGTAAATCGGAAGGCTGAAAATTTCGTTTTTCGTCGACAGACTGCGGACAACCCCGAGTGCGGCCGGGTCCAGTTGATTCAGGTCGTAATTATATTGTTTGATGAGCGGAGTCAAATCAAATTGCGATTCGTATTTCCGGATCGTCGTTTCAAAGCCCGGACCCGGGGTTGTCATGATCAGATCCGGCAGCGTCCCGCTCACCACCATCTCCTCGAGCTGCTTCCCGTTTTTGTAACCGATCGCTTTCACCTTAATATGCGGATATTTTTTCGTGACCGGTTCGGCAAACACTTTCGCCGTCTGTTCTTCCGTCCACGTTCCGTTGTAATGGAAGATCGAGATTTCGACAGGCTCCTTCGGCTTGGGCTGCACGTTTTCCTTGACGTCTCCGGAATTGCCCGGATTGGCCGGAGCACTCTGCCCTCCGCACGCTGCCAGCGAAGAAACGGCGACAATAACTGCAAGACCTGATATAACACGCTGCTTGAACATAAACGAAAACCCTCCCGGTATGAATAATATGCTTTCTGTTCATAAGGGGCCGCCCTCGGTAAGAGTCGGCATCCGTTACTGCGGTAAAACCCCCTGAGTCTAATAAGAGAACGCAACTTCCGATCCGCGCAAGCCCTGAATCGCCGCCCAAGCGGGTTCAGGCATTTGCTTCCTGTATGACCTGAGCCGGGGTTCGTTCACCTCCTCTCCATACTTTCTCCGCCGCTGTTCTGGGGGGGAACGCTCGCTTCCCGAACGGCCTATTTGAGCTCTCGCCGGTTGTTCGTTTATTGGCTTGCGAACTCAAGACCACGCACAATGTAAGCGTTGTCATTTCCTTGAAAAATAGCCTTTCTGCGGATAAGCATCCCATTTGCAGAGCTTGCCAGCGGCGTTGCAGGCGTAGTAAAGGTCCCGACAGTAAGCCGGTTCCAAAGCGATGATGCCGATCTCTAGCTGCGTTTACGGGTTCATGCCAAAAGCGGAGGTTGTGAGGCGAATCGATGACGGTCCGTTGGGGTGTGCCCGAGCCGTTGGCCCAGACTTCCCTGAAAGGCTTCGTTGAATTTTGGTACTATGGTATGACCACTTCTTCGAGATAAAATTTGAACGATTATAATATGTACGATGGTCATACCATAATACGTTGCTACTTGCTATCATATACGTTTCGGAGAGGAACGTCAATACACTTGTTGCAATAAATCTTTCTGCCCGTTCGTCGACGTTTCCGTCAAGCATACGGTGGGACGCCGCCCCTTCTTCTTCTCGCTGCAGAAGCAAAAAGTTGGCGGTCTTCAAAATCGAATGCCTGCCAACAAGCAGGAATCCTCATCAAAATAACGGCTGAACGGGCAACTTCGAGGCTGTCGATTCAATGTGGACAACCTGTTTGAGCAGAAGAAGGTAACTTTTCACTTGGAACGCCCTGCTATCACTTCTACTCAATGAATCGACAGCCTCAACTTCCTGCGTTATGGCAGGAAGTTGCCCCCAAACCGATCAAAACCGCTCACCAAGGAACTTCGTCGTCGCCCGCCGGCGGGAGCGGGGACGCGGGGCGGACCGGCTTGTCGAAAAAATGCGTTCGTCTTGGAACACCCCGGCCGTAGGTTTCGGCTCTCCTCCCAATCGGCTGTCACCCGCGAAGCTTGCCTGTTTATCGCTCGTACTTGCGGATCGCGATCACCGCATTATGCCCGCCGAAGCCGAACGAATTCGACAGGCCGACCCGAACCTCGCAAGCCCTCGCCCGGTTCGGCACGTAATCGAGATCGCATTCCGGGTCCGGACGATCCAGATTCAGAGTCGGCGGAATGATTCCGTCCTGAATCATTTTCACCAATGCGACCGCTTCGACGCCTCCCGCCGCGCCGAGCATATGGCCGAGCATCGATTTGTTCGCAGTTACCGGAATCCGTCCGGCTCCGGCGCCGAACAGTCGCTTGATCGCCCTCGTCTCGGACAGGTCCCCGAGCGGCGTGCTCGTCGCGTGGGCGCTGATCACATCGACTTCCTCCAGGCGCAAACCCGCGTCCGCAAGCGTCTCCCGCATCGCCCGGAAAGCGCCATCGCCGTCCGGATCGGTCGCCACGACGTGATAGGCGTCGGAGCTGGAGCCGTATCCGACGACCTCGGCGTGGATTCGCGCACCGCGCCGTATCGCATGATCCAGCGACTCCAGCACGAGCACGCCGGCCCCCTCAGACGCTACGAACCCGTCACGCTCCGCGTCGAACGGCCGGCTGGCCCGTTCCGGCTCTTCGTTCCGCGTCGACATGGCAGTCGCGTTGCCGAAGCCGGCCAGCGCCAAATCAATGAGCGTCGCTTCCGCTCCGCCGGCGATAACGGCGTCCGCTCCCCCGCGGCGAATGAGATGGAACGCTTCGCCGATCGCGTTATTGCCGGTCGCGCATGCCGTTACCGGGGCCAGCACCGGTCCCTTCAGCCCGTACAGGATGCTGACCTGCGCGGCCGCCATGTTCGCAATCATCATCGGCACGACCGACGGACTCACTCTTCCCGGCCCCCGCTCGAGCAGCGTCCGGTAATTGTCCAGCATCGTCCGGATGCCTCCGATTCCGGAGCCGATATACACCCCGATCCTTTCCTTGTCGGCCGACTCCAGCGACATCGCCGCATCGTCGAGCGCCTGCTTCGCGGCCGCTACCGCGAATTGGACGAACCGGTCCATCCGGCGCGCTTCCTTCCGGCCGATCGTTTCGTCCGCGTCAAAATCACGGATGATTCCGGCAATTTTCGTCTTGTAGGCAGAGACGTCAAACGTATCGATCGCGGAAATGGCCGACTTGCCGGCCCGCATCGCCGACCACATCATATCCACCGTAAGACCGAGCGGTGTGATGACGCCCATTCCCGTTATAACTACCCGATTGCTGTTCATTCGCACTCATTCCTTCCTGAGTAGAACCGGCCGGCATTGGCTGATGGCCGCTGCACGACCTCTTATCCATAGAATGTCACAGGATTTATCCTATTACAAGTTATAGGTTATCCTAGTATAATAGATGCTAGGATAACCTATACACGGGAGGCACGTTATGAACCGCGACCAAAGACTTCAGGCGTTGTCCGAATTTTTGACGACACACCGGGCCAGACTTCAGCCGCAATCGGCCGGATTGCCTTCGGGAGGCCGGAGAAGAACGCCGGGGCTTAGGCGGGAGGAAGTGGCGCAGATCGCCGGCGTCAGCACGACCTGGTACACATGGCTCGAGCAGGGACGGGACATTAAAATGTCCGCGCAAGTGCTCGACCGGATCGCTTTCGCCCTGCAATTCAACGAGGAAGAGCGCAAATATTTGCATATGCTCGCCTTGGAGCAGCCGGCTGCGGCACCGCCTCCCGAACCCGAGCCGGGACTGCCGCCCGCGCTTAGCCAAATCGTCGGTCAGCTTCGCTACTGTCCTACGATCGTCTCTGACCGCAAATGCAACATCGTCGGCTGGAACCGGGCCGCCGCGGCCGTCTTTATGAATTTCGAGCAGGTGCCGCCCGGGGAACGCAACCTGATCTGGCTGCTGTTCACCCGCAAGGAGCTGCGCGCTCTGGCGGTGAACTGGGACGATTTCGTACGGGGGTTTCTGGCCATATTCCGCTACTATTACGGCCAATACGTAGGCGACAAATGGTATGCCGATTTTATCGAGAGGCTGAGCGGGCAGAACGGGGAGTTTCGAAGGTTATGGGACATTAACGATGTCAGCTCGGCTCCAGAGGTGTTCATCGAATTTCGTCACGCGAAGGCGGGCAAAATGTTGTTCGACCTCACGTCCATGCAGGTGCAGGGCCGTACCGACTTGCGCTGCAGCGTGTATACGCCATCGGTCGGGTCCGATACGGAATCGAAGATGAAACGGCTGATGAGCCGGCTCGGCGAGGAATAATCCCCGCCGCGGCCGGCTCCCATCCATACCCGTGTACGCTTAAGGATAACTCGGTTTCCGCGGCGGAGCCTTGAGAGTCCGTGACGTGCACCTTAAAGCCGTTTGTGACATGACGGATAACCGCAATACCGCCCCAATCGACCCAAGCCTGAAACGCTTCGCGGCCATACCGGTCCGGTAGCCGCGCGGCGAGCGCACCGAATCCGTTTCCGGTTTACCGTTTACGGTACGACAATTTCCTTGTTCGCCTTCTCTTCGGCGTTGCGCAGCGCCGTATTGATGTCGGTGGCGTCGATCACGACACTTTTGGTCACTTCCCCGATCAGCAGGGCGTTGATTTTCGCGTCATATTTGGACGCATCCGGAAGCGGCGAAGGCGAGACTTTAAAGATCGACTGCAAGTTTTTCCCTTTATAAATCTCGCTTTCCTCGCCGTACACTTTACGGATCTCGCTATTCGTCAGAATCGAGAGACGGCCGGCTTTGCTAAGCTTCGTCTGCACCCCTTCACTGATCAGACTGAGCAGCACTTGATAAGCCGCTTCCTTGTGCTTGCCCGACTTGTTGACGACCGCCATGTGGTAATCGACCTCTTTGCCGAGACCCGGCTTGTCGCTGTAGCCCGGATGTGCGACGATATCCCATTTGAACGCGTCCTTCGTCTCCGCCCTGGTGAAAAACGTGATGATCGCCGACACCCAGTTCGGATACATCGCCATCCGCTGCTCCTTGAAAAACAGGTCGACCGAGTGGCTGTATTTCCCGCCTTCCACGTACCCGGGAATTGTATAAAACTGCTTCAGCATCGAGAACACCTGGGCATGCTTGTCGGTAGTGAGCACCGATTTGTTTTTCGACTTGTCGAATACCGGCACGCCGTATTGCCAGTACAATTGTCTCAGATCGGGCGGCATAATGCCGATATAGTTCGTGCCTCCGTCGACGCGGGTTAATTTTTTGCCGAGCTCCAGAGCTTCTTCGTAAGTCATGACTTCCTTCGGATAGGCGATGCCGAACTTGTCGAATATATCTTTGTTGTACACCATCGCACCATAATTCATCGCGAACGGCATTCCGTAAAACGCCTTCTGGTCGCCGAGCCGCTCCGTCTGCTGAACGACCGCCTGTTCCATCGAGCTGAGATTCACTTTGTGCGTTTTGATCATTTGCGTCAAATCTTCGGGGATATCGGCCTCGAGCACGGTGCCCAGTCCGGCGTTGCTGACCAGCACGATGTCGGGGGGCGTTCCCGCCGCCAGAAGCTTATCCAGCGTCTCACGGGTTTGCACGAGAGTGATTTGGGGGTATTTGGCTTTGAGCGGTTCGACGAAAAACTTCTGAAACTGCTCGTCTGTCGTGCCCGAGTTGATATCCTGAATGAGCAGCTCGGCCGGGCCTCCCTTGTATTCGCTTACATTTGTTTCAACGGGATTGCTTGCTGCCGGAGCCGCCTGTTCCGGCTCCTTCTCCTGCCCTTGACTGCACGCAGCAGCCAAAGCTCCCGCCACCGCAACGGACAACGCAACCGATGCAAAACGTAATCTGATCATCCGAATCCCCTACTTTCGATTTTGATGAACGCGCTTACATTTCATGAAAAAACGAATATACGGGTACATTGTTACATACCCTCCATCTCCATGCTTGCCATTTACTTGCATCCGCTGGACATTTTATGAGGTATCGGCCGACCGGGTCGCCTCCTTCCCAATCGTGCCGCGTCTCGTGCGGACAAGCGGCGGGATGCGGCTTGCGGGCTGATCAGCCAGCGGATAATCGTAACGCCTGTCCGCGCCCGCCGACCGCCCCTCCGGAAAGCAACTATAAAAAGGGCTGTCCCGGAAGGATTCTCCTGACAGGGGGATGTCTCCACTTTTAAACGAAAGGACTTCAATTTCCACGATATGTGGAGACTGAAGTCCTTTTTCTTGAGGAAAACCGGTTCCAAGAGGATGTTTCAAAAAGCCCACTTTTGATCACGAAGCCGATCAGGAAGCGTGCTCGACATCGAATATAGAATTCAGCCGGAACTTCCGGTGCTCACAAAAGCTCCCACTACGCTCCGCTCCTCATTTCCTAGCTTCATCCCATCTTCTCGGTGCTGATAACCGGACTTTTTGAACTCGCACTTGAAGTGAGCCTCGCGAAATCGTGAAAAAACTTTAAATCGTGAAAAAAACTTTGGAGACTCCTTCGGTCTTGGTCTTCAAACCCATACGACAGCCCGTCGGAAGGAAAAGGGTGCGACTCCAACCGCTGTTCAAGTCGTGTTGTCTTCATGCGGTGGTATGGCTAACGAACCCAGCAGTCGTTATCGGAGCCGAATGCGGACGTTTGAATTTGTAACGAACTCTTGTAATGTTATTCCCCGCAAATTGGATCGTTTTTTTCCGCTTTCGGTTCGATAACGATACCTGGATTCGTTAAGTCTGCACAAACGTCGCTTTTCAGCCATAAGCACGATACGATTCGTTAGTCATCGATCGAACCTGAATATACGTTCTCTAACGTCAAGTAAGGGAACCCCGTCCCTTCCTTTCACTTTGGCACGGTAAAGAACCTAAACGTTCTGGCAGATGGACAAAAGACCAGCCGGTCTATCCCTTCAACAACTCCCGGTACAGATCCGCATAACGTCCGGCAGACGTTTCCCAGCCGATGTCCGACAACTCCCCGTTGCGCACGATCCGCTCCCATGCTTCCCGGTCCCGGTAAAACGACAGCGCCCGCCGCACCGTATACGCCAAATCATGGGCGGCCGCCGGCCCGAAGCTGAAGCCATTCCCTTTTCCCGTATATTCGTTGTAGGACTGTACCGTATCGCGCAGCCCCCCGGTTTCCCGTACGATCGGCAACGTTCCATAACGCAGCGAGATCAGTTGACTGAGCCCGCACGGCTCGAACAGTGACGGCATCAGAAACAGGTCCGAACCGGCATAGATCCGCCGCGCCAGCCCTTCGTCAAAGCGAAGCCGCACGGCCAGCCGGCCCGGGTAGGCAGCGGCCCCGTCGAGCAGCATCCGCTCATAGCGGGCGTCGCCGGAGCCGAGTACGGCAAGCTGCACATCCTCGGCCATCAGAGCGGGCAGCGCCTCGCCGATCAGCTCAAGCCCCTTCTGGGCGACCAGCCGGGAGACGATGCCGATGACAGGGACCTCTTCGTCCGGCAGAAGCCCCAGCTCCTGCTGGAGCGGCCGCTTATTGAGCCGCTTGCCGCCGGACGAGCGCAAATACGGCGCAGCCAGGTGCGGATCGCCGGCGGGATCGTAACTGCTTGTATCTATGCCATTGACGATGCCGGTCAAATCTCCGGCCCGCTGCCGGAGCAGTCCGTCCAGCCTTTCCCCGTATTCGGGGCTCTGAATTTCCGCCGCATAGGAAGGACTGACGGTCGTCAGCTTGTCCGCGTAGCGGATCCCCGCTTTCATGCAGCTTCCCGCACCGTAAAACTCCAAGCCATCCTGTCCGAACATGTCGTCTCCGGCCCCGAGCAGATCTTGCAGAAGCTCCCGTCCGAACACGCCCTGATAATGCAGATTATGAATCGTAAATACGGTGCGGATGCTGCGGAACTGCGGAAGATACGAATACCGGGTGCGCAGCAGAAAGGGCACGAGACCGGTTTGCCAGTCATGGCAGTGGAGCACATCCGGCAGCCGGTCGCACCTTGCCATCACCTCCAGAACCGCCATGCTGAAAAAGACGAATCGTTCCGCTTCGTCTCCATAACCGTACAGCTGGTCGCGCTTGAAATAGGTCTCGTTATCGATCAGCAGAAAACGCACTCCGTCCACAGTCAGCTCCTCCAGCCCGCAATAGACGGAACGCCAGCCGAGCGACACGCGGAAATGTCCGCGCGGGACGCTGGACGCTGTATAGGAAGCCGGAATCGCCCCGTATTTCGGCAATACGACCGTGACGTCGATCCCGAGCGAGCCCAGCGCTTTGGGCAGTGCCCCCGCAACGTCGGCCAGCCCTCCCGTCTTCACGAGCGGCGCCGCCTCCGAGGCTACGAACCAGACGTTCATGGAATCCCTCCTCCGTATACCGGCAGCCGCCGCGTAATAATGGTCCGCGGCGGCCCGGCGGCCGATCCGATTCAGATGACGTTCCGCTTGCCCGCGACAAATGGCGTGCCCGCCGAACCCTTGAGCCCTTGAAACGGACGGATGCTCACTTCTTTGTCGAGGATGCAGTTTTCCAACGAACCGCTTGCCCCGACAATCCCGTTCTGCATAATAATACAGTTGCTGATAACGGCCCCTTCGCGGATTTTGACGCCGCGGAACAAGATGCTGCCGTACACGGTGCCTTCAATCTCGCAGCCGTTGGCGATCAGCGAATGCGCCACCTCGGAGCCGCGGCGGTAGCGGGCCGGCGGCTCGTCCTTCACCTTCGTATAGACCGGCCCCGGCCGCTGGAACAGCTCGTTCCACACTTCGGGCTGGAGCAGCTCCATATTGTGCCGGTAATAGGCCGGGATCGTATTAACGACGCCGAGTACGCCGTCGTGCATGTAAGCGTGTACGTTCAGCTCGCCGAGCCGCGACATGACCGCATGTCCGACAAAATGATCGCGCCCTTGGGCAAGCGAGGTGTCAACCAGATTCAGCAGTTGCTCCTTGTGCAGCACGTACATCTCCATCGAGACGACGTCGCTCTCGAGCCGACCGAAATGATCCTGCATATCGAGCACGCGCCCCGCTTCGTCCAGTTTCACCTTCCGGCACAATCCGGGTAGCGGTCCCGGCTCTCTTTTGCAGACGACGGTAATATCCGAGCCCCGTTCCCGATGCTGCTCCAGGACGCGCGTAAAGTCAATATTGCAGACCATATGGCTGCGGGCGATGACGACGTAATCCTGCGAGGTACGCGTAAAATAATCGCGGTGACGGTAAAAATGATACAGATCGCCCCGGCCGAAGTCTGTCTGATTTTCGATCGCCGGCGGCAGCACGAACAGCCCGCTCTGCTTATGATGCAAATCCCAGTTGCTGCCGGAGCCGAGATGGTCCATCAGCGAACGGTATTTCGTATGGGCGAACACGGCGACGTTGGAAATGCCTGAATTCACCATCGAGGACAATACAAAATCGATAAGCCGATACCGGCTGCCGAACGGAACGGTGGCGAGACAGCGGCCCGCGGTCAGCGGTCCCATCTCCTCCTGCTCGTGAATAAGATTGATGACGCCCATCATCAAATGTTTCATACCGGATTCGCCTCCTCATGAGATTGCAGCGTCTCGATCTCCGCCCCGCTCGCCACGACGGCGATCTCGGGCGAATCGTAGCTGCCGATCGTGCACCCTTCGCCTACGACGGCGCCTTCTCCGACGATCGCGCGGATGATCGTCGCTCCTTTGCCGATAACCGCATGGGGCATAATGACCGAATCCTCGATCAGGCAGCCCGCCTCGGCCCGTACCCCGTGGAACAGGACGGAGCGGCTCACGCGTCCTTCCACGACGCAGCCTTCGTTGATCAGCGAGCTTTCCACGCTCGCATATGGCGATATGTACTGGGCCGGGCGGTTCGGATTCACAGAGTAGATGCGCCAAGAACGGTCGTACAGGTCCAGAGCCGGTTTATCTTCGAGCAGATCCATATTCGCCTCCCATAAACTGTCGATCGTGCCGACATCTTTCCAATATCCTTCAAACCGGTGGGAATACAATCGGGAGCCGTTTCGCAGCAGTGCCGGAATGACATCCTTGCCGAAGTCGTTGGAGGAGCCGCTGTCCGACTCATCCTGCAGGAGCGCCTCGCGAAGCGCCCGCCAGGAGAACATGTATACGCCCATGGAGGCCAGGTTGCTCTTCGGCTGTTTCGGTTTTTCGGCGAATTCGACGATCCTTCCGTCTTCGTCGACGCTTAACACGCCGAACCGGCTCGCCTCCTCCCAAGGAACCTGGATGACCGCGATCGTGGCGTCCGCACGGCTTGTTTTATGCGTATGGAGCAGTTCATTGTAATCCATCTTGTAGATGTGGTCCCCCGAGATGATCAGCACGTATTCGGGATCGTACCGCTCGATAAACCGGATATTTTGGGAAATCGCGTTGGCCGTCCCTTTGTACCACACGCCACCCTTCTGCCGGACGAACGGAGGGAGCACATGCATCCCGCCCTCCCGCCGGTCGAGCCCCCACGGAGTGCCGATGCCGAGATACCGGTTCAGCACGAGCGGCTGGTATTGGGTCAGCACGCCAACCGTCTCGATCCCGGAATTGACGCAATTGCTGAGCGTAAAATCGATGATCCGGTATTTCCCTCCAAAATGGACCGCAGGCTTGGCCAAATCTTTCGTCAATACGCCCAGCCGGCGTCCTTCCCCTCCGGCCAGCAGCATGGCGATGCATTCGTTACGTCGCATATATATCGATTCTCCTCTCGGGGGGTTATTGGTTCATTTTGCGCTGCCTGCCAGCGGACCGGAGCGGCTCAAGCAGGATAAAGGCGAGCGGCGGCACGTTCAGCGTCAAGCTGACGGGCTGTCCGTTCCGTTTCGTCCGCTCCGTCTTGACCAAAGGCCAAGCGGCGGTCGTGCGGCCGCCGTATTCGGCGGCGTCGCTGTTGATTAACATCCGGTAAGCCGGCGCAGCCGGTACGCCGATCCGGAAATCGGAATAAGCGCGGCCCGAGAAGTTGCATACGGCCACTACATGGCGCCCCTCCTCCCGGCTGTACCGGACGAACGAGAGGACGCTCTGCTCGGCATTATCGGGATCGATCCAGCGGAACCCTTCCGGGGAATGGTCCAGCTCCCAGAGCGGAGGAAGAGAAGCGTACACCTCGCTCATCCTGTGCATATACCGGTTCACGGCAGCGTGCAGCGGGTAATCGAGCAGCATCCAGTCCAGTCCGGCGTCGTCCTTCCATTCGTCGAATTGGCCGTATTCGCCGCCCATGAACAGCAGCTTTTTACCGGGAAAACAAAACCAGTACCCGTAAAACAGCCGCAAATTTGCAAACTTTTCTTCATAAGCGCCAGGCATTTTGTGCAGGAGCGACCGTTTGCCGTGCACGACCTCGTCGTGGGAAAGCGGCAGGATGTAGTTTTCGGAATAGGCGTACATCATTGGAAACGTCGTCAGGTTGTGGCAGGCCGGACGATCCGCGGGATCGGTCCCCATATAGCGGAGCATGTCGTTCATCCAGCCCATATTCCACTTGTAGTTGAAGCCGAGGCCGCCCTTGTAGGTCGGCGACGTGACGCCCGGCCAAGCCGACGAATCCTCGGCGATCATCAGACTGTCCGGATAGTGGCCGAACACCGTTTCGTTCAGCCGGCGCAAGAAATCGAGCGCCTCCAGATGCTCGGTTCCGCCATGGCGGTTCCACGTCCGTATCCCGTCCGGCTTGTCGAAATGCAAATCGATCATGCTGGCGACCGCGTCCACCCGGAAGCCGTCGATATGATAAACGTCGAGCCAAAACAAGGCGTTCGACAAAAGAAAGCTTTGTACCTCGGGCTTGCCGAAGTGAAAGGCGAGCGTTCCCCAGTTCGGCTTCTCCGCCCGTCTCGGATCGGAATCCTCGTACAGCGGGGTACCGTCGAACAGCCGGAGTCCGTGATCGTCTTTGCAGAAATGGCCGGGCACCCAGTCGAGCAGGACGCCGATCCCTCTCTGATGGCAGCGGTCCACAAGCAGCTTCAGTCCTTCGGGCGGGCCATAACGGCTGGTAGCCGAGTAATACCCGGTCGCCTGATAGCCCCACGACCGGTCGAGCGGATGCTCGGTCAGCGGCAGCAGTTCGATATGGGTATAGCCGATCGAGCAGACGTAGTCTACCAATTCATCAGCCAACTGCGCATACGTCCGGAACTGTTCGGGCGCTTCGAGCCTCCACGAGCCGAGATGCACTTCATAGATAAGCATCGGGCGTTCGTACGGCGGATGCTGCTGTTTGTGCTGCAACCATTGCTCGTCCCGCCACTCGTAGCCGTCCAGCCGGGCGACGACCGAAGCCGTTCCGGGACGCAGCTCCGACTGGAACGCGAACGGATCGGCCTTGAGCCGTTTTCGTCCTTCCGCGTCGATCAGCTCGTATTTGTACAGCGCGCCTTCGCCGACGTCCGCGGCAAAGCCGGTCCACACGCCCGTCGTCCCGGCGGGGGTCAGCGGATGGTTCGTGCCGTCCCAGCCGTTAAACTCCCCCGCGACCCGCACCTCCAGCGCGTTCGGAGCCCATACGGCAAAGGCTGTGCCGCCTTGTCCGTCCAGCTCGCACAGATGAGCGCCGAAGCTCCGGTATGCCCGAAGCAGTTGGCCTTGATTGAATAAATAGAGATCGTCCGGCGAAACGTAAGGGGATCTAGTAATCATGCAGAACAAGCAACCTCCTTTTACTTCACAATCGCCGTCTTGTTGACCCGGTTATCGGGAAAGGGGCTTATCCTACTCTATTCCGCCAGATGCCAAAATATTTCCATATACTAAAAAAATAGTAGGCTTATAGATTACGGGAGCGGCAGACGGGACGCGGCATCGAGACTGGTTGAGGCGAATGCTTGTTGGTGGGGGCAGATTCGGTTCGAGGAGCGGTGCGTGGTTCGAGGCGTATGTGAGGGCTGGGGCGGGCAGGTTCTGATTTGGAGCTAGATGTGGGTTCGAGGCGTATGTGTGTGTCTCGAAGTAGTGGCTTTTTGGTTCGAAGGTATGCGCACTAGCGGGATGTTTCTTGGTTCGGGGAGCGGCCGTGGTTTGAGGTACATGAGGGGGCTGGGGCGGGCGGGTTCTGATTTGGAGCTAGATGCGGGTTTGAGGCGTATGTGTATGTTTGCGGAGTAGTAGCTTCTTGGTTCGGGGGTATGCGTACTAGCGGGATGTTTCTTGGTTCGGAAAGCGGCCGTGGTTCGACGGTATGCGGGGATATAGGCAGTTCTGGCTAGGGCATGGCACGAGATTTCCCCAATAAGAGCGGTTTGCAGCTCTTATTCTTCAACTAATAGATTATTTTTCCAAAATAAGAGCGATTTGAGACCGTTATTTTAGCCATTTTCCCCAAAAACGCGAAAAAGCGGCTAAATAAGAGGTGATTAAGAGGCTGTCGATTCAATGTGGACAAAACCAAGTGGAAAGGGAAAAGATTACCTTCTGGCGAGTTTTGTCTGGAATCCCCTACCTTACAATCCTTATTCAATCAAGGGATTCAGGACAACCTGTCTGAGCAGAAGAAGGTAACTTTTCACTTGGAACGGCCTGCTAACACTTCTACACAATGAATCGACAGCCTCGCAAAAGACTTCTATTTCCCCTCGGGTCCGGTGCCACCAGGCCGTCTGCCCAAGAGGAAGTACTCAAGAGGGCTGTTCAAGAGAAATTGCCCAAGAGGAGTTGCCCAAGAGAAGTTGTTAAAAAGGAGGCTCCTCACGAACGGAAACGGCTCGCCTTCACTGAAAACTAACATTTGCTACTTCCTATATCGGCTACTTTCTAAATTAACATTTGCTACTTACTATACCTGCTACTTTCTTTGCGTGTTCGGACACTTTTCCATACGAATCCATTCTTGCGCCCCCTCCCCGCCCTGTCTGCGTAAACGCAACCGTTACCGGGCAACCTTTCCAGCGGGCAGAAACCGTTCGGCTCCCGCTCCATCCGCCCCCCGCGCTTCCTACAAAAAAAGAGGATCGACAGCATCCAATGCTTCTGTCGATCCCCTTCGGGATATATGCAACCCGTTACCGGGAACGTGCCCGCTTATCCTTCAAGCAGCAGCGATTCCGGATCTTCCAGCAGTTCCTTGATGGTCACAAGGAAACGTACCGCTTCGGCGCCGTCGACGATCCGGTGATCGTACGACAGGGCGATGTACATCATCGGCCGGTTTTCCATCCGCTGCTCGTCCAGCGCGATCGGACGCCACTGGATTTTGTGCATCCCGAGAATGCCTACCTGCGGTGTGTTCAAAATCGGCGTGGACAGCAACGAGCCGAAGACGCCGCCGTTCGTAATCGAGAAGGTGCCGCCTTGCAGGTCGGACAGCTGGAGCGTGTTCGCCCGCGCCTTGCCTGCCAAATCGGCGATCCGTTTCTCGATCTCGGCGAAGCCGAGACGGTCTGCATCACGTACGACCGGAACGACCAGTCCTTCCTTGGCCGCGACCGCGATCCCGATGTCGTAATATTTTTTGGCGATAATCCGGTCGCCGTCGATTTCCGCGTTAAGCAGCGGGTACTTCTTCAGCGCGCCGACAACCGCTTTGGTGAAAAAGGACATAAAGCCGAGGCCGACATCGTTTTTCTCCTGGAACGACTGCTTGCGGCGTTTGCGGATATCGAGAATCCGGGTCATGTCGACCTCGTTAAACGTAGTCAGCATCGCTGCCGTGCGCTGAGCTTCCACAAGGCGGGTCGCGATCGTCTGACGGCGTCTCGACATCTTAATGATCTCAACCGGCTTGGTCGGATCTTCCGATGCCGATGCCGCCGTAATGCCGCTTGTCGTTTGCGGACGGGCAGCCGGCGCGGCAGGCGCCTGATCCTGCGCGGAGCTGACGTCGGTACGGCTGATCCGTCCGTTCGGATCGCTCGGCTGAACTTGCTGCAGGTCGATTCCGCGCTCTCTGGCCAGCTTTCTGGCCGAAGGGGAAGCGGCGACGCCCGGAGCCGATGCCGCGATAACCGACGGAGCGGCCTGTACCGGAGCGGAAGCGGCTTCCGCCGGTGCGGCTGGAGCCGGAGCCGCAGAAGGCTGCGCCTCCACGGCAGGTGCAGCGGGTGCAGTCGGCTCCGCTCCCGCGGCGCCGATCGTTCCTACGACTTCACCTACTTGAACCGTATCGCCTTCGCCTCTGCGGATTTCTGCAATAACGCCGGCGGATTCGGCGCTTACCTCCAAATTGACCTTGTCCGTTTCCAATTCAAGAAGCAGATCGCCTGCTCCGACACGATCTCCAACTTTCACCATCCATTTGGATATCGTTCCTTCGGTGATCGATTCGCCCATCTCGGGTATTTTGATGTCTGACACAGCCGCGGCCTCCTTATCGGTTGTTATCGAAGAAGCTTCGATCTTGAACGTTCTCAATGATTTGACGCTGCTCGAACGTATGGACGGTTTGATAACCGCTTGCGGTACTGGAACGCTCCCGGCGTCCGATATACCGGACCTCTGCGCCTTGCGGGGCAATTTCACGGATTCTCGGCTCCATAAAGAACCAAGCGCCCATATTTTTAGGTTCTTCCTGAACCCATACGATTTCTTTCAAATTGCCGTACCGTGCGAAAATGTTCGAGATTTCCTCGGCAGGGAACGGATACAGCTGCTCCACGCGAATAATGTGAAGCCATTCCTGCTGCGACTGCCCGTTTTCCGAGATCGCCTCTTCCAGATCGACGGCGATTTTCCCGCTGCACAAGACGATTCGTTCGACCTGTTCCGCTTGAAGCCCGGTTCCTTGCTGCTCCAGCACCGGCTGGAACGCGCCTTCGCTAAGCTCCGTACCGGCCGAGGCGACCCGCGGGTTGCGGATAAGGCTCTTCGGCGCCATCACGATAAGCGGACGCGCGTCCTCCGTCTCGGAGAGCATCGCCTGCTTGCGCAGCAGGTGGAAATATTGCGAAGCCTTCGTCATATTAACGACCGTCCAGTTCTCTTCCCCGGACAGCTGCAGGAAACGTTCCAGACGTGCGCTTGAGTGCTCCGGCCCTTGCCCTTCGTAGCCGTGAGGCAGCAGCAAGGTGAGGCTCGACTTCTGACGCCATTTGCCGCGTCCGGCGGAGATGAACTGGTCGATGATTACTTGGCCCGCATTGGCAAAATCGCCATATTGCGCTTCCCACAGCACGAACGTTTCGGGAGCGAATACGTTGTACCCGTACTCGAAGCCGAGAACGGACGCTTCGGACAGCGGACTGTTATGAACCGCGAACGACGCTTTCGCTTGCGGCAGATCGTGCAGCGGACAATACGTCTCGCCGGTCTGCGGATCATGAAGCACGATGTTCCGGTGCGCGAACGTGCCGCGCTGCGAATCTTGTCCGCTCAGCCGGACCGGCTTGCCGTCGGCCAGGATCGTCGCGAACGCGAGCGTTTCGGCCAGCGCCCAGTCGACCTTGCCGCCTTCGTCCAGCGCGCCCGCCCTACGCTCCAGGATACGCTGCAGCTTCGGATACGGGTTGAAGCTTGCCGGACGCTTCAACAGATCTTGATTGATCTCGCGCAGCTTATCGAGCGGCACCGCCGTGACGAGCTCCGCCGGAGCAGCCTCGCTGTCCGCCGCCGCCCATGTGCGGTCTTCGCCCAGCTTATCGGCGTTTTTCATATCTTCATAAGCTTCCTGAAGACGGGAGACCGTCTCCTGCTTCATCTGCTCGTATTGGTCCCGGGTAATGACGCCTTCCTTCTCCAGCTGGGATGCGTAGAGCTCGCTGACAGTCGGATGGTTGCGCACCTTAGAATACATGAGCGGCTGTGTCGACTCCGGATCGTCCGATTCGTTATGACCGTATCTGCGGTAACCGATCAGATCGATCAGGAAGTCTTTCTTGAACAGGTCGCGGAACTCGCAGGCCATCCGGGCGGCGGCGACGCACGCTTCCGGATCGTCGGCATTGACGTGCACGACCGGAATTTCGAACCCTTTCGCCAAGTCGCTCGCATAGTGAGTCGAGCGCGAATCGGCGCTGTCCGTCGTAAATCCGAGCCTGTTGTTGACGATAATATGGATCGTCCCGCCGTTGCGGTATCCCGTCAGACGGTTGAAGTTCAGCGTCTCCGGAACGATGCCCTCGCCCGCAAATGCGGCGTCGCCGTGAATCAGCACGGCTGCGGCCTTGCTCGGGTCGTGCTGCGGCCATCCGGCCTGTCCGCGGTCTTCCTGGGCCGCGCGGGCAAAGCCTTCGACGACCGGATTGACAAATTCCAGATGGCTCGGGTTGTTCGCGAGCACGATCCGGATCGTATTGCCGTGATCCGCTACCGAACGGTCTGCGCCAAGGTGGTATTTCACATCGCCGGTCCAGCCGTAGTTAATGCCTGTCGAGCCTTCCGACGGCACCAGGTCTTTATTCGGCGAATGGTGAAATTCCGCGAAAATGCGGCTGTACGGCTTGCCGAGAATATGAGCCAGCACGTTCAGTCTTCCGCGGTGCGCCATTCCCATCAGCAGATGGCCGGCCCCGTCACGTGCGACCGAGCGGACGATCTCGTCGAGCAGCGGAATCAAGGCGTCGTTTCCTTCTACGGAAAACCGCTTCTGACCGACGAAAGTCCGGTGCAGAAACGCCTCGAATTGCTCCGCATCGATCAATCGGCCGAGCAGCTCGGTTTTTTCCTTCACGGTTGCCGGTTCGGCCAGCGGTTCGCCGTTCTCGGCGCGCTTGTTCAGCCATTCCCGCTCCTGCTCTTCATGAACATGAGCGAACTCATAAGCGATCGTCCGCGTATAGGTGCTGCGAAGCCGTTCGATCGCTTCCCAGCCGTTAACGACGTCGTCCGGAGCATTTTCCCAGATCAAAGTCGCAGGCAGAGCTTCCAAATCTTCCTTCGTCAGTCCAAACGTTTCCGGCTCGATCAAGCGTGTATCGGCAGATGCGCTTAAGCCCAGCGGATCGATGTCCGCCGCCAAATGGCCGTAAGTGCGAATATTCCAGATCAGCTTTCCGGCAGCGACCGCCTTTTGCAAGGAAAGGCCGTCTACCGCCTGCGCGTGCGCAGCGGCCGGCTGTGCCGTCCCTTCTGTCTCTGTAGCTGGCGGCGCGCCAACGCGCGCAAACAATTCCCGAAAAGTCGGGTCCACCGAATTCGGGTCGGATTCGTATATTTCGTACTGTTCCTGAACGTACCCTAAGTTAGGCCCGTATACAGTCCTCCAAGGAAACAATATGCCCGCATCCCCGGTCTTCATTGAAGCAGCTCCCTCCAGCTCCGCACCCGTCCACAAGCAGCGCGGTTTCATGTATGCATACTATGTCTCCATTATACCTGAATCGAAATATATTGGTAATAGCTAAATTAGAACAATATCGTTCTAATTTTGATATAGATAGGCGTGAAGGAACCGGCGACCCGTTCCCTCCGTGTTTCCCCGCGCTTATGCACGCCGCACGACCGGACCGGATTAGCCGTTCCCGCTCCATTCTTTGTGGAACTGCTCCAAGTAGCTTTCCATAAAACGGTGTCTTTCATCCGCGATTTTTCGCGCAGTTTCGGTATGAAGCAGACTTTTCAGTTTCAGCAGCTTTTCGTAAAAATGGTTGATCGCCGTTGAACGCTCCCTGCCGTACGATTCCTGCGTCCACGTTGCTCTCGGAGCGAGCGCCGCATCATGCAGCGGATGCCCCTTCCAGCCCGCATAGGCGAACGTTCTCGCGATGCCGATCGCACCGATCGCATCCAACCGGTCCGCATCACGGACGACTCTTCCTTCCGTCGTCGCCATCGGCCGACCGGGCCCCTCGCTGTACGACATCGTGGCGATAATAGCGATCACGTGATCCGCGGCGTCGGCCGGAATCGGAAGACTATCGAGAAACCCGCGCACGCTCGCGATCCCCGCTTCCTTGGAAGCATTCAGCTTCGGATCGGCCACGTCGTGCAGCAGCGCCGCCAGCTCGCATATGATCGGGTCCGCCTTCTCGGCGGCCGCTATCGTCCTTGTCATCCGGACGACCCGCTCGATATGCGTCCAGTCGTGGCCGGAAGCGTCGCCCTCATGAAACGACCTGGCGAACGATTCCGCGCGTTTCAGCACATTCGCGTTCATGGCACTCACTCCCCGGACGTTTTGACGCATACGAAAAAGACGCGTTCGGTCTCCGCAACCGGCGGCTTGAGCTTAAAATCGGCGAACCGGTGAATCCGGGAAAACCCGGCTTCCCGCAGCAGCGATTCGATCCGCTCCAGCGGATACGCCCTCTGCACATGTGTCTCGTCGATCCTCACATACCGGGCTCCGTTCGTATCCTTCAGGTCGCGCGCCGGTTCCTTCGTCTGTGAATCCGCAGCCAGCCATTCCGACTCGCGGACGAAAATCGCCAAATCATGCTCGATCTCGCACCGCTCCTCGTCCAGTTCGCTTGTCCATATATAAGAAACGTCGTCGTCGTTAAGCAGGAAGGGCTGCATCTCCGCATAAGATCTCAGCTGATGCTCGGTATGTACGTCGAAAATAAACGTGCCTCCTTCCTTCAATCCGGCGAACGTGCGGCGGAATGTCCCGGCCAGATCCGTCTCCTCGGTCAAATAGTTGATGCAGTCGCAGCACGAAATAACCGAATCGACCGGCTCGGTCAGCTCCCATTCGGTCATATCCTGCTGCAGCCAGGTGACGGAGCCGCCCGAAGCGAACGGAAACGTGCGGTGGCGCTGTTCCGTTTTCTCTTGCGCCACGGCCAGCATATCGTCCGACAAATCGATTCCGAACACGCGAAGGCCCGATTGAGCCAGCGGAATCGTCAAGTTTCCCGTCCCGCAGCCGAGATCAACGACCGTTTGCGGCTTGCCGTAGCTGTCCCAGCATTGGCGGATGAACCGGAGCCATTGCGGATAAGGCATATCCTCCATCAGCTTGTCGTAGATGTATGCGAATTGTTCATAACGCATCTGTACCGGTCCCCCTCGACCAAAATCATCCAAAAAAAAGAAAGCTTCGGAACGAAGCTTGGGCGAAGCTGTAAGAATGACCCTGCGCAATACGGCAGCTTTTGTTGCCAATCGAATGGGCTTAGCTTCCCAGAAAAACGTAAGCTTTACTCTGAAACGGAAAACGCCCCGCACTACCAAGCACCGCACTCGGACTTGATCCGCCGAGCCGTCCTCCTTCATCCGTTAACGCCAGGAGCTGCCGCGTAAAACTATTCCTCGTCGCTATTCGCCAAATGCGTCCAGTTGCCCTTCTGGGTGATCAGCCCTTCCTTCATCAGCTTGCCGAGCGCGCGCTTGAACGCCGCCTTGCTAATGTTGAACTTGGAGGCGATCACATCGGCCGGCGTCTCGTCGGAATAGGGCATCGAACCTCCCGGTCTGGCCCGCAGGAAGCTGAGTATACGCTCCGCATCCTCTTCCCGGCCGATCTGCTTCGGCTGGCGCATCGACAGGTTGACCCGGCCGTCGTCCCGGACGAACACGACCCGCACCTGGATTTTCTCGCCCAGACGCAGCGGCCGGGTCCGTTCTTTCTCATGGATCATCCCGATCGCTCCGAATCCGAGCACGCCTCCGTCGCATACGACGAATGTGCCCATCTGCAGCTGCTTGTAGACGATCGCATCGACCCAGCTGTTCTTCCACGAATCCGGCGCACGGAACGCCAGCGGCACGAGTTCTTTCTCTCCCGCCAGCTTCGCGGTCATCCGTCCCTGACGGTCGTGCTCCAATCTCACATACACGCAGTCGCCCGGATTCGGCCGGAGCTCCTTCGCTTCCGGAAGCTCGGAAGCAGGCAGCAGCAGCTGGCGTCCAAGCCCCATTTCCAGAAAACAGCCGAATCTCGGATGAATGTCGGCCACTTCCAGCAAGCCGATTTCACCTAACCGGATTTTCGGCGTTTTCATCGTAGCGGCGAGCCGGTCTTCCGTATCGTGGAACAAAAACGCTTCCACTTCATCGCCGGGCTGGATCGTCCCCACCACTTCGCTGTAATGAAGCAGCACATCGCGGGTCCCGTTCGTCAAAAAGAAGCCGTTCGGCGGCACTTCGCGCGCCACCGTCAGCTTCGCTACCTTTCCGGCATCCATCCGTTCCTCCGACGATCTCATACGAGCTCGACCACCTTCGCATCCGACCACAGACGCTCGATATTGTAATACTCGCGTTCATCCCGGTGGAAGACGTGGACCACGACATCGCCCAAGTCTACAAGCACCCAGCGGGCCGTATCGAACCCTTCAATTCCCCGGACCGTCGTCCCCATCGCTTCGGCTTTCTTGCGCACTTCCTGGACGATCGCTTGTACCTGCGTATCGGAATTCCCGTGACAGATTACGAAATAATCGGCCAGCAGCGATATGCCCTTCAAATTCAGCACAACGATATTGTGCGCTTTTTTGTCATCTACCGCTTTTACGATCTCGTTCATCAAATGATCCGGTGATTGGCTCATCTGCATCCTCCTTTAGACTAACTGTTGCTTGGCATAGGCAAACCTTTATTTCGTTCCGAATCCGGCCCGGCCCGCCTCTTCAAGAAGCGCATTGCGGGCAGCAAGCGTCAGCGGATATACTTTCTTTCCCTTATCGAGCAAAAACCGGATCGTCGAATCCAAGCCGGCTATCAGCGCTCTCTCCAAGCTATGGTCGGCAATTTCCCGGATTATATGCACACCGGGGAAATCCCGGCCCGGTTCGATATAATCGGCCAAACAAACCATTTTGTCAAGCAGCGTCATGTTCTCCCGGCCGGACGTATGGTACCGGATCGCATCCAGCACTTCCTCGTCGGCGATGCCGTGACGTTTGCGGACGACCTCGGCCGCAATCGGGCCGTGCAGCAGCTGCGGATCGTAGTCCAGCAGTTCCGGGTCGAGCCCTTCTTCGGCATATACCCGGCGCTGCTCGTCGATCGGCCAATATTTGCAGTAATCGTGCAGCAATGCGGCAAGCTCCGCCCGCTCCGGGTCCGCGCCGTAACGCTTCGCCAGAGCGACCGCCGAGCTCATGACGCCAAGCGTATGCTCCCATCGTCTTGCCGGCATCTGACTGCGGGTCGCTTCCAGTAATGATTCACGATTCATACAGCCGATTCCCCTCGATATAAGATACGACCGTCTCCGGTACGAGATATCGAACCGATTGGCCGCAGCTTCGCATATTCCGGATTAACGTGGAGGAAATGTCGACCTGCGGCATCGTTACCTGCAGCACTTTGTCCCGAATCGTCTCGTGCAGCCCGCTCACATCCGTGGAGTAGCCCGGCCGGGTTAGCCCGATAAACGTAATCATCCGGGCAAGCTCCTCGATCCGGACCCAGTGGGGCAAATACTGCACCATATCGGCGCCGATAATATAATAGAACTCGTATCCGGGATACGCGGCTTTCAGCTCCCGGACCGTATCGACCGTATACGAGGTGCCTCCGCGGCGAATCTCGCGCGGCTCCGCCCGAAAAAACGGATTGCCGGCTATCGCCGCTTCAACCATCGCGAGCCGCTGCTCGGCCGACGCTTTTGGCGCGTTCGGCTTATGCGGTGGCGTGCTGGAAGGCATGAACCATACCTCGTCCAGCCCGGCTTCCTCCCTCGCGCGCTCCGCGGCCAGCAGATGTCCTTGATGAATCGGGTCGAACGTTCCTCCCATAATGCCTACCTTCATCCCCGACACTCCCGCCCTGCCCATTCGCTGAATGTGCAGTTATTCCGCTTGTCCTCTCGGACACCAATATTGTATTGCGCGTACACCCGTTAAGGGAGCACGATCTGCTTGTGCTCTTTCGATTCCTTGTAAAGCACAATCGTCTTGCCGATCCGCTGCACAAGCTCGGCGCCGGACTTCTCGGCCAGCTCGGCCGCAATCTCGTCGCTGTCATCCAGACAATTGTTAAGCACCGATACTTTGATCAATTCCCGGACTTCCAGCGCTTCCTGGATATGTTGAATCAGATGCTCGTTCGTGCCGCCTTTGCCGACTTGAAAAATCGGATTCAAATGGTGGGCGAGCGACCGTAAATGCCGTTTTTGTTTTCCTGTTAACATCCGTATGGTCCCCCTCAAAAACCTCTAGCTCCTGTTAGCTTCCAAATGCCTCCAGCACCGCTTCCCGCATCGCGGCAACCGGAGCTTCGCGTCCGGTCCAATATTCAAACGCATAGGCGCCCTGGTATATGAACATGCCCAGTCCGCCGTGCGTCTTGGCCCCCCGCTCCGCAGCTTCCCGCAGCAAGCGGGTAACGAGCGGATTGTAGACGATATCGCTGACGGTCAGCCCTTCGTGGAACCACGAAGTATCGATCAGCACTTCGTCCACGTTCGGATGCATGCCGACTTCCGTATTATGCACGATCAGATCGATCTCGTCCCGGACGTCCGCGATCGAGTCGAAGCCGATGCCTTCGGATGTCGTGAACGGACGGATCGAATCGGCTAGCTGAACCGCTTTCGATACGGTCCGGTTGGCGATGTAAACCGCGGACGCGCCTTCTTTGGCAAGCGCATACGCCACGCCGCGAGCGGCTCCGCCGGCTCCAAGCATCAGCACCTTCTTGCCGGCCGCCGCAAATCCGGCCTCCTCCTTCAAGGAGCGGACATATCCGATCCCGTCGGTATTGTAGCCCGTCAGCTTGCCGTCGTCGTTAACGATCGTATTGACCGCCCCGATCGCCACGGCATCCTCGGAAATCTCATCCAGGTAATCCATCACTTCGAGCTTGTGCGGAATCGTTACGTTCACTCCGCGAAACTGCATGGCGCGTATTCCGGCGACCGCATCCTTCAGTTGACCCTGCCGGACGTGAAACGCGGCATAGGCGGCATTCAGTCCAAGCTCGCGGAAAGCCCGGTTATGCATAACCGGCGACTTGGAATGTTTGATCGGGTCCCCGAACACGCCATGCATGACCGTTGCAGTGTCCATATTCCCCTGCTTCATCCTGGCTCTTCTCCCCGTACTTCAAGATGACGACGACCGTCCGCCGCTCTTCAGATCAAAGAGCTGCGTACGGCCACTTTTACGCCTTTAGGCGCATGAACGACGACTTGCGCGCCGGCATCGCTGTTGATCGCGATCCAGCCCAGTCCGGATATCAATATATCGGACAAGCTTCCTTTCGGAATGCGGAACGCATGCTTGACGAGCGGCGGTAATAACTCCAGCCGGTCCTTGTGAGGAGGAGCGAGCATTTCGCCTTTATGCGCCGCATAAAGCTCATCCGCACGCTCCAGCTTCGTCCGGTGAATCGGCACCGCGTTGGATACATAGCAAGTGAACGATTGTCTGGCGCCCTGTACAAAATCAAAACGGGCCAATGCGCCAAAGTACAACGTCTGCTGCTCGTTCAACTGATAAACCGCCGGCTTGATCGGCTTATCCGGCAGCAGCGTCTGCATATCCTTCTTGTCGATCAGCTCCGTAAGCCGGTGCTTGTAGACGATCCCCGGCGTATCGATAATGAACCGCCCGTCGTCCAGAGGAATCTGGACCAGATCAAGCGTAGTGCCCGGATACGGGGAGACGGTCAGCTCGGCCTCCAGATCGCTGTAATCCCGGATGAGACGATTGATCAAGGTCGACTTGCCGACATTGGTAGCGCCGACCACGTAGACGTCCTTATCTTTGCGGAGTCTGGCTACCGCTTCGACGACGCGGTCGAAGCCGATATTTTTCTTGGCGCTGCATAGGACGATTTCCGCGGTTTTGAGCCCGTTCTCCTTCGCCATGCGCTGCACCCAGTTCAAGATCCGGTTGGTGTTGATCGCTTTGGGCAGCAGATCGATCTTGTTGACGACGAGCACGACCGGGTTGCTGCCGACAAAACGGTGCAAGCCGCCGATCAGGCTTCCTTCAAAATCGAACAGGTCGACGATATGCACGATTAACGCATCCGTACCGCCGATCCCGCTTAATATTTTGAGAAATTCGTCCTGATCGGGTGTTACGCTGGACATTTCATTGTAATGCTTAATCCGGAAGCAGCGCTGACATAAGAGCGGATCGCGCTTCAAAGCCGCTTCGGGCGCGTACCCGAGCTCTTCCGGCTTCTCTGTCTGGACCTGGATCCCGCACCCGGAACAGCGCAGGTTATGCTCCGCCATGTTACGTGTCCTCCCATTCCATTAGGCCTTTGCGCTTCATCCAAGACAGCGCGACCTTTTCGATTCTGCGGTTCACTTTGGTAAAAAATCCTTCGTCTCGCAGCTCGATCGGACGAACCAGAATCGTGTACAGTCCGAGTCGGTTTCCGCCGAGAACGTCGGTCAGCATCTGATCGCCGATGACGACGGTCTGGTCCGGAGCGAGCGACATGATTTGCAGCGCTCGGCGAAACGCGGCATTCCCGGGCTTCTTCGCACGGAATATGTAAGGGATAGACAACGGCTCGGAGAACGTCGACACGCGAAGCCGATTGTTATTGGAGACGATGACCACCTGAAAGCCGATCTCCTGCAGACGCCTCAGCCAATCGAGCAGCTCCGGCGTCGCCTGGGGATGCTTCGCACCCACGAGCGTATTGTCCAGATCCGTAATAATGCCCCGGACACCGGACATCCACAACGTCTGAACATCAATCTCGTATATCGAGTGGACGCTTTTTTGCGGAATCAATTTTTTCAGCAATCGCTGTTCAAACTCCTTTGCATCCTTATATATACGACAAACTATACCATAGATGTCCATACCCTGCAAAAGGGAATCGGACTCGCCGGCTTGACGGACGCCCGCTTGCGGCAGAGCGATTTTGCGGATACCAATCCGCCTTCGGCCCTTCACCACCGGTATCCCGCCCGCTGAGCGCTCCCCGATCCAGAAAAAGCCGGCGGAAACGACGCTGGTCGTTCCTGCCGGCTTCTTGCACGTTCGCTTACATCTGTTCCCTCAGCTTATGGACCGTCCGCGAGAAGACCGAGAGCTCCTCCTCGCTGATACGGGCGTCGCTGTATTTCGCTTTCTCAAACAGCAGCAGCAGCGATTCCATATCTTTCTGCAGCCATTTGTCTTTGACGATCCAGCGCTCCGCCATCTCCCTGACCGTTTCGTGGTCTGAGCGCGAATACCCTTTGCGTCTGGCGTACCGGATCAGCTTCTCGAACTCGAGTACCGCCCTCTGGTTCGCGTCCAGATTCCGTCCGAGCGGCTTGAACGTCCGCATGAACGTAAACTTCCTCCGGTTTACCCACAACATCCCGGCCAGAATCGAGATTCCGAGCACACCTGCTCCGGTACCGACCGCAACAGGAATCACGCGGCTGTCTCCGGCAGCCGAATCGGGCGTATCGGTCGACGATTCCGTTACGGGAGCCGTAACGATCTCTTCCTCCTCGGCGAAGAGCGGAAGCGCAAAACCGGCCGTCGGCTCGAACGGAATCCAGCCGTACCCCTGGAAGTAAATCTCGACCCAGGAATGGGCGTCCGAATTCCGTACCGTGTAATCTCCGGCTCCGTCCGGGTTAAGCAGTTCCTCCTCGATCCCGAGCATCGCCTGATCGAAGGCGCTTGCCCCCGGCGTATACCCTTTTACCCAGCGGGCGGGGAAGCCGAGCGAGCGGGCCATAACCGCCATCGCCGTCGAATAATAGTCACAGTACCCTTCCTTGATCTCGAACAAGAAGCGGTCCACGAAATCGCGGCTCCGGCCCTTGCCCAGATCAGGCGTGTTCGTGTAAGGGAACGTGGTCGACAAATATTGCTCGAGCAGCTTCACTTTGTCATACATGTTCGTTCCCGACTGCGTAACCTGCAAAGCCAGATCTCTCACCCGGTTAGGCAGCGTTTCTGGCAAAAACAAATACTCCTCAAGTCCGACCCGGCTCGTCAGGACGGACGGCACTTTACGCAGCTCGGCCTCCTCGATGATCGGCACCTGCGACGTAACCGTGTACGTCTCCGGGTAAGCCTGTCTGGCGCTTCCGTTCCAGCGCAGCTCGGCCAGACGCGGCGACCATTGGAGCGGTGCCAGATTTACGTTGCCACCGCTGCGGACGACCGACTGCACTTTATCGACCGCATACGCTCCGAAAAGCACCGGGTACTCCTCGTCCGCTTCGCTCAGCACGGTTACCGTCTGCGTCACTTCCACCGTCTTGAGCTGAGTCGGCGCCAGCCGCGCGTCCTCGGGCAGCTCCGCTTCCAGCGCCGCCGGCACGAGCGGAGTTCTTCGCTCGATATCGCTGACGATCCAGCCCTTGCCTGTATACAGCGAACGCGTCTCGCCGCGCCAATAGCTGCGGTGCGTGGTCGAGATCGACAACACCGGCGTGTAGTCGAACGAAAATTCGCCGCCAAGCGTCGAGTCGTTGCGGCTGTAGCCCGACGAGGAATCGCCGCCGAGCACGGAGCTCGTACTGAACCCTTTATTGAATACCGTTATTTGCTCGCCCCGCATATTTTTCCACAGCGTATACGGGTCGGTCATGATCGCACGGACATCCGGAGCGAGCGTGCCGAGGAAAATAACCAGCGACACGAGCATAATGATCGGAAGCGCAATGTAAGCGGGATATTCGGCCAAGTGGGACCAGCCGACCGGATTTTTTCTCTTCAGTCCGGCAAAGTGGCGGATCACCAGCAGAAACAGGCCGCAAAAAATAAGAATGGCCACTTGCTTCCACAAAACCAGATAGCTGAACGAATCGCGAATGGCGAATATGGATACCGATAACACGAGCGCAACCATAATCCGCCACTTGGCTTTCAGCCACCAATTGGCGACCAGCGCGACCAGCCACGCCGCCAGGGCGAACCAGATAAAAGGCGCAAGCTGCATGAAATTGTCGGCAAGCACGCCGCCAAGCTCGCGAAACTTAACGGGAGCAGGCCACTGCGTTACGAAGCCGGTTACGGCCCCCGTCACCCAGAAGACGAGGGCGATCTGCAGCAGGCGGCGCGCGGCCCAGATCAGCTTCGGAAACAGTTCTACCGCCAGAACGACAAGCAAAGTCAGTTCGACGATCCGCACCGTCTCCGGCAGCCAAACCTGATTTTCTTTCTCGATCCACAGGACGAACTGAAACAGGAACAACCCCGTCAGCACGGCCGTCATCCGGTCCGCCCAGTCCTGGAGCAGCAGCCTGCTCCACCAGCGTTGATTATCCATAGGTCACCGTCCTCCCAGCGCAAGAGCAAGCTCGTCGAGCGAGGCGACGGCGTATCCCATGGTTCCCGTCGTCTGCAGCTGCCGCTTCCAGCGTTCCTGGTCGGCAGACGGGACGTCGCTAGCGACCCACATATGACAAGGGTTCATCTGGCGCTGCTCGATCCAGGACAACGACTGAATCATCGTCTCGCCATACTGGGGAGATACGATCGTAAAAAACACGCCCGGCATAAACAGACGCGCCCGGTCTCTCAGCACATCGATCAGCGCGTGCTGGCCGTCCGGCTCGACGTCGATCAGATGGTTCATAATCGTTTTCTGATGGCTCGCGCTCAGCTTCGGTTCGAAATATTTGGAGTTTTTGCCTACTGACAGCAGCCCAAGCGCCAAGTCCCGGCTCGCGCCGTAATCGATCAGCGAGGCGACGATCGATACCGCCAGCTCGAAATGCTCCTTGCTGCGATAAGCGCGGATGTTCCGGTCGAGCAGAATGACGGTTTTCGGCAAAGACTCCCGTTCGAACTCCTTCGATTTCCACGTCCCGGTCTTAGCCGTCGCGTTCCAGTGAATCCGCGATAACCGGTCCCCGTAAATGTATTCACGGACGCCGTTGATCTGCGTCGTCTCCCGATGGGAGCGGGTCGTTGCCGAATGGTGGTGCATGCCGCGGAACAGCTGGTGCAGCTGCTTCCAGTCGCGGATATGCGTCTTTTGGGGAAGGACGCCGAACGTATGCGGCATCTCCAGCCGTCCCCGGTGCTGGAATAAGCCGAAAATATCTTCGGTTGCGCAATCGGTATCTCCGAAATGGTAATAGCCTCTGCGCAGCGGCGGCGTCCGATAGGACACTTCCCCGCGGCGCTTCCAGTCGGGGATCAGGAATGTCTCGAACACGTGCTCCTCCCCGCCCCGGCGGACCAGGTGGTCCTTGATCGATACGTAAGGAATCGGCCACAGGCCGGGAATATGCACATCGATTTTGACTGCGAGCGACGTCCCTGCTTCGACGACGGCTTCGTGCTCGCTGTTAAGCAAGGACCGGCTGCCCTCGGTTTTGGATATGCCGCTCCAGCGGCTTAACGCCAAATACAGGCATAACGCGGCGACGATAATGAAAACCATAAAAGCGAGCTTTCCGCCCTGGAACAGCAAAAACAGAAGACTGAAAGCGAACAAGGAGAAAATACCCCAGAAGCGGGCTGAATATCTGGCAAAAATCCACATCGTTTATCGCTCACCCCATTTCCGCGCGTAACCCGTTATTTCTCGAGCCGGACGGGAACCCTCACCTGCTGGAAGATCGACTGGAGAACCGATTCTACGGTCATCCCTTCGATTCTTGCTTCGGAGTGTAAAATCATCCGGTGTCCGAACACGTATGGGGTCAAAAATTTAATATCGTCGGGGATGACGTACTCCCGTTCGCGTATGTACGCAAACGCCTTGGAGGCTTGCAGCAGGGCGATCGTCGCGCGTGGGCTCGCTCCCAAAAATACGGAAGAATGCTCGCGCGTCTTCCGGGCGATGGACACGACGTAGTCGGCAACGGCATCGTCGACATGCACCTGTCTTACCTTTTGCTGCAGATCGGTTATACGTCCTACATCGGCTATGGGCTCCAGCCTGTCAAGCGGATGACCGCTTGCCTGGGAGAACAGCATCTTTTTCTCCGTCTCGTGATCCGGATAGCCAAGGCTGAATTTCATCATAAACCGGTCGAGCTGCGCTTCCGGAAGCACGTAAGTGCCTTCGAAATCGATCGGGTTTTGCGTAGCCAGCAGGATGAACGGCTCAGGCAGCGCATGGCAGTCTCCGTCGACCGTGACGCTGTGCTCCTCCATCGCTTCCAGCAAAGCCGACTGGGTCTTCGTTGTAGCGCGGTTGATCTCGTCGGCCAACAAAATATTCGTCATAACCGGACCAGGCCGGAACATAAACGTTTCTTCCTTCGGATGGTAAATCGCGACTCCGGTAATATCCGTCGGCAATAAATCGGGGTTGCACTGGATGCGGCGGAACTGTCCTTGTACGGATTTGGCTAACGCTTTAATGAGAACCGTTTTTCCGGTTCCGGGCACATCTTCGAGCAGTACGTGTCCTCCGGCGAGCACTGCGGTTAACAGCAATTCGACTTCGGCCTGTTTGCCCAGAATGCAGGATTCCAAATTTGTCTTCAGCTGCTTCAATAAGGTAAAATCTTCCATGACAGGTGCATCCATATCGTCCTGCTCCTCTCCATGATCCGTAGTTCCGTTCGAGTGAAGCGTTCCCCGCTTCAAAGCCGTTTCGACGCCCCTGGAAGGCGGGCGGAAACCTTCTTACAAAGCTGCTTATTCTATTCTACAAGAATTGAAAAACCGCGTATAGTCCCCGGACGTTAGAAAAAAGTGTCTGACTGTTCGAAGGCAGGCTGCTTTACTCTCATTCCGTACAACGGTTTTCGCATCATAATGTATACGTTTCCAACCGGCAAAAGTTTCAGTTAGTCGCTTACTTTTTATTAGAACGTACACCAAGTCCGCGCCAGGGTGTACGTCCTGGGCTCCCTCGACGTAATAGGATCTCCGTTCGCATAAAGATCAGAAAGGATTACACCCCCGCAAAGCAGCATCATGGCGCAAATTAAAATTAAGAGCCGGCATCCGCTTGCGGACGATCGGCTCTTTCGGATATTATTTGGATTCGCTTTGCAGCTTGTAGACGGCGGATTCGGCCACGATAATCTCTTTGCTGTCGATCACTTTGACTTGCAGATCTACCGTTCCGGACTTCCACGCGTCCGCCGGCAGCTTCGCGATTAACGCTCCGGTCTCATCCGGCTTTGTCGGCAGCACCTTTCCGTTCGCGCAGACAACGCCAAGCGCAGGAATATTCGCGCCTCTGACCGTGATCTCCGTCTCTTTGCCGGCTTTGATCTTATCGGGCGTAACCAGCTCGATCCGCATCGGCCCGAGGCCGAGAACAAAGTTCGGATTGACGATCTTGCTCTTGAGATCTCCGTAGGCGTACCGTTCCCCGAACATAATGTCATACTGCAGCATCTCGTACCGTTTGATGTCGGCGAAATCGATCTTCATCTCGGCATAATAATTTTGCGGCGGTATGACCGGATATTTCTTCGACAGCTCAAGCAAAAAATCGGTGTAATAATTGCCGGACAGCTTCGCCTTGTCGAGCAGGTACGGGCCTAGGAAGGAAGGGCTCATATTAAGCTTTTCTTTTTGTTCGGGCAAATAGTTGCTCCAGACGACGAGCGGCGTCCGATATATCTTGTTCAGGAAGTCCGGATCGTTCTCGCCGGTAATCCACTTGGTGTCCTTATATGCTTTGTAATCGTCGCCCAGATACGGCAGATGGTCGCCAAAAAATGCGATGATCGTCGGCTCGTCGGAGCGTTGATAGTGCTCCACCAGCGTTTTCAGCATATCGTCGGCGCCCTTTGCGCCCTGCGCGTATGTTTCCAGTATCCCTCTCGTATCTTCCGGGATATCGCCTTCCACGCTGATCGTATTTTCCTTAAACTTTCCCGGGTAATAATGAAAATGATTTTGCATCGTATTGGCGAAAACGAAATCCCGCCCAGCCGTTTTTTCCGTTTGGTCCATAATGATTTTAGCGACTTCGCTGTCCGCGATATACGGTCCTTCGTACACCGGATTAAAAAACTCGAGCGATATATACTGGGAAAACCCGAAGTTCTGATACACTTTATCGCTATTAAAATACCATCTGTGATAAGGGCTGATTGCGGTCGCATGATAACCGTGCTTCCTGCTCATAATGCTCGCTATCGAATCGATTCCGTGCGTGATGTGCTGGTTGTACGGAATCGTTCCCTGCGGCAAAAACCGCATCGAGTTGCCGGACAACACTTCGAACTCTACGTTCGCCGTTCCGCCTCCGAACTGGGGCGAGAGCAGCGAGCCGCTAGCCGTTTTTTGCTGGAGCTCGTGCAGGAAAGGCATCGGGTCCTCGCTGAATTTGACGGTTGTCAGCTGCGTCGGGTCCCACAGCGATTCGCTGAGCACGACGATCACATTTGGCTTGACGGAGGATTCGGGAAGAGCGGGCTTCGTTCCGGCCGTCACAATTGCAGATATTTTTTCACTGTCATAATCTTCCATTTTATTCACGTTCATATAGTCGAGATTCAGAACGGTGGCGAGCAGCAGGCCGTTCGTTCCCACATGCTCCGACTGGTCCCAAGGGATGGGGCCGATCCCGAACGCCGCTTTGACCGGCAACGGTTTGTCCCAATACACGACAGCGACGAACAAGACGGCGAGCAGCGCAAAAGCAAGCCGTTCTTTCCAGCGGATCACTTTCACGACATGACTCGTTCTATACAGTAGCAGCCAGCTGACCGCGAAGAAAATGACCACATCGGTGACAAGCTGGACGGTGAAAATATTTTTTAAATATTCCACCATATCGCTCGCTTCTCCGGTCAGCACGAAATCCCAGGGCAGCAGAGGTATTCCGATCATCTTCAGCTTGACGCCGCTGATCAGGGCCAGCGTAAAACCCGTGGCGGAGACCAGCCAGTAGGAAAGCCTCATTCTTCCGGTCACGGAAGTGAGTACGAGCAAAGCGCCGAATATGAATACGGCATTCAGCACAAAAGCGGGAATATGCAAAAAACTCCATGACAGCGCGCCCCAAATCTGATTCCGGCTAATCGACTCCATAAAGAGGACGAGCCATCCGGTAAGCAGCAGCAGCATATATCGTTTTTTGAAATATGAAGCCGCGATCCCCAACCATTTCCCCATAGGTTTCTTCTCCCCGTCCACCCGAATGGATTACTCTTTTATATCTAGCTAACTATCATCAGTTGAAAGCGATTTAGGTTTTATTTAAAACAGATTTAATTATACCACGAGTTCAATTATGCATCAAAGCACCTTTCAGGACTTTTTTCCAGTTGTGCCCATAAAAAGAAACCAGCCGCACTCCTGCAAAATCGGGGCTTATCCGCTGTATGGAAACAGGCCGGCTGATCGCCAAACCCAGATCCATCCGCAGCATATAGCCTGATCTTGCAGGAGTCGGCTGTTCCTTCTCCTATGAAGTGTGCGGCTTGTTCCTCCGCTGCCCTCATCCTTTGGGTTTGACAAAGGTTGCGGCGAGGAAGGAGAAAATAATCGCGGCCGACACTCCGGCGCTCGTCACCTCGAAAATCCCGGTAATGATGCCAGTCGCACCGTGAAGCTTGTACTCCTGCAAAGCTCCGTGCACAAGCGAGTTGCCGAAGCTCGTAATCGGCACGGTCGCACCGGCGCCGGCAAATTCGATGAACCGGTCGTACAAGCTTTTGTTGCCGATCACAATACCGTCCACGACCGCACCGGCCACGACGAGCGTGCTCATCGTATGAGCCGGCGTCAGCTTGACGCCGTCCATCAGCAGCTGGCCGATCACGCATATGGCGCCGCCGATGACGAACGCCCAGACAAACTGCATGAGATTCATATTCAGCCTCTCCTTCCGCTTTCGATGGCGACCGCGTGCGCGATGCAAGGAATGTTCTCCCCTTGCTGAAAAGAAAGCGGGGACAACAGCGCTCCGGTAGCGACGACGAGCAGCCGGTCCATCTCGCCACTTTTAATCTTTTTCAGCAAATGTCCGTAGGTGACGACCGCCGAACAGGCGCAGCCGCTGCCTCCGGCCTGGACGTCCTGGGTATTCACGTCGTACACGAGCAGGCCGCAATCGTAATAGTTTGTTTGATGCATCGGGATGCGATGCTTCTCGAACAGTTCGTTCGCGATCGAATACCCGACGGTAGCCAGGTCGCCTGTTACGATCATATCGTAATACCCCGGCTCGATATTCAAATCGCGCAAGTGCGCCTCAATCGTATCCACCGCCGCCGGCGCCATCGCGGCTCCCATGTTGAACGGGTCGGTAATCCCCATATCGACGACGCGCCCGATCGTGGCGGACGTTACACGCGGTCCTCGGCCTTCCCGGCCCAGTACGGCGGCTCCGGAGCCGGTCACCGTGTATTGAGCGGTAGGAGGCTTCTGCGACCCGTATTCGGTCGGGTAACGAAACTGCTTCTCCACCGTACAGTTATGGCTGCTTGTCGCAGCGAGCGCATGATTGGCCGCTCCGGAGCTGACCAGCAGCGACGCGATCGCCAGGCTTTCCATCGAGGTGGAGCAGGCGCCGAATACGCCCAGATACGGAACCGACAACGTGCGGGCGGCGAACGTAGCGCTGATGATCTGGTTCATCAAATCTCCGGCGACGAAACATTGGATATCCCCGTTCGTCAAACCGGCATTCTCCACGGCCAGCTTGGTCGATTCTTCGAGCAGCACGCGTTCCGCCTTCTCCCAGCTGTCCTGCCCCAGCATCAAGTCTCCGTGCACGATGTCGAAATCGTTCACCAGCGGCCCTTCCCCTTCGTCCGGGCCGACGACCGTAGCCGTCGACAGGATGACGGGCGGGGTCGGAAATTTCCACGTCTGATGTCCCGTCAGCATGTCAAAACCCTCCCCAATCCAGCAGCATGTGGATAATCCCGATGATAAACGCGGCCACCGTCCCGAACACGATGACCGAACCGGCCAGCTTAAACATGTTGCCGCCCGTTCCGAGAACGAGCCCTTCGCTGCGATGCTCGATCGCGGCCGAACACATTGAGTTGGCGAAGCCCGTTACCGGAACGGCCGTACCGGCTCCGGCCCACTGGGCAAGCTTGTCGTACACGCCCAGGCTCGTCAATACGACCGAAATAAAGATCAGTACGGCCACCGTCGGACTGCCCGCCGTTTTTTCGGTGAAACCGAAGAAGTGAATGAACATTTCCGTCAGCAGCTGCCCGATTACGCAGATCACGCCTCCGGCCACGAAAGCTCGCACGCAATTTTTGACGAGAGGTCTCGGGGGCTCCTTCTTTTTGGCGAGCGTCTGGTACTCCTGCTGAACGGGAGTGAGCTTTTTCTTTTTCGCGGCCATCGTTGCCATGCGTATCTCTCCTCATATCGGTAATTTCGGACTGTTATCGCGTTAAGAAGGGCTCGCATCGTTCCAGCACGCTTTTCATCGATGCGGCGCACTGGTCGTACGACCGTTTGGCTTTCCACTCGTCGGTCGACAGCGCAAACAGCTCCAGATCGGCTTCGCATTTTTTTAACGTCGCCCACAGCAAATCTTTTTGACTCGGCTCTGGGATTTTCAGTTTATCGTCGTACAAATCGACCGTAAGCTGCCCGTACGTATCCACCTGAGCCAAATAAACGTTCTCCAGCGCTACCCCTAGCTTCTCCAGCTCGGCCGCCAGCCATCCGCGGCTAAGTCCCGCAGTCGCCAGCGGCTCGTCAATAATCGTGCCGTCCATAATAACGGTCTGCGGTTCCCTTTCGTTGGCTACCTTCACACCGAGCGATTTGGGGGTGAGCGGCTGGTTTTCTTTCGTTAACAGCACGCTGACGCCGCCGTCGGTCTCCAGTACGGCGAATTCGACGTCGGCCACGCGAAACGTCCCTTTTCTGCGCAGCTCCTCAAGCAATTCGTCCGAAGTAAACCGCACTTTTTTCAAATTATCTTCCAATATTTTGCCTTCCTTGATTAATACCGTAGCTTGTCCGTCGGTTATATCCCGAATGGACTTACTTTTTAACGACAGCCATTCCAGCGAAAGCGGAAGGAAGGTCCAAACTAGAATTCCGGTAACGCCCAACAAGAAATGAGCTTCAATTTCAAGTGAAATAAAACCTGCGATATTGCCGATCGTAATGCCTGCGATGTAGTGGAAATAATTCAATTGTGACAGCTGTTTTTGCCCGAGCAATCTGGTCAATGCGAACAGCACTACAACGGCGCAAGCGGATCTCCAAGCAATTTCAATCCATGGCGGCATCATTCTCACCGTTACTTTCGTTTAGTTTTGGACTTTCCATTTTAATCCAGATTACCTTAGGTCGATCAAAGGTTGTATCCAGACGACGTTAGTTATTATTAGTTAGAGCAACGATCTCCTTTCGTGACAGTTTTTTACATAAATGAGATGCCGTCTTTTGGGAATAGTAGTGTTGTTAATAAAAAGGGAGGTGAAACCCATGACCGTAGCATCCGATGTAAAAACATGCCTCGCGTCGCTCAAGAGCGCTCAGGCGAGCCTGGAGCAGTTTGCGTTGAGCACTCAAAATCAGGAGGCCAAATCGGTATTCCAGAACTGTGCGCAAACAACCCAGCAAGTCGTCGATCAGGTTAATGCACGCGTTCAACAACTGGAAAACGAGGAGCCGCAATACAAAGGTTTTTAATTCGGAAGAACCATAAGAAAGCCGTCCGGTAAGGCGTCCGGACGGTTTTTGACGTGCACACCCATACGTTAGCGGGCGGAATGCGTGCCTGGGCTGCAGCCGCTCGTTGATGAGGTTTCGGGGGAACAACTCGACTTCAGAGGAGGCCGTAAATGCAACTCCCTTTCTTGCGAACTTGCGACAAGACGTGTGTGGCTTCGCTAGAGCGAAGTGCCTACGAGCCCGCGTCCCTATCACAAGATAAGGGTCTTTGTCATATTCTATTTTCGGTATAGGGAAACGAACGAGGTTTTCGCCGATTTTAACAGTCCCGAACCGCTCTTATTTCCCCATCCAAGCGGGTTTCGCACAAAATAACAAGTACAAAACGCTCCTATCGGCTCCCTCCCGCTTGAAGCGTAGCAGGGCAAAAAGTCCAAACGGCCACCCGCAATGAGCAACTTGCGATACTTGCTGACCCGACAAGGAGATGCCTCCTTCTCCGCATTAGTACGGTGATAAAAAAAAACGCCCGATCATCTGCATGATCAAGCGGCTTTCACCTGCAGCTTTACCTGGCGTCCCTACTCCGGCTAAGAAGCGAATACGACCAGAACGATGACGAGCAGCACAAAAAGGATCAACACCAGCAAAGCTTCCGAGCGGATCGGCATATCCAACGGCTCCCATCGTGTTCGTCTTCACGTCTCAGTTCCCAGTATATGCCCAATCTCCGGATGTGTAAGGGACAGCCGCCCGGTTAATGCGCGTTCTCGTAAACCGAGTGAACCACCGAATTTTCCCACCGGGGCAGCGGAATGTGCCGGGCCGAGAAGATGGCGTCGAGCGCGTGAAACGACGAAGTCTCCATATGAAGCCGTTCCGCATGAGCTCTCATGGCCGCAAGGCGCTCCGGTTCATCGAGAAGCTTGCCCACAACGGCCACAAGCTCTCTCTCCACGCGGGCGCGAACCGCCACCCCCGCTTCCGTCAGGAAGTCGGCGTTGTCCTCCTCCTGACCCGGCAGCGGACGGAACAGCACTATCGGCAGCCGCATCGCGATCGCCTCGGTGGTCGTCAGACCGCCCGGCTTCGTAACGATCAGGTCCGAAGCGGCCATATATTCTTCCATATTGGTGACAAATCCGGTCAGCCTCACGCCATGGCCGGGTACGGCGGCATTCAGCCGCTCCTCCAACTTCGTTCGCAGTTTTTCGTTATGGCCGCAGACAACGATCACCTGCGAAGTGCCCTTTCGCGCTTCTTCCTCCATCAGCCGGACCATGCCTTCATGCATCATCCCGTAGCCGCCGCCCATCATAAGCAGCACCGGCATATCCGTACGCAAGCCGAGCTTCGCTCTCAGCGCCGGACGCTCGCATGACGAGCCTCCCGTGCAGAACGGAGGCCGTACCGGTATGCCGGTTACCGTAATCCGGTAGTCCGGCACTCCGATCTCGAGCAGCCCGGATCTCACTTTCTCCGAGCCGACGACGTAGCGGTCCGTGCCCGGATGCACCCAGTAACTGTGATCGGTGTGATCCGTAATGACCGTTACGGTCGGCACATCGGTCAGCCCCGCCAACTTCATCGCCGACATCGCGGCCGCCGCCAGCGGAAACGTGCTGACGACTACGGAAGGTTTCACTTCCGCAAGCAGCTTCGCGATCCGTTTCAGCCCGTACCAGCGCAGCCGTCCGGTTAACGTTGAGAAGGCCGAAGGTTTTTTCGTTCTCCGGAACAAATATCCGTATACGGAAGGAAATTTTTGCACGCCCTGGTGGAACACCGCCTTGCTCCAGCCATGCAGCCGCGGCAAGGTCCACTCCATGAAATCGACCGTGACCGCTTCCGCCGACGGCCTCGTCAGCCGGCACGTTTCCAGCAGCGCCTGAGCCGCCTGCTTGTGGCCTTCCCCGAACGGCCCGGAGAGCAGCAATATTTTTCCGTTCATGATCATTCACCCGCCTATCAGTAACTCTTATGACTACATCATAACTCCGATACGTTTTCCGTAACACGGACCGCCGTCGGTTTCCGACCCGGACCTTGGTCCAGTCCGTTCCCCAGTCTCCGCTCCTCTTGCGGATAGACTCTCCTGTTACGAATTATATCAAGCAAAGTTACTATTTTATGCTCGAAACTTATAAAAGTGCGAGTCGAGCAGGCTTCTGATCGGCTACATGATCAAAAGCGGACTTTTTGAACAACCTCTAAAAGATTTTAGAAGGGTGTGATATAATATGGAGCTATAATGTGCCTGGAGAGAGGTCGAAATATGGAGTCCGAGACGGTTACCGAACATGATGTCTTTGCCGAAGAACAGCGCATATTGAGTGCCGCCCGAAGAAAACTCACTCAAGGCGGCAGTCCGGAGCCGGAAGATTACGAGCAGCTTGTCCGCCATTACGAGAAACTGCTCAAAACGACGATGAAGCTGTCGCGGATCAGCGATATTCAAGGCAGGACGCTGAAGCACCGCGAGCAGGAGCTGAGGGCCGCCCATGCCGAGCTGCAGAACCAGGAACAACTGCGCAAGCAGCTGGTATCCGACATTTCCCACGAACTCCGGACTCCGATCACTTCCGTTCAAGGATATGTCAAAGCATTTATGGATCGCGTGATCGAGCCTGACGAACATTACTTGCCGATGGTTTACCAGAAGCTGCTGACGATCAATCAGCTGATCTCCGATTTGTTTCAGCTCTCTACGCTGAAGGCCAATCAACTTCCGTTTCATTTAGAACCCCGGCCGCTCGGCCGCTGGTACGAATCGCTGCGTTTCAAGTCGCTTGTTGCAGAGCGCCGTCAAGTGCATTTGCTGAAAGGTCCCGCTCCCGACGAAGACGAGCTGCTGCTCCTGAACCAGAAAGATTCGGCCGTCATCTATATAGACTCGCTCCGGATCGAGCAGGTTGTCACCAACTTTGTCGACAACGCGCTGAAATATACGCCGCAAGGCGGATCTGTGCGCGTATACGGGTCCATCACGGCGAGTCCGCCGGAAGCCTCGGTATTGATCAGACCGCACCGGGAGCCGTCTTCCCCGTTCTGGTTCAACTTATTCGTCGAGGATACCGGGGAAGGAATCGACCCGGGCGAGCTTCCCTATATATTCGAAAGGTTTTACCGGGGCGAAGCTCCCCGTACAAGCGAAGTCCAAGGGAGCGGTCTCGGATTGTCCATCTCCAGGGAAATCATCGGCCGTCACGGCGGCGTGATCGGCGCTTCAAGCGTTCCGGGGGCGGGGAGCCGGTTCCATTTCTCCATTCCGGTATACAGCGATGCGGCCGCCGCCGCCGCGGACCGGTAAGCGGCAGTCGCCGACAACCATATTGATACAGGGGGAAGAAGCCGTTGATTCACCAACACCTCATTCATGTCCAAAATATGCTGCGCGAGCACGGCATATTAATCAGTTTTGCAGGCAAGCTGTCACAAAGCCTTATTGAGGAATACGGAACGGCCGTCAAAACGTATCTGGAGAACGAGGACCGTCCGCGCAATGAAGTGACCGTCATCTTCTCCATCTTTATCGAGCAGACGCAAAATATAAATAACTACTGCTCCTCCAGAAAAATCAGCGCCAACTACGAGAAAATCGCGCACTCCAGCATCGTCACGATCGGCAAAGCCGAAGACGGCTACTTCGTCTGCTCCGGCAACGCCGTCGAGAAGGAAGATTTGAAGCAGCTTACCTCACAGATCGATTCGTTAGTCGCGATGGACAAGGCCGAGCTGAAGAAGCTTTACAAAGAAAAGCTCCGCGAGGAGACGCCGGACGTTTCCGACGGCGCAGGTCTGGGCCTGATCGATATCGCCCGCAAGGCCGGCAGTCTGGAATACTTCGTTACCGAGCTGGACGAGCAATTAGCTTTTTTCACTTTAAAGGCGGTCGTATAAATGGAACCTTTACACCTTGTCGCTACGAAGAGCACTCCTGCCGTAACCTTTGACGAGAATACCCGCGTACTGGCGATAACCGGGCAATCGTATCCGGAGAACGCCTTTAAGTTTTACGAGCCGATCTTCGAATGGATCGACAGCTATTTGTCCCGGCTCCCGTCCGACACCGAATCGGCGATCGAATTCCAGATGCCTTACATCAATACGAGCAGTACCAAATGCCTGATGATGTTGCTGGACAGATTCGATACCGCCTATATGGACGGGAAACGGGTCAGCGTACGGTGGTACTGCAGCCCGGATAATGAAAGCGAATTCGAATGCGCGGAAGAGCTGAAGGAAGATTTAAGCCTGCCTTTCGATATCATCGCCAAGGAGTCCGACGAGCCATGAGCGGCCCCCGCTCCACCGACCGATCGCGGCTGCGCGCCAATCCTCTCTACGATGCCGGAGCGGCCAAAGTAACGGTGTTCGCAACCGTACTCATCGTGTTTTCGATCATTTTGACCGGCGTTATCGCCTACTACATTACGAAAGGCCAGTCCGTCAAAAAGTTGAAGGAAACCGATCTCGAATATATCGGCGGTTCGATCGCTTCGAAAATCGACGGACGGATCGAACGGGCGATGGAGACGGCCCGGCTGCTCGCCGGCAACCGCGATTTGAACGAATGGATACTGGGCGGGGAACGCCTGGGCGGAGAAGAGACGGTAGCGCTGGAGACGATTCGCCGCATGACCGAGCAGTTCCAATACGACAATTCGTTTATCGTCAGCGTTCTGACCGGGCAGTATTGGACGGAACAAGGTCAACTGCTCGATACGATGACGAGAAGCGACCCGGACGATGCCTGGTTTTTCAGGACGCTGGAGGACGGCAGGCCGGTTCAGCTCGACATCGACTACAACGAGGAGCGCAAAGATACGTTTATTTTCGTTAATGCGCTCATGCGCCATAACGGCGTGCCCATCTCCGTCGTCGGCATCGGGCTCAGTCTGCAGGATATGTCCCAGCAGTTCGGGGAGTACAAATACGGGCTTCACGGCAACCTGTGGCTGACGGACAAGTCCGGGGAAATTTATTTGTCCGACGAATTCGCCCAGAACGGGCACAACATGCGCGATTATATGCCTACGGAATCGGCCGACCGCTTGCTGTCGATGATGGACCGGGAACGGGCGGTGACCGAATACGTGGATGCGGACGGCAACCGGAAGGACGTCATGCTTTTTCCGATCGCATCCAGCGAATGGTCGCTCGTCGTAGCCGTTGACCGCAACGAAGCGATCTCGTTTCTGAAAACGATTCAATGGCAGACGGCTGCCGCCGTCGCGATCTCCCTGCTGACCGTCGTTTTTTTCTTTACTTATATGTCGCGCAAGCTGGCCGACCCTTACAAACGGGCGATCGAGCTTAACGAGGAGCTGGAGCGGCAAATCGCGACCCGGACCAAGGAGCTCGCCGAGCAAAACGAGAAAATTCTCGATAGTCTCGACTACGCCAGCCGCATTCAAGTCTCGGCTCTACCGACGGATGCCGAGCTGAAGGAAGCGCTGCCGGGCCACTTTATTTTGTGGAAGCCCCGGGATCGCGTCGGCGGGGACTTCTATTGGCTGAAACGCGTGAAGCGCGGTCTTCTGATAGCAGTGGGAGATTGCACCGGTCACGGAGTGCCGGGAGCGCTTATGTCCATTATGACCGTTTCCTTGCTCGATCAGCTCGTACATTCCGATTCGGACGATCCGGCTGCGATCTTGACCCGGTTGAACCGCTCGATCAAGCAGACGCTTAATCAGAACGGGAAAGAAGGATTAACCGACGACGGACTCGACATCGGGTTATGTCTGCTGACCGATACCGCGACCGTATTTGCGGGAGCGGGCTGTTCGCTGCTCGTCCGGACGCCGGACGGGCTGGCGGAATACGAAGGCGACCGCAAGTCGGTCGGCTACCGAAAGACGCCCGTCGACTACCCTTACACGAACAAAGTAATCGAGGTCGGACCGGATTCAATCCATTATATGACTACAGACGGGCTGGCGGATCAAAACGGCGGGGACAAAAACTACTCGTACGGAAAGACGCGGTGGAAAATGTGGGTGACGGCGAATGGAGACGCTCCCTTCGACCGGCAGCGGACGATGCTGGAAGCGGAAATCGACCGGTACAGGGGCGATGAGCCGCAAAGAGACGATATGACCGTACTCGGCTTCCTGCCGCCCCAGAAGGGATGAGGAGCAGCGCCAGCTTTACGCCATGCCGTCAAGCCGATCCGGCCTTCGCGCACGCCGGGCGAGCGGGCCACCGAATGCCCGAACCAAAGCAACCGGACACATTCAAGCTTGTGTCAGCGTGCGGCAGTCCCTTCATACCGGTAGCCCATTCCCCGGACGCTGATGATATACCGGGGATTGGCCGGGTCCTGCTCCAGCTTTTTGCGGATATTATAGATGTGGACCATAACCGTGCGCGGATCGTCGTTGCTGTCGCTCCCCCATACGTGCTCGTACAGCTCGGAGGCGGAGAACACCTCGTCCGGACGGCTGGCGAGAAAGGCAAGCAGCATAAATTCTTTGGCCGACATCCTTACTTCTTGACCGTTCACGTGGACGGTCATTTTTCTCGTATCGATATGAATCCCTTCGGACGGAATCGTCCGTTCCCGGGAAGGAACGGGTACCGGGGCGTCGTATCTGCGATAGATCGGAGCGCGGCGCAAGTTCGCTTTCACTCTCGCCACGACGACCGCGGGGTCGAACGGCTTCGGAATATAGTCGTCGGCTCCGAGACTAAGTCCATGCACGATATCTTCGGCCTCGCCGCGGGCGCTGACGAACACGATTGGAACGTTCGACACGCTGCGGAGCTGTTCGCACAGCGTAAGACCGTCCCCCCCGGGCAATTGTATATCGAGCAATACAAGATCCGGCCTTGCCGATTCAAATACGCGCAAAGCGGAGACGCCGTCATTCGCTTCTTCGACTCGAAAGCCGCTTTTGACCAAATATAGGCGAATCAGCTCGCGGATTTCCTTATCATCCTCGACAATCAGTACTGTAGCCGTCTCTGCGTAATCCAAATCCATTCCCTCCGAATCTGTCTACCCGTTGTTAGTATAATAGTAGCATTTCGGAGCGGCGGAGCCAAGAACCCCGCCGGGACGGTCCCTTTCAGCTTTCCTGCGGCCGGATCATCAGCTCGGGCCGGACGATCCGGTCAAACTCTTCTTCGGTCAGCAGCCCGCTTCGGACAGCCGCCTCCTTCAGCGTAATGCCTTCCTTGTGCGCCGTTTTCGCGACCAGCGCGGCTTTTTCGTAGCCGATATGCGGGTTCAAGGCGGTGACGAGCATCAGCGACTGCTCCAGATGGTGGCGGATGACGTCCCGGTTCGGTTCGATGCCGACCGCGCAGTGATCGTTAAAGGAATGAATCGCGTCTGCTAGCAGACGGGCGGACTGCAGGAAATTGTAGATGATCACGGGCTTGAACACGTTCAGTTCGAAATTTCCTTGGCTCGCCGCAAAACCGATCGCCGCATCGTTGCCCATCACCTGGCAGACAACCATCGTCATCGCTTCGCTTTGCGTCGGGTTCACTTTCCCCGGCATAATAGAGCTGCCCGGCTCGTTCTCGGGAATTTTAATTTCTCCGAGCCCGCTTCGCGGACCGCTGGCCAGCCAGCGCACGTCATTGGCGATCTTCATCAGATCGGCGGCCAGCGCCTTCAGGGCGCCATGAACGAATACGATTTCATCGTGGCTGGTGAGTGCATGGAATTTATTCTCGGCCGAAACGAACGTTTTGCTTGTCCGCTTGCCCAGCTCCTCCGCCACAAGCGCTCCGAACTTCGGATGCGCGTTAATTCCGGTGCCGACGGCGGTTCCGCCGATCGCCAGCTCGCGCAGATGGGTGGCGCTGTCGCGGATCATCCGCTCCGTCTTGTCGAGCATCCGGTGCCAGCCGCTGATCTCCTGTCCCAGCGTCAGCGGCGTCGCGTCCTGCAGGTGGGTGCGGCCGATTTTGATCAGCTCGCGGAACGATTCGCTCTTCTCCGCAAACGTCGCCTTCAGCTTGGCGATCGCCGGCAGAACGCGGTCTTCGACAGCTAGGAGCGCGGCCACATGCATGGCCGTAGGGAACGTGTCATTGGAGCTTTGCGATTTGTTGACATCGTCATTCGGATGAATCCTTGACGCGCTTCCCTTCCGCTCCAAATGCCGGTTGCCGAGGTTCGCGATCACTTCGTTCACGTTCATATTCGACTGGGTGCCGCTGCCCGTCTGCCAGACGACGAGCGGGAAATGATCGTCCCACTGCCCCTGCGTTACCTCATCGGCCGCTGCGATGATCGCCTCGGCTTTCTCCGCGTCCAGCTTCCCCAGCTGCAGGTTTGCCGCCGCGGCACTGCTCTTGAGCATCGCAAATACGTGGATCAGCTCCGCAGGCATCCGCTCCGTTCCGATTTTGAAATTTTCAAAGCTGCGCTGCGTCTGAGCGGCCCACAGCTTAACCGCCGGGACCTTCACTTCGCCGAGCGTATCCTTCTCGATTCTGTAGTCCATATTCGAGTCCTCCCGTATCCGTGTTTTGACATGATCTGTCTCCAACTCTTATAGATTACCCGAATCAATCTCCCGCATCCAACGGTTTCCGCTCCGCTAGGTTAGCAGGCTTATCATTTCCATTTCCTGCACAACAAGCCAACCCGTCAGGAACATCCTGCCTGACAGGTTAGCTTCGCTTCCATATGCGTTTGTAACCCTTTATCTCAGCATATACTGCTCCATCCCTTTGGGACGCATCGCTTTTAATTGCTTGCTGTACAGCTCGCGGTACAGCCCGTTCCGCTTCATCAGCTCGTCGTGGGTGCCGCACTCGGCGATTTCGCCGTTGTCGATCACGATGATCTGATCCGCCCGGACGACGGTGGCCAGACGGTGGGCGATGACGAAGGTGGTCCGGTTTTTCATCAAATTATTAAGCGCTTCGGTGACCAGCTCTTCCGATTCGGCATCGAGCGCAGACGTCGCTTCGTCGAGTATGAGAATTCTCGGGTCCTTCAGCAGCGCCCGGGCGATCGCGAGCCGCTGCTTCTGCCCTCCGGACAGCCGGACGCCGCGCTCGCCGAGCACCGTGTCGTATCCTTTGTCCCACTTCATAATAAATTCATGGGCATTCGCCGCCTTCGCCGCTTCGAACACTTCCTCCATCGTCGCTTCCGGCCGCCCGTAGGCGATATTGTCGTATACGGTTCCCGAAAACAAGATGTTATCCTGGAGGACGACGGCGATTTGCTTGCGCAGGTCGTAGATATCGTATTCTTTAATATTCCGGCCGTCCACATACACGGCGCCCTCATTCACGTCGTAAAACCGCGGGATGAAATTGATCAGCGTCGACTTGCCCGCTCCGCTCGGGCCGACCAGGGCGACGACCTGTCCGGGCTTGGCGTGAAAGCTGATCCGTTTCAGCGCGACCCGGGTCTCGATTGTCGTCGGCGGCGGATCGGGTTTCGTTTTCGGAGGAATCCAGTAAAACGATTTCGGCGGCTTCATTTTCTCCACGATATCCGGGTCGACCGGCGCGCCCTTGTCGCCCTTGGAGACCGGCAGCTCCGTCTCGTACGTAAACGAAACGTTGTCGAAGCGGATATCGCCGGCGCAGTTCTTCATCGGGAGCGGCCGCTCCGCATTTTTAACATCAGGCTCGATATCGAATACTTCGAAAATCCGCTCGATATTCGTCATCGCATTTTGGATCGTAACGTTCACTTCGGCGAAACGCTGGATCGGTCCGTACAGCTGGCCCAAATAAGCGTTAAAGGCGACCAGGGAGCCGATCGTCATCTCGCCCTGCAGAACGAGGGCTCCTCCGATCGCCCAGGTGATAAGCGTCCCCGAATAGCCGACCGTCTGGCTGATCCGGCCGAGCGTATTGGACAACAGCTGTGCGGAGAGCGAATGGTTGATATGCTGCTCCGACTGGCGGTCGAACCGCTGCAGCTCCGTCTGCTCGCGGTTGAACGACTGCACGATCTTCATCCCGGAGATGCGCTCGACCAGCACCCCGGAGATCCGCTCCATCTGCCGGTTCACCGAGCGGGAGGCGAAGCGGATGCGCACGTTCAAATTGGTAAACGTCAAATAGTAGATCGGCAAAATCCAGAGCGACAGCAAAGCCAGCTTTACGTTCAGAGAAAACAGGAAACAGGCCGCAAAAATAACCATGATCATATCGAACGCCACATTGATTACGTTCGAACCGACCAGGTTTTGCGCCCCGTTCACATCGTTAATGACTCTGGATAATATGCTTCCGACCTGCCGGCTGTCGTAAAATCGCTGCGACAGTTTCTGAATATGTTCGTACAGCTGTCTGCGAATCCCGGCCACCATCCGGCTGCCGAGCCGTGACGTCACGTTGTTGCGGGCAAAGCTTACGATGACGCTTACCCCATAGAGGACGGCAAAAGTAGTTACGACGCGCTGCAGCGTCCAGCCGGAGTCCGGCTTTTGGCCCAGCACGTCGTCGATCAGGATTTTCGTCAGCCAAGGGCTGGCGAGAGGAACGATGAACTGCAGCAAGCCAAGTGCTACGATCGCCATAATATAATACCGGTAAGGCTTTACGAACTGCAAATACCGCCGGACGAGTTTCGCTTTGTTGCGTTTGGCTTGTTCGTCCGGATGTTCTTCGTCGTTCTTCACGTTGACTCCCCCCCTTATTTTCGTAATCATTATAGAACGGGAGTTGTGAAGATTGTGTGAATGAACATCGGAGCGGACGGACAGCTAGCCGATCCGAACCCGGCTGCGGCTGGCATCCGAGGCGAATAACGCATCCAGGACGCGGGCTTGCGCCATAATCGCCTCTCCTCCGTCCGGCAAATAATTGCCTTCGAGGACATGTTTGGCGAATTGTTCCGCTTGCAGCCGGAACGGGGTAATCCGGTCCGTCGTGAACTCGCTCGTCTCGCCGTTCACCGTCACCTGCAAAGTTACGGCTTGTGCGTTGGCCGTTTGCTTGACCTCCAGCTTGCCCTTCGTCCCCAGCACCTCATAGCCGCACCCATACGGCATATCCAGACCGCCGGTCAGAAGAGCGGTCCCGCCTCCGGGGAACTGCAGCGTGCCGGCATACCGCATATCGACCCCGTCGCCGTCCTTCCGGATCAGGCGGCAGTCAGCCGACTCCGGCTCTTCCCCGAACAAATAACGGCTCCAGTTCACGAGGTAGCAGCCGATATCGTATACACCGCCGCCTCCCCATTCGTTCACCAGTCTGGTGCTATGCTCCTGTGCGGTGAAAGCAAAATGTCCGCGGAAATAGACGGCGTCGCCGATCGCTCCGTCGCGAATGGCGGCTTTGGCGAAATGATGTCCTTCCTGGTAACGGGAGACGAACGCTTCCTCGATGTGAACGTTGTTCGCTTTCGCCAAATCGACGATTTTTTGCGAATCTGCGGCGTTCATCGTAAACGGTTTTTCGAGCAGAACGTGTTTGCCTTTCCGGACCGCTTCTTCTGCCCATTCGGCATGCAGATGGTTCAGCAGGGCGATATATACCGCGTCGATCTCCGGATCGTCCAGAAGCTCCGCATAGGATGCGTAGACGTTCGGCACCCCGTATGTATCCGCCGCTTTTCTGCCGTTCTCCGCATTTCTCCCGGCTACGCCGATCCATTCGCCGTTCGCGGCTTGCTGCAGCGCAGGACCCGCTTTTCCGATAATATGTCCGGTACCCAATACTCCAAAGCGCAGCTTCCTCATCCCTTGTTCCTCCCTCGTTACAGGCTCCCCTGTGAATTGGTAATCGTGGCAGCTTCCTAATTATAGCATTATCGGAAGGCAGGATGCTGGTTAATGTGCGTGCGGCGGACCGCGCCCGGATACGAAGCCTTTTCCACGACGTTGGTAGCAGATCGTCTGCGGCTAGAGGCTGTCGATTCATTGTGTAGAAGTGTTAGCAGGCCGTTCCAAGTGAAAAGTTACCTTCTTCTGCTCAGACAGGTTGTCCGGAATCCTTTGAATTCCGAACTCATCTTCGCTTTCATTCGGTGAGTAACCTAACATTCTGATCTCGAAGGAAAACCGTCAGGGGAAATCACCCTGACGGTCCTTTGGCACGCAAATCCATACGTTGCATGTGGAAGGGAACGGGTACCACCCCCTTCCTTCGCTCCAGCCGCTCGCCCTAGTCGCGTTGTCTTTTTGCGGTGGTATCGCTAACGAACCCAGCAACCGTTATCAGAGCCGAATGCGAGTGTTTGAATTTGTAACGAATTCTCGTATCGTTATTTCCGCAAATCGGATCGCTTTTTCTCCACTTTGGGTTCAATAACGATCCCCGGATTCGTTACGTCTGGAATAATGTCGTTTTTCAGCGATAAGCACCATACGATTCGTTAGATCGGACCTGAGTATACGTTCTCTAACGCCAAGGAAGGAATCCCCTTCATGAATACTGCCGTAGAAGTGACAGCAGGCCGTTCCAAGTGAAAAGTTACCTGCTTCTGCTCCAACAGGTTGTCGGGAATCCCTTGATTAATTAGGATTGCAAGGAGGGGATTCCAGACAAAACTCGCCGGAACGTAATCTTTCCCTTCCACTTGGTTGTCCACATTGAATCGACAGCCTCCTTCATTCCCTTTAGCACAGTTATGTTCTTGATCTTTCTGGCACATAATGAGCATTCCTGCCCACGCGATTTAATAGTTCCTCGCAGATCGGCACGTTCACACGCACGCACACCATCGGGTCCCTTACCACTCCGCCACCGTGCCGTCCTCCTGGCGCCACACCGGATTGCGCCAATTGTGGCCGACCGCCGCCATTTCTCTTACTTTGTCCTCGTTCACTTCAATGCCGAGTCCCGGACCGGTCAAGTTGGCGACGAAGCCGTCCTTGTAGGCGAACACCGAAGGGTCCTTCAAATAATCGAGCAGATCGGACCCCTGGTTGTAGTGAATCCCCAAGCTTTGCTCCTGGATAAAGGCGTTCGGCGAGCACGTATCGAGCTGCAGGCACGAAGCGAGCGCAATCGGTCCGAGCGGGCAGTGCGGAGCGACGGCCACATCGTAAGCTTCGGCCATCGCCGCGATTTTCCGGGTCTCGAGAATGCCTCCAGCGTGCGACAAGTCCGGCTGAATAATATCGACGATGCCTTGGGCGAGCAATTCCTTAAAGCCCCAGCGGGTGTACATCCGCTCGCCCGTAGCGATCGGGCACGACGTGTACTTCGCGATTTCCTTCAATGCTTCGTTGTTTTCCGGCAGCACAGGCTCCTCGATAAACATCGGACGGTACGGCTCGAGCTCCTTCACCAATATTTTGGCCATCGACTTATGAACCCTGCCGTGAAAATCGATGCCGATGCCGATTTCTTTCCCTACGGCCTCGCGGACCGCTGCGATCCGGGCGATCGCCGCCTCCACCTTCGGAATCGAATCGATGAAATGCATCTCTTCCGTCGCGTTCATCTTCACCGCCGTAAATCCGGCGTCCACCTGACGTCGCGCCGCCTCGCCCACATCGCTGGGACGGTCTCCCCCGATCCACGAATACACCCGCGTCCGGTCGCGGCAAGCCCCACCAAGCAGGTCGTAGATTGGGGCATTGTAAAACTTGCCCTTGATATCCCACAGCGCCTGCTCGATTCCCGAGATCGCGCTTGAGAGAATCGGTCCCCCGCGATAGAAGCCGCCGCGGTACAACACCTGGAAAATATCTTCGATCCGCATCGGGTCCTGGCCGATCAAATAGTCGCTCATCTCCGTCACGGCGGCATGGACCGTATCGGCCTTCCCTTCGACGACCGGCTCGCCCCATCCGGATATGCCTTCGTCGGTTTCCACTTTCAGAAACAGCCATCTCGGCGGAACTTTAAACAGCTCCATCTTCGTAATTTTCATCGGTTTAGGAACCCTCCCTTATGAATAGGTGTCGCGATATTCCTGCGGCGTCATCCCAAACTGCTTCTTAAACGCGTGATTAAAGGAATGAGGCCGCTGATACCCGAGTCTGGCGGCAATTTCATAGATTTTATCCTGTCCGCTGCGCAGCATATATTCCGCCTTGTCCATCCGGACGCGATGCACATAATCGCTCAGGTTGTCGCCCGTCTCCAGCTTGTAGATTTTGGAGACATATACCGGATGCAGATGGACGTAATCGGCAATCGACTGCAGTGAGACGTCCTCCGAGATGCGCTGCTCCACGAAGGAGCGGATGTTGTTGATGACCGAAGCTCTGGAATGCTGCGTATCCCGGGCCATATCGTCGCGAATCCGGTTCAGCGTCAGCAGTGACCATTCCTTCAGCTGGTTCACCGAGCGAAACGGGGTCCCGCGCGTCATCTTGTCATAGTCCGCTCCGATCACGGACGATAAACGGCGGCCGCCCTTGTGAGCGATATACGCATACGCGGAGGCAATGCAGAAATAAGCTTCGAGCAGATGCTCCTGCGATTCCGCATACCGCTGCTCCAGCTCCGCGAAGACGCTCTTCAGCTTCTCTTCGATGCCGTCCCATCTGGCCGCCTCCAGCAAATGAATAAACGACGGAGGCTCGTACAACGTCTGCAGCGATTCGATCTCCGTGGACAACGGCTCGTCGTCCAGCCGCAGGAACAGCTCCTGCTCGCTGCCGACCGTGCGGCGGAACGCTTCCACCGACCGGCTGTACAAGCCGAACAGATCGGCGGGGAACGTCCCCCAGCAGCTGACGAGCACCGATATTTTCCCTTTCAGGTACCGGTTCACCGCCGCCTGCAGCAACGACGCGGTGCGCTCCAGCCAGACGGAATCTTCCCCGCCGTCCGTGCCGGGCTTGCCTGTGAGGACGAACACGAGGTAGTCGTGGGCATCCTTCGCATACCAGCTGTCGAACCGCCCCCCGAACAGCTCCTCCACCATGTTGCCGATCGCATACTCCATCAGTGACAAGCTGTGGGCGTCGTACTGAAGAAAATATTCCTCCAGCCGAATCGTCATCAGGGCGAACCGCTTTCCGTTATAATCGGTCATTTCCAGCATCTGCATCTTGTCACTTAACGACGACTCGGACAATTTGCGTCCTTGCAGCAGGTCGTTCAGCAGATTGCCGCGCAGCAGCGGCAGGTGCTCCTTCAGCGTGTACGCGAGCCGCTGCTTGGAGACGACCTCCTCCCACTCCCGCTTCATCTTGTCCATCACCCGCCGGACCGTATCCACGAGATCCCGCTCCGTTACCGGCTTGAGCAAGTAATCCTCGCTCTGGTGGAGGATCGCTTCCTTCGCATACTGGAAATCCGAAAACCCGGACAACAAAATACATTTGGTTTTCGGCCACCGCCGCCGGATCTCTCCGATCAACTGCAAGCCGGACAACCCGGGCATCCGGATATCCGACAACACAATGTCGATGGACATCCGCTCGAGCAGGGCGAGCGCCTCCTCAGCGGAATGGACGCCGTACACTTGCTCGACGCCGACCTCGCTCCAATCGATCGTGGAGGTCAGCCGTTCCACCACATGGATCTCGTCATCCACGATTAGCAGCTGCACCATCTAGGAAGCTCCTCTCCCGTCCGGGTCGCCGCCGGGCCTGATTGCTTTCCGCCGCCAGGTCAGCACGGCCTTGAGCCCGCCTTCCGGCACCGGGTGGAACGAGAGGCCCGAGCCTTCGCCGAATTGATAAAAGAGCCGCCGGTGCACGTTCCAGGTTCCGCAGCCGATATCGTCCGGGACCTGCTGTCCGAGCTCCCGGCGAAGCGACTGCAGCTCCTCCTCCGCCGCCCCGGCTCCGTTATCCTGCACGACGATCCGGTTAAAGTCCTCATCCTGCTCTCCGCGGATGACGATCCGCCCGCTGCCCGGCTTGCGCTCGATTCCGTGGATGATGGCGTTTTCGACCAAGGGCTGAATAATAAGCCGGGGCACGACCTCGTCCATCATTCCCGCAGGCACGGCAATTTCGTATTCCAGCCGGCGCATCCGCAAATTTTGAATTTCCAAATAATGACCGATAAAATCAAGCTCATCCTTCAGCGTGACCGTCTCCCGGTCCACCCGGGTCGTATACCGGTAAAACTCGGCCAAATTTTGCGCCATCGCCACAACCGAGTCCCGGTCATCGATCATCGCCGAATTAATAATAAAAAATAACGAGTTGTACAAAAAATGCGGATGAATTTGCGATTGCAGCTGCTTCAGCGTCGCTTCCCGCGCGCGAAGCTTCTCTGCGTACACGTCCTCCACCAGCACCTGGATCTGTTCGGCCATTTCGTTATAACGCAAAATCAGGTAGTCGAACTCATTTTTCGAGCGGTAGCCGATCCGGGCCGATAAATCGCCCCGCTTCAGCCTTTGCATGCTGCGTACGAGATTGATAATCGGAATTTGCACATTGCGGTACAGCAAAAACGAAGCAAGCAGCCCCATCAGTAGAAGCAGGCCGACGGACCCGTAAAACAAGTAGCCCGTTTTCGTAATCGGCAGAAGCACCTGTTCCACGGGGGCGTAATCGGTCAAATACCAGCCGAGATGCTTCGAGCGGACGTAGCTGATCAGATAGTCTTCGCCTGCAATCGCAAACCGTTCCTGCCCTTGCTCCTTAAGCGTTTGCCCGCCGAGCAGGCGGACGATATCCTTCACCTTCTCATCCGAGGCGGTGCTGCTTGTAAGCGGTGCATAATCCGGGTGAAACAGAAACGGATCGCTGTCCTTGTCTTTCTTGAATACGTCGAGCAGCTCGTTCAAATTTTGCACCGGCACGCTGATCTGGTACAAGGCGGCCGCTTCCCCCGCCGTCCTGGCGCCCGCCGGCTCGGCCACCTCGCGGATAAACGCATCGGTAGGATAACCGCGCGAGCGGTCTTTCCCGTACGTCCAGCCGCTGCGGACCCGCTCGTCCCACGGCCAGTCCGTTCCCCCGTTTAAATAAATGTTCGACGAGAGCACTTTCCGCTCCCCGGGGAACACGATCGTCAAATCGTTGGACCAGCCGCTCGACACGCTTTGCAGGCCGAGCTTCTCGGTAATCCGCCCCTGTTCCTTCAACAGATCAGTTAGCCCCACATGACTGCGGTCCAAATAATCGCGGATATGCGGGTCCTGCCCTAAAATAACCGGAAACATCGATAAATTGTCGATCGCCGAATCGACCTGGTGCATAAACACCGACAGCTGATTCAGGTTGGACGACTGCAACTGCTCGTGAACGACCTGATTCGTGATCCGGTTGGAGAAGCTGTACAGGATCAAAACCGGTGCGAGCAGCAGCACGACCATCAGGACGATTTTGCCGAAAATGTTGATCCGGTACAAAAAAAACCGCGAAGAACCCATTATCCTTTGACGGCGCCGGCAGCCAGGCCGCTAACGATATATTTCTGGGCGAGCAGCGCGATGATAAGCACGGGCAGCGTAATGATACAAGCCGCCGCCATCAGGGCGCCCCAGTTGATTTCCGAATACGACATAAAATTAAACACCGCGATCGGAAGCGTCTTCGTCTTGTCCCCGGCGAGAATGATCGAGAACATGAAGTTGTTCCACGAGAAGATGAACGACAGCAACGACGAAGTAATAACCCCGGGACCAGATATCGGCAGGATGATCCGCAGGAACACTTCATGGTGCGTACATCCGTCAATCAGCCCGGCTTCTTCGATCTCGGTCGGCAGCGCCTCGAAAAACGAGATCATGATCCAGATGATGAACGGCAGCCCGACCAGCATATGGCTCAAAATCAGCGACGTGTAGGTATCGACCAGATTGATCTGGGAGAACAGGATAAACCACGGGATCAGGAACGTTATCCCGGGGATAATCCGCGCCACGAGAATCACGAGTCCCAGCTTGTGCAGATGGTGTCTGGCGATCGCATAAGCCGCAGGCAGGCCGAGCAGAAGCGACAGCAGCGTGGAGCCTACGGCGACGATCAAGCTGTTCCATATAAACTCCAGGAAGTCGTATTCCCGGAAGACGCTCAAATAGTTTTTGAACGTAGGCTCGAAGATCAGGATGTTTTCCGTAGACATAATCTGCGATTGCGTCTTAAAGGACGCGATCAGCATCCAGACGAACGGGAAAGCAAATACGAACAACACAAGCAGCGTCAACAGGGAAAGCAGCAGATTGACGCCTCTTTTCTTTCTCATCATGCCGCCGCCTCCAATCGTTTACGCATCCAGATCATAAACAGCGTCAGTCCCAATACAAGGGCGAAGAACAGTACCAGCAGCGCGGAAGCCATCCCCAGCTTGAAATACTGGAATCCGAGCACGTAGCCGTACAAATTCAGCGTCTCGGAGGCGAAGTTAGGTCCGCCCTGGGTCGTTGCATAGATAATGTCGAACGTCTTCAGAACGTCGATGAGCCGCAGCATGGCTGCGACGAGAATCGTCGGTCTCAGCAGCGGAAGCGTAATATTCGTGAACTTGGTCCAGGCGTTCGCTCCGTCCACATCGGCCGCTTCATACGGATCGCTGGGCAGGGTCGCGATGCCCGCCATAACGATCAGCGAGATCATCGGGGTCCACTGCCAGACGTCGACGATGATGAGCGACGGAATGACTTCGCTGGTCGAAGCCAGCCACAGCAGCGGCTTAAAGCCAAGCGACTTCAGCATCATATTGGCCGCGCCGATCGTCGGTTCGTAGATCAGCATCCAGACGAGACCCATCGCTACCGGCGTTGCGACCATCGGAAGCAAAAATACCGTTTTCACGAGGTTTTTGCCCCTGAATTGACGGGACAGCAGCACGGCGATCGCGACGCCGAGAACGACCTGGATTACCAGCGCCACGATCGTAAAATAAAACGTAGCCCAGACCGCGTGCCAAAACCGTCCGTCGTTCAGCAGCGCCATATAGTTGCTTAACCCGACCCATTTCGGAGGCGTCGTCGCCGACATGCTCCATTCGAAGAAGCTGATCCGTACCGTGTAGATAATCGGGAACAGCATCATGATGAGTACGAACACCACTGCGGGCAAGGTGTAGATCCATTTCAAATTCCGGTCGAACCAGTTGTATTGCACGGGGGTCACTCCCACCTTTCTTGCAAATTCGGAAATCGAACAAGAAGAAAAGCTTCGGATCGAAGCCTTTCGACGAAACTGTTTTCGTTGTTGTTAGGATTGCTCTTTCCTTGTTATTTCACTCGTACACGTTACAGCAACTCTTAGTGTTAAAAAGGGTCATTGGCTGACCCTTTTGAACGGATAACCGGCTGAGCGGCTGTTATTTGGCGTTGTCTTTATCCATGATCGCCTGAAGGGCGGCGTTCGCCTTGTCGGCCGTTTCTTTAATGTTCGTTTGTCCGGCCATAACCTGCTGAACGATCTCGCCTACGGCATCCCGCGCTTCGCCGACGCTGATCACAACCGGCCGGTCGTGGTCGACGCCGACTTTGGCGCTTTCCTTGATGATCGGAACGAGCTCGGCCGGGAAACCGGTTACCCCTTCGGCCATATCCCATACGGATGCGCGCGCGCCCGGATTGCCGGCTTGCTGCGTTTTCAGCACGACTTCTTTGCTGGTCGCCCATTTGATGAATTCCCACGACGCTTCCTTGTTCGCGGTTTTGGAGTTCATCGCCAGTCCCCAGGACGTGATGCTGTAAGGCTTGGAGCCGCCTGCCCCGCCCGGGAACATCGCGAAGCCGACTTTATCGGACACCTTCGATTTCTCCGGATCGGTCACGTTTCCGTACAAGGAGTTCGCATCGGTGATGAAGGCGACTTTGCCTTGGGCGAAAATCCCGAACGCCTGCGGCCAGGACATATTCAGCACTCCCGGAGGGCCGTAGTCCTTCAGCAGCGTTCCGTACGTCGTAAAAGCCTTGATCGCTTCCGGCGTATTAATCGTCGCTTTGTTGCCGTTATGGAAGTCGCCTCCTTCGGAGAAGACGAACGACGACACTTGCGTAACGAGCGGCGAACGCTGTCCCCGGGCGACGAAGCCGTATATTTCCTTGGACGGGTCGTGAAGCTTCTTCGCTGCGGCCACGAGTTCGTCCATCGTTTTCGGAACGGCAATGCCTGCGTTTTGCAACAAGTCTTTGCGGTAGTATAAAATCTCCTGCTCCGTGATAATCGGAATGCCCGCCAGCTTGCCGTCGACGGTTACCGAACCGATCGAGGATTTGGAGAAATCGGCGAAGTCGTAGCTGGCGTCCTTGTTCGGGAATTCATCCAGCGGACTTACCCAGCCGTTTTTGTAGAACAGCTTGCCTTCCTGCAGCGGGCGGTACATGAAGACGTCCGGCGTCGCGGAGTTGGCCGTAAACTGCACGGTCAGCTTCTGGGTGAGCTGATCCTCGAAGAAGCTCTGCACATTCACCTTCATGCCCGTCTTCGCTTCGAATTCCGGCAGCAGCGGCTTGATCGCCTCGCCCCACGGATGGTTCGCCGTGACGAACGTAATGCTTTTGCCCTGGAACGGCTTGTCCCCCGCTGCGGCTCCTCCTCCCGGCTGAGCGCCCTGGTTTGTATTGTTATTCGTTCCCCCTGCGCAGCCGGCTGCCAAAGCGGCCGTAAGCAAAGCGGTAACGCCGACCGATAACACGCGCTTCCCTTGTATATGTTTCATGTTGACCCTCCATCGATAGGTTTTATTTAGCCTCGGTTCCAGCTTACTCGAACTTATTTTCTCAATAAATAACTAATACTAAACATCGATAACGACATTTTAAGAAACAAGGATAAACGCCTACCGGCGTCTTTGACGCTGGCGTTTACCGAGATTTAGAGCCACTACAACGATATAATTGCTGATAAAACAAAAAAGAAGCCCTCCCGGGGCTCCTAGTAGATGGATTATTTCATTTGTACGAGGCGGTACTCCCGGGCCGAGCGGCCCTTCTGCTCCCGAAAGACGCGGGAAAACGTGCGGGAATTGTCGAACCCCACCTCATAGGCGATATCGGTAATCGTCTTATCCGTGTACAGCAGCATGTTGGTGGCGCGCTGGATGCGCAGCCGGTGCAAATACTCGACAAACCCCATACCGACGTGCTCTTTGAAAAAACGGCTCATATACGGCACGCTCAGATGGAACTGGCTGGACAGCTCGGTCAACGTCAGCTTCTCGGTGCAGTGCGTATGCAAATATTTTAAAATCGGCCATAACAGCGGCGTCTCTTCGGCCGACGGCGACGAGGTTCGGGAACCCGAAGAGGAGGCGACGTCCAGCCCTTTGCGGATAAACAGCAGCATCGCTTCGTTCAGCTTCGCCTTGATCATATTCGGCCGTCCGGGACTGCTCGTATTATGGAACTCCTGCAGCAGATGGCCGAAGATTCCTTCCATCCGTTCGCTCTCCTGGCCTTTGAAGCGCACCGACGAAGGCGTGCCCGAACCGATTCCGTACAGCATCCGCGAAAACCAGCTGTCTTCCTTCATCCCCGACAACAGCTGCAGATCGAACATGCAGCAATATTTGCGAAGCTGTCGCTCCTTATCAGTCCTGATGATATGCATATGGTGGGGAAGAATGACCGTTACACTGCCCTGCTTCAGCTCATACTCCACCCCGTTGATCGTCTCAACCCCGCTGCCTTCAAAGAAAAACGAGATCTCTGCAAAATTGTGGTGGTGCAAATAAGAATGGCGCGAATCACGGATATCGATATAAAACCGCTCGTTGCCAATAATCAGATTTGGAACGCCGCCGACAAAGTCTTCATAGATCGGTACTTTCTTCGTGCTCATGCCGCTTCGCCTCTCTATTCAGAAGTGGATTCCGATATCGAACGACCCATTGGAACATACAACTGGTAAAAAAGTGACCGATGGCGCTTAAACAATGTCGCACTCGATTCTGGTTTCTATTGTAGTATTAAATACAGCGCTTACACAAGTTAAATTTACCAAAAAGGGAGAGATCAAGCATGTTCAGACAGAGCTTGAAAACAGCAGGGGTCCTATCGCTGACAGCGGCCGTATTGTTCGGATGCTCCGGGGGAAGCAAGCCGGCGGAAGTTCAGGGCGAGAGCCAGGCCGAGAAACCTAAAGAGCCGGTAACGCTTACGTTTTACGATCCGAGCGCAGGCGTGCTCCCGGAAACGTTCATGGAGCAATACGGGAACTTGATCGTAAAAAAATATCCTCATATTACGATAAAATTTGTCTCCTCTCCCGATACGAATCCGGAAGCGCATATTACGTCCATGATTGCCGCAGGTGATCCTATCGACGTTATGCTGAATGCGGACCTGAATCACTACAGGCTGATCGCTCCTTTTAAATTCGAATACGATATGAGCGAGCTGATCAAGAAAAACAAATATGATTTGTCCCAGCTTGATCCCAGCATCCTCCAAGCGGTGCAAACGTTGTCAGGCGGCGGAATGTATGCGCTTCCCTTTCGGATGAATACCCTCGGTCTCATGTACAACAAAGACATCTTCGATCAATTCGGCAAACCGTACCCGAAGGACGGCATGACGTGGGACGAAACCTATGAGCTGGCCAAACAGATGACGCGTACGGTGGACGGAACCGAATACAGAGGATTTATTACGCAGTTCTACAATATGGGCTGGCTGAACCAGCAATCGCTAGGCTTCATCGATCCGAAAACCGACAAGCCGATCATTCATACGGATGAGAAATGGGCCGCTTTCACGAGAAATTTATCCCGGTTTTATGAAATTCCGGGCAACGTGACGAAGGAAGGCTCGTTCTCCGGGATCTCCAACTTGTTCCTAAAAAGCAAAACCGCTGCCATGTACGCCTATACGATTCCTACGACACCGCAGGAAGTGAACTGGGATGTGGTTCAACTCCCCGAATTCAGCGACAAGCGCGGCGTAGGGGCGCAGTCGATGCTGACGCTAGCCTATATCACAAGCATTAGCAAGCATAAGGAAGCGGCCTTCGATGCGATCTCCTACATGACGAGCGACGAGATGCAGACGCATATCGCGAAACAAGCTTTGGGCTTGCCTGTCATTAATAACAAACAGGTAAAAGATGTGTATGGACAGGATAACCCGAACTTGAAGGGCAAAAACGTCAAATCTCTTCTGATCAGTAAACCGGCCGCCCCGTTCGTAGCAGCACAGCACAACCGTACAGTCGCCCTGCAGTTCGAGAAAATGATGTATACGCTCACGAAAGGCGGAGTCGACGTCAATACCGCCCTGCGGACAGCGGCGGAAGAAGCGGAGAAGGAAATCGCCAAAATCAAATCGGGCAGCAAGTAATGAGCGGGTAACCGCAACCGACCGACCGAACGAAACCTTCCGGGCAACCCCAGAGCCCGGGAGGTTTTTCGGCCTTCCGGAGCCGTCCTGCCGCGGCGGCTACAATTTGCTTTGACAAACCGGACCGGCATTCATTAAGATGAGAACGGGACTTATACTTGTAATGATTTGGAGGCGTTTGCACATGAGTCAACAGGACGTGCGTGAAGGATATTTCGGAGAGTTTGGCGGCAGTTTCATCCCTCCGATGCTGCAGGAAGCTATGGATTACTTGACCGCTCAATTTTACAAGTACAAGGACGACCCGGAGTTCAAGGAAGAGTTGAACTATTATTTGCGAGAATATGTGGGACGCGAAAATCCGCTTACCTTCGCGGCGCAGCTGACGAAAAAATGGGGCGGAGCGAAAATATACTTGAAGCGGGAAGACTTGAATCATACCGGAGCCCACAAGATCAACAACGTGGTCGGCCAAATCTTGCTCGCCAAACGGATGGGCGCCAAGCGGGTCATCGCGGAAACCGGCGCCGGCCAGCACGGCGTGGCTACCGCGACGGCGTGTGCGATGTTCGATATGGAATGCGTCATCTACATGGGAGCGGAAGATACCCGCCGTCAGGCGCTGAACGTATTCCGGATGGAGCTGCTCGGAGCGAAGGTCGTTCCGGTTACGAAAGGACAAGCCCGGCTGAAAGACGCGGTAGACGAAGCTTTGAACGATCTCGTAGAAAATTACAAAACGACGTTTTATTTGCTTGGTTCCGCCGTAGGCCCTCACCCGTTCCCGACGATGGTCAAGCATTTCCAATCCATCGTAAGCGAAGAATCGAAACGGCAAATCTTGGAGAAGGAAGGCCGTCTGCCTGACGCGGTACTCGCCTGCGTAGGCGGAGGCAGCAACGCGATCGGCGCGTTCGCGCATTACATCGACGAGCCGTCCGTCCGCCTGATCGGCGTCGAACCGGACCAGGCCCCTACGCTGACCCAAGGCGTGCCGGGCGTCATCCACGGCTTCCGCTGCCTCGTGCTGCTCGACGAGGACGGCAATCCGAAGCCTACCTACTCGATCGCAGCCGGACTTGACTATCCGGGCATCGGACCGGAGCACAGCCACTTGAAAGTGTCCGGCCGGGCCGAATACGTCACCGTGACGAACGAAGAAGTACTGGAAGCGTTCCAGGAGCTGTCGCGTACGGAAGGGATTATCCCGGCGCTGGAAAGCTCGCATGCCGTCGCTCACGCGAAGAAGCTGGCTCCGACGATGAGCGGGGACCAGATCCTGATCATCAACTTGTCGGGACGCGGCGACAAAGACGTCGAGCAAGTATTCCAGATGCTCCATAAATAAGTTCAATCCTCACCGGGGTGCAGCGATAAGCTTGCACCCTTTTTTGCATTCACCGGCGATGCGTTAGGCCGGAATCCATGCCCCTTGTAAAACGAGTAGTCTCTCGCTATAATATTAAGCGAGAAGGTTCTCGTTTATTTTATCGAGGTGAAGCTTATGCCCAAAATTAGCGACCAACAAAAAGAAACGGTAAAAAACGATATTCTCCAAGCGGCCAAAACCGTATTTGGACGTCAAGGCTACGAGGCCGCAACCATGAAAGACATCGTCGCCGAGACCGGCCGGAGCTTCGGCGGAGTATATATGTATTTCTCAAGCAAGGAAGAGCTGTTCTACGAGCTGCTGAAACGGCAGTATGGAGCGATGGAGGTAGATATCGACGCAAACCAAGCGGCAGGATGCTGGGATGCTCTCGCCTCGTTTCTGGATCATCAACAGAAGCGGGCCGGGCTGGCGGAATCCGGATTAGCTCCTTGTTTGTACGAGTTTTTTATCGTGGGAAGACGGGACGAACTCCGCAAGCAAATGATCGCCGAGCGTTATAACGCCGTCTATGACAGCATCAAAGCTCTGATCGACAGCGGAATCCGCAGCGGTGAATTTCAACCGGTCCAATCTTCCGATACGCTGATCCACTTCCTGATCTCGTATTTGGACGGCATCTTCGTGGAAAGCATTATTACCGGGGATGAACGCATCCGGATTCAGGATCAATTCGAGCTGCTCAAGCGGCTGCTGAAGTCGTCCTTGCAACCTGGAGCAATCGATCGCCCTTCTGCCGGGAGGAGTTCCATTGACTAGACCGCTGTCGATCTATAAAAGAGAATCGGACTCCCCAAAGCTGCTGAATGCTTACGATACCGTGATGAAAAGCTGGAGCTGCCCGTACGAGGTGTTTACGATCTCCACCACTTACGGCGCTTGTCACGTTATAGCCAGCGGTCCGCGGAACGGCGAGCCGTTGCTGTTCGTTCACGGAATGACGGTTAATTCGTCGATCTGGTATCCGACGATCAACGAGCTGCAAGCGTACCGCACATACTGCATCGACGTCCCCGGGGATTTCGGCAAAAGCACGGTAACCAGACGCATCCGTTCGCCCGGCGACGCGATCGATTGGCTGGATCAAGTCGCCGCCGCCTTAACCGCCGGGCCGATGACTCTGGTCGGTCACTCCATGGGAGGCTGGTTGTGCGCAGGTTATGCGCTGGCACGGCCCTACAAAATCAGCCGGCTCCTTTTGCTCGCGCCTATTGCAACGTTTCAGCCCGCCCCTATTCTCAAGCTGCTGAGGTATGTCTACCCGGCTATGCTGATGCCCGCTCCCCGGCTGATCAAACGCGCCTGGAGCTGGTTTTGTGCGCCCGGGAATTCGCTGCCGCCGGATGTCATGGAGATGGTAACGGCCGCTTATACTTATTGCCGCTCGCAGTTTGCTGTTTTTCCCGGCGTATATCCGGACAATGCTTGGGCGGGATTCGAAGCTCCCGTATTACTTCTAATCGGCGATCACGAAGTGATCTGCAACCCGGAGACCGTACGGCGGAAAGCGGCCGGACTCCTCCCCCATGCCCATATCCGAATAATCCCGCAAGCCGGCCACTGTCTGACCGTCGAGCAGGCGACCGTCGTAAACCGCGAAATGATTAACTTCCTGAACACATACAAAGCCGATACCTGATCCAGAGGCTGGACGGTATCGGCTTCATCATAAAACATCATTTGCTGCCCTTGCTGATCGTAATCAGGAAGGCTCCGGCTCCGTGCTGTCCGCAGGCGGCGCGGTCTCGACGCCGTTAAGCACGAGGTGCGGAATAATCGCCGCCTTCAAGGAAGCGGCAACCGGGCAATACTGCTCCGCCTCAAGCTTGATCGCCTGCCAGATCCGGGAAGCGGCCACTTCGCCCTTGGCGTCGAAGGTAAGGTGCACCTCCGTCACCCCGTGCGGGATCTCGTCGGCGCGAATGCCGTCCGCCGTAATCTCGAGCGACTCGAGCGATTGACGCATTTTCTCGAGCAGCTTGGTTACGCCGATGCCCATGCAGCCGATCAAGCCCATGATCACGAGCTCCAGCGGGCTGTTGCCCGAACCGTCGCCGCCGTTCTCCGTATTCGAATCCATCACTAGCGGGTATCCGCTCGGGCCTTTCGCTTCGAAGCGGCGCCGGCCGAGCCACTGTGCAGTCACTTGAATTTGTTTTTTCGCTTGAGCCATACCGCTCACCCTTTCTCTCTTCTTGTGCAAGACGTTCACCCTGTCCCGGCCAGTGCGGCGGAACAAGGCGAACGAGCCGTCCTCGTCTTGTCGTCTTGCCGTCTTATTGCGCTACGTCCCACTCATGCACGTCATAAGTCGTTCCGAACAGGCGCGGTTCGCCTTTCGTCACCCGTTTGTTGACCGCGATCAGCGTCGGGTTGTAATACAGCGTGAGCAGCGGCATATCTTTTTGGACGATAACCTGAACTTGATCGTAAATCTGCTTGCGCACCTTCTCGTCCGCTTCCGACTTGCCCTTCTCGAGCAGCTGGTCGACTTCCGGATTGCTGTACGCCGGCGAATTGCTGTTGCCCTTGCTGTGATAATACGCGGACGAATCCGGGTCGATATTCATGTACATGCCGGTGAGCAGCAGATCGAATTCATGCTTGAGCGATTTTTGGCTGACCGTCGCGAAATCGTACTTGCTGATTTTCGTCTTGATGCCAACCGCCTTCAAGTTTTCAGCGATAATTTGCGCCGATTGCTCGCGGATCAGGTTGCCTGCCGGTACGACGAAATCAAGCTCCTTGTTCGCATCCCATCCGGCTTCTTTCAGCAGAGCTTTCGCTTTCTCCGGATCGAACGGAGTCGGCTTGAGCGATTTGTTCTGGTACGCGCTTAAGGACGGATACACGCTATCGAAAATTTCTGCGTCGCCCTTCATCAGGTTGTCGACAATGAGCTGGCGGTTCGTCGCGTAGGCGATCGCCTGGCGCACCTTCACGTCCGGGATTGTCTTCGTATTGATCATCATTCCCTGAATCCCCACTTGAGGCTCCAGCTTCGTGCGCAGGTTCGCGTTTTTCTTCACCGTCTCGAAGTCCTGGTCCGGCAGATTGCCGATGCCCAGCCCGTAGTTCATATCGATTTCCCCGCTTTGCAGCTGGGCTACGAGGTTGGCGCTAGGCATTATTTTGACAAAGATTTTGTCCAGCTTCGGCGTTCCGCGGTAATACTCTTTGTTCGCGGCAAGCTCTACGTATTGATCTTTCTGGTATTGGACGAATTTGAACGCTCCGCTCGTGACGTCGGGCTTTTGCATGAACGGATGCTTCGCGAGCTCCTCAGGCTTCACGTCTTTCAGCACATGCTTCGGCAGCGGCTTGAACTTCATGCCGAACTGCTCCTTAATTATGTTAGGGTCTGTCGGCGTTTTCGCTTTCAGCTCGAACGCCTGGGCATCGATGACTTTGAATCCCGATATGTCGGTTTTGCCGTCCTCCAGCTTGCCGTCCCCGTTTACACCTTCCAGAAACGAAATGCTGGAGCCGAGGCTCGATTCGGCCTTCGGATTGGCGATCAGCAGCAGCGTGAACGCGACGTCATCGGTCGTTACCGGCTTGCCGTCAGTCCATTTCGCTTTGGCATTCAGCTTGACCGTGTACGTTTGTTTATCCTTCGTATCGAACGACTCCGCGAGCTGGGGCAAAAACTCCAGCGGCTGAATCCGGTTCAGCAGCGGCTCGAACAGCATCGTGCCGATTTCCGCGGACGACAAGTCTTTGGAGCTGATCAACGGGTTAAACGAGATCGGGGCATTAAAGACGCCCACGTTGACGATTTTCGGCTTGCCCTTCGATTCGCCGGTTGCACCGCCGGCTTCCGGCGTTTGTCCCGAATTTTTGGACGAGCAGGCAGCCAGGAGCAGCGATGTGGACAGAAGCAGAATGGCGGCTGATTTGAACAGAGGTTTCATGTGTACGGTCCCCTTCTTTTTCTTAAATTGTGTCTATGGAGTCCTCTTCGCAGGAAGACGACATCTATGTGGTGAACCATAAACCGTTAGCTTATACTCTTCGGATCGAGCGTGTCGCAAATGCCGTCGCCGATGAAGTTTACCGACAGAACCGTCAGTACGATCATCAGTCCAGGCGGAACCCATAACCAGTACTGGTTGGCAAGCGTCGTCAGGCTTTGCGCTTCGGTCAGCATATTGCCCCAGCTCGCCGTCGGCGGCTGAACGCCTACGCCGAGGAAGCTGAGCGAAGCTTCCGTCAAGATCGCCGTCGCTACGCCGAAGGTCGCTTTGACCAGAATCGGCGCCGACGCGTTCAGCAAAATATGGCGGAATAACAGTCGGTGGGTCGGCAGCCCCAAGGCGATACCCGCTTTGATGTAATCGGCCTGCTTGATGGTAAGCACGCTGCCGCGCACAATTCTCGTAACCGCCGGCCAGCCAAGCAGCCCGAGCACCAGAATGACGTTAAACAAACTCGGTCCGACAATGCTGACCAGTACGAGGATCACGAGCAGCGCCGGAAACGACATCATAATATCGACTAGCCGCATGATCAGCGTATCGACCCAGCCGCCGAAATAACCGGCCAGCAAGCCGAGCAGCGTGCCGATGACCATATAGATGGCGACCGCGCCGATGCCTACCAGCAGCGATACCCGGGAAGCGTAGATCAGCCGGCTGAACACATCCCTGCCGATCTGGTCGGTACCGAGTAGGTAGTCCGCCGACGGCGCTCCCTGGAAAACCGCCGTGACCTCATACGGATCGTGCGGCGCCAGCCAAGGGGCGAGCAGCGCAACTGCGGTCAGCACTATCATAAACGCCAGACCGGCCACCGCCAGCCGGTGCTGCCGGAACCGGGCCCATCCCGATCTCCCGCTTCCCTCGTCCGCATCCGTCCACGGCTGTCCGGGAAGGGAGCCGGCAGCGGCTGCCGGATCTGTCTTCCGCTGTTGCTGTTGCATAAAACCTCCCCCTCCCTTCTATCGGTAACGGATGCGCGGGTCCGCATACGAATATAAAATATCGGTAATTAAATTAACGGTCAGGACGACGACGGCCGCCCATAAGTTGATCGCCATCAGGACCGGATAGTCCCGGGACAATATGGCCTGCATCGTCAACTGACCCATCCCGGGCCATTGGAACATTTTCTCGGTAATGACCGAGCCGCCGATCAATACCGAGATATCGAGACCGATCACCGTAATGACCGGGATGAGCGCGTTGCGGAACCCGTGCTTGACGACCACGTAAAAAGGCTTGACGCCCTTGGCCTTCGCCGTCCGCAAATAATCTTGTCCAAGCACCTCAAGCATGCTCGCCCGCACATAACGGACCATCTGTCCCGCAATCCCCGTGCTTAATACGAGGGCCGGCAGCACCAGATGCTGCAGCAAATCGCCGATTCCTTCGTCGCCTCCCAGCGTTCTCATACCGCCCGACGGCAGCAGCTGCCAATGAAGCGAGAATAAGTAAATGACCGTTAAGCCGAGGAAGAAGTTCGGGATCGAGATCCCCAGGAACGACAGGCCGGTAATCGAATAGTCGAGCTTGGAATAAGGCCGGATCGCGCTGATCATGCCGATCGGAATGGCGATGAGATAGGCGACTGCAATCGCCGCTCCCATCAGCAGCAGCGTAGGTCCGATCCGCTCCAGCAGTATCGTCGTCACCGGCTCGTACGAGCTGAACGAATACCCGAAATCCCCTTTCAGCATATTGCCGAGCCATAAGAAGTATTGGACCCAAAGCGGCTCGTTGAGACCAAGCTGCTCTTTCTTGAGCGCGATCTCGGTTTCCGTCGTATGCGGATCGATGTACATGTCTACCGGATCGCCGGGCGACAGATTGATAATAATGAAATTTATAACCGTTATGCCGAACAGCACGGGGATCGCGAGAAGGACCCTGCGTACCACGTATGCCATCATGAGCGTTTCTCTCCTTCGTGTCGCGGTTCGTTTAATGAAGCGGGAAGTGGCAGGCCGCCACATGATCCCCGCTGCCCGCAAGTTCAGGCTCCAGCTCGCTGCATACAGGCTGCGCGAAAGGGCATCTCGTGCGGAACCGGCATCCGGACGGCGGATTCACCGAGCTGGGGACTTCCCCCTCCAGCACGACCCGCTCCTTTCCCCGTTGCTTCGGGTCGGGCACCGGATACGCGTCCAGCAGCGCTCTCGTATACGGGTGCCGGGGAGCGCGGAACAACGTTTCCGTTTTGGCGATCTCTACGATTTTGCCCAAATACATAACCGCGATCCGGTCGCTTATATACCGGACGGCTCCCAGGCCGTGCGCGATAAATAAGTAAGAGAATTGGAACTGGTTTTGCAAATCTTTAAGCAAGTTCAAAATTTGCGCCTGAATGGACGCATCAAGCGCCGATACCGGCTCGTCGCAGACGATCAGCTTCGGGTTCAGCGAGATCGCCCTCGCCACCCCGATCCGCTGTCTTTGTCCGCCTGAGAATTCGTGCGGGAAGCGGTGCTTGTGCGCCTTCGACAAGCCGACCAGCTCCAGCAGCTCCTCTGCCCGGACGTTAGCGGCCGCACGTTCCATCCCGTGCACGATCAGCGGTTCGGCAAGCAGACTGCCGATCCGTTGTCTCGGATTCAAGGACGAATACGGATCTTGAAACACGATCTGCAGCCGCTGGCGAATACTTCTCATCTTGCTGCCGGTGAGCGACGTAATATCCTGATCCTCGAACCGGATCGTTCCTTCCGTCGGGTCCTCTAGCCTGACGATCAGCTTGCCGGCCGTTGATTTGCCGCAGCCGGATTCCCCCACCAAGCCGACCGTTTCACCCGGGTAGATGGACAACGAGAACCCGTCCAGCGCTTTGACGAACGCTTTTTGCTTTAGAAACAACCCGCTTCGGATCGGATAATATTTCTTGAGCGCCTCGACTTGCAGCAAAGGCTGCCGGATCGGTTCTATCTGTGCATTCGATCCTATCTGTTCAATCGGTTCAACGGACTTGTCCATTTCCGGCCTCCTGTTCCCCCGGCCGGTTCGCAGCCGCCAAGTCGTTTGCAAACCAGCAGCGGGCCGAATGATGTTCTCCTGCAGGAAGCAAGGGAGGCTGTTCGGCACGGCATTGGTCAGCCGCATAAGGACACCGGTTGTGGAACCGGCAGCCTTCCGGCATCCGGGTCAGACTCGGAACCGTCCCGGGGATGGCGGGCAGCCGTTCGCCTGAAGGCGCATCGAGACGCGGGATAGAGCCCATTAAGCCCTGCGTATACGGATGCTTCGGCGCTGCGAACAATGTATGCACGTCCGCTTCTTCGACGACTTGTCCGGCGTACATGACCAGCACCCGGTCAGCCATCTCCGCAACGACACCGAGATCGTGCGTAATAAGCAGCATGGACAGGCCGTATTCTTGTCTGGCCGCTTTTAATACGTTTAAGATTTGCGCCTGAATCGTTACATCCAGCGCGGTAGTAGGTTCGTCGGCAATGACGAGACGGGGCTGGCAGGCGAGCGCCATCGCGATCATCACCCGCTGCCTCATCCCGCCGGACAAAGCGTGCGGATACTCCTTCATAATCGCTTCCGCCCGGGAGATGCCGACCTTCTTCAGCAAGCCGACCGCGTATTCCCGCGCTTGCTTTTTGCCCCACTTTTTATGAATCCGGATTCCTTCGGTGAGCTGGCTGCCGATCGAGAACACCGGGTTAAGCGAAGTCATCGGCTCCTGAAAAATGATCGAGATTTCGTTGCCCCGGATTTGGCGCATTTGTTCGGGAGTCGCCTCCAGCAGCTGCCTGCCCTCAAGCGAGATCGTCCCTTGCTTGACCCGGCCGTTTTTGCCGAGCAGTCCGAGGATCGACAGAGCCGTCACACTTTTGCCGCTGCCGGATTCTCCGACCAGTGCGACGGTCTCGCCCTTGTACAGATCAAAGCTGACCTGGTCGACTGAAGTCACTTCGCCTGCCTCCGTACGAAAAACCGTCAGTATCTGATCCACTTGCAGCAATGTTTCCATGGTTTTCCCTCCATACGACGGCAACTACCAATATTAGTATATTATTCCCATAGGATTAGTATGTTTAATTGTCAATCCATAATATATTAGGATGCCTAGCCTGTCAACCTTTATTAGTATACTAGAAAAGCCGTTTCTTCGTAGAAAAATCTACGAGAAGACGGCTTCGTCGTTATCGATGGATGGATCGGATGTATATGAAGGCGTTGAACTTGTCCGGCTAACGCAACAGGATCGCATTAACGGCTTCGCGAGCTGTCCCGGATCACGAGCCTGCTTTCGATGATAATATCGCTTGGCACGGACCGGTCGATCTGATTATGGAGCAGTTTCATCAGCAGCTGCGTCGCTTCCTGGCCGATCCTCCGCTTATCCTGCCGGACAGACGTCAGCGGTGGGGCGAAATATTGGGCCGCTTCGATATCGTCGTACCCGACGACGGCGACGTCCTGCGGGATACGCAGTCCCCGCTCCTTCATCGCTTCGATCGCTCCGAACGCCATCAGATCGTTGCCGGAAAATACGCCGTCAAACATTGCGCCGCCCTCCAGCAGCCGGCTCATCTCGGCGTAAGCCGTCTGCTTCTCGGCTTGTCCGAACAGCATGAGCGACTCGTCCGGTGCCAGACCGGCTTCTTCCAGCGCCTGCACGTAGCCGGCATACCGTTCGTTCTCGTGATACGTGTTAAGCAGCCCCCGGATCAAAACGATTTTGCGTTGTCCCTGATCGAGCAGATGCTTCGTTCCTTCATAGGCGCCCTTCCGGTAATCGGACGTCACGCAGAACAGCGGGATATTGTCGCTTAGCCGTTTGCCGACCAATACGAACGGAATGTCCCGCTCGTAATAATACTGCAAATACGACTCCTCAATCCGCTCCCCCATTATGATGAGCCCGTCCACTTTGCGTTTGTCGCCGATCCTTTTCCAATATTCGGCGTCCCGGTCGCTCCGGTTGGAGAACAGCACCAGATCGTAAGCGTTCAGCGTCGAATGGCTCTGGATACCCTGCAGCACTTCGAAAAATAGATGGTGCGACAAAAACAGGGGGCTATTGCCGAATACGACAACTCCGATATTTTCCGTCCGGCCTCCGGCCAAGCTTCGCGCCTGGGGATTGGGCACATAACCTGTTTCCGCTATTACGCCCAGCACGCGTTCCCGGACGGCCGGCTTCACGCCGGGCTGATTGTTAATGACCCGCGAAACGGTCCCTCTGGAGACGCCGGACAGTTTGGCTATGGACTCGAGCGTATACGACAATCGCTATCACCGCGCTTCTTTTTCTTTCATTATTTCAGTGTCGGGCGCCACTTGTCAAACTGTAGTTGGATCGCCGTCATCCGCAAGCGAGACCCGGACACGGACCTCCGCCTCGAACGTCCGGTTCCACGGCAACCGCACCGTGTCCAGCTCCGCGCCGATGATCGCGCCGCCCGCCCCTCCGGCGGCAGGGAACACAGGTCCGAGCAGTTGCGGCTTCGTCTTGTCGAACAGCTGACGCACGATCTCGGCGGCCTTGGAGTTAACCCGGTCGTAGTCCGACTCCAGATCCCACGGACTTCCGCTCAAACCCTGCTCCGATATCCAGCCATTGACTTCGCCTCTCGCCTGGGCCTGATAGCCCCATTCGTCCATCAGCCTGGAGAGCAGAAACGAATAATGCTCGGTATCCGCCTCCGTTTTATTGGAAGAGGAAGCGCCCATCGTCTGCAGCGTCCGCGCCACCGCATGCGCGATGCAGGTGCCGAGCGTATTGCCGGCTGTATTCCAGCCGGCATAAGCGGTAAGCCCCGTAAACAGCCGTTCGTCCAGCAAATACCGGACCAGCTCCACGTCTGAGGCGTTCGGCATCGCTACATCGGCGACGGCGACCCGGCGGCCTTGCAACATGTCATAACGGGCGCTTTCGACCAGATCGGTGAGCATATGGCGCGAATCGAAACAGGCTTTTAATCCGTGAGGCTCCTGACCGCCGTCCGGTTTACCCGACATCGGAGGGTTTACGGACAATATCAGTTCCGCTTCCTGAGCAGCGCCTACGACGATCGCGCCCGCCGACCACAGATGCGCCCTGACCGTCTCCTCCACGGGCCGGTCCTCAAAGGCCGGGATAGCCAGCTTGCCGGCTTCCGACGAAAACCGCGGATACACCTTCACCCGGCGGCCCGACAACGTCTGCATCATCCGGGTAAGCAGCGTCTGAGCCGCTTCGTCGGCGCCCGGGTACAGGATCGTCTTCGCTTGCGCCCGCTGCTCGTACATCACGCGCTGCAGCTCTTGCTGCTCAGGAATATGGACGCCCACCGGGCTTGCATCCTCCTGCGTAATCGCCAAGTAATCGATCACGCCTGCACCCGCCCATTCGATCAGCTTGAGGTGTACGAGTTTATTCCGCTCGCGCGCGCGGAAGAAGTCCTCCAGCACCTCTTGCGGAATTTGCGAGTGCACGCGGGCAAGCTCTTCCTCCAGGCCGCTCTCCTGCAGGCGGTGGACCCGGTCGTATAGCTTGGCGTAGTCGGCTACCAGCTTCCAATACTTGGCGAACAGCGCGTTTTTACCGGTAATCGTAATTCGCATCAGGACGCTGGCCACATAGATCGGCTTGGACGGATACCGTTCCTTGATCTCCCGCAGCACGTCCAGCGTCTCCATCGCCTGCTCGAAGCTTCTCTCGCAGGTTCTGGAGGCGATCAGCCCGCCGTAAGCGAGCTGATCGGCCGCCACGACGATGCCGTCCGCTTGCGAAGCCGCCTCGCTAAGCCAGTCCCGCACACCGGAACAATCGCCAGGCAGCATGAACCGGCCGAGCCGTTCGACCGGCGGCGTAAGCAGGCGGAACCCTCCGATCGCTGCGATCGATTCGGGAAACGACCGGCAGCAAGGCCGGCTGTCTAACGGGACTAAGGCGATAGGCTTCATCTTATCTCCCTTCCGGCTGCAGCCCGAGATTGCAACCCTGTTCGATCAGCTTCTCCTGAAGCAGCCGGATGTCCAGTTGCAGGGGCTCTGCCCCCGATACAGCGGCCAGCGCCGCCGCCGTGCCCGCCGCTTCCCCGATCGCCATCGCCGTCGGCGATACTCTCGCCGAAGCAAGCGCTTCGTGCGTAGCGGATATGCAGCGTCCCGCTGCAATCAGGTTACGCGCCGTATCGTTGAGCAGAGAGCGGTACGGGATGTCGTAGGATGAGGCGGACTTCATCTCGGTGGCGTCCAGATCGCCGCTGTCCGGAGAATGGATGTCGATCGGGTACGAACCCCGGGCGATCACATCGTCGAACTTGCGTCCGGCCAGCACGTCTTCACCGGTGAGTGTATACACGCCTTGCATGCGGCGCGATTCCCTCACGCCGATCTGAGTGCCGCAGTTGATCAAGACGGCGTTCTCGAAGCCCGGAATCCGCTTGTTCAGAAACCGCACCGCTTCCATGACCTGTCCGCGGGATACGATCTCCGCCTGCGTAAGCGCCTGCCCGTCGGTTGCGTCGTAACGGATAACACGGGTCATGTTAACGCTCACCTCACCCGGGGCCGGGAGCTCGAACAACAACACGCGGTCGCGCTCGATCGTCAGCTCGCCCGCTCGCCTCGCCTCGCGGACGAGCGAGAAGAAGCCCGACACGCCCACATGGGAGCAGTTCTCCCAGTCCTCGGCCAGCACGAACTCGTCCGGATGGAGCGCCATGTACGTTCTTACCCGTTGCAGATCGACGCCGCCCATCCGGAACATCATCGTCATCGGCTGAGCGAGACCGTCCTTTTCTCTTCCTTTAAGAAACGGAACGCCGGCTTGCCAGATCACATCCCCGTCCCCCGTACAATCGACGACTACCGGCGCTTGCACCGTCTGCGGCCCGGACTTGTTGTACACATGCAGCTGCTCGATCCGTCCTTCCGACACGTCCGCTCCGGTGACGACCGTATGCAGCATAAGCTCGACGCCGCTATCCACGCACATTTGCTGGAGCACGTATTTCAGCTTCTCCACATCGACCGGCGTGACGGACGGGGCGAAGCCGACCATATCTTTCACATGCCCCGGAGATCCTCCGAGCTCCACGAGTTTCGCTATCGCCTCTTCGGCTATGCCCAGGACGAGCTGTTCGTCTTTCGAATGAAAGCTTTGCATCGGCCCGACCAGAGCGTTCGTAATCATCCCGCCGAGGAAACCGTACCGCTCGATCAGCAGCGTCTTCGCTCCTCCGCGGGCGGACGCGATAGCCGCCGCCGTTCCGGACGGCCCTCCTCCCGCGACGATGACGTCGTATTGTCCCATGTTATCCGCGCTTCCTTGCTTGCTTGCCGTCATCCTAATCTCTCCTGTCCGTTTATCCTTATTTTTATCAGTTCCATACTACCGTTCACGAAAAGGCGGAGATCGTTAAATCCGATCGCAGAACCGTGAGCGCTCCCAAAAAACTATACTCAGATTTGGTTTTCGTGCAACTCATCGTTCGAGGCCTGAACGCAATCGCTCAGCCGTTTCCGTTCAGGGCGTCCATCGCCCGGCGGAAACGTTTCGTCGTCTCGTAGATCGACGACGCCTCGGTCCCCGTTACGATCGCTCCGATCATGACGCCGCGCACGCCGGTCAATTGCAGCGCTTCCAGATCGTCGGGAGTAATGCGGCGCTGGCTCGGTACGACAACAGGTTTGCCCGACGCTTCGACAAGTCCTCGGTAGGCGAGCAAATCCCGGACCGTCAGCGGGGTGCCGTATTCCGTCCCCGGTACGATCGACGCCTCCAATACGTCAATCGGCAGCGTCCAGAACGACGCCGCTTCCCGTTCCGTGTAGTCGCCGCTGACGGCGGCCATCATACTGATTCTGCGCTCTGTGCAGATCCAGGCGGGGGCATGATGGGCGTACAGCGAGACGAAGTCGAAGCCGTAACCAACGAGCCGGTCGATCGTCTCCTTCGTCACCTTCTCGGGCGAATCCCCCGGCACGCAGCCGATCGGCCCCGGGAATATCCGGGCGATCTCTTCCGCGAGCCCGGCATATTGCTCCGGCTTCCCGAACATCGTTCCGCTGGCCCGGTGCTCGACATTAAAATGTATTTTTATCGCATCCGCCCCTCCTTCCACCGCCGCCTGTATCATAGAAAGCGAGTTGGAAGGCACGCTGACGATCAAAGCCATCTTCTGCCGCAGCAGGTCTACCAGTTTCTTCATCGTGTGACTACCTCCTGACTGTCCATCTGGGAGCGCTCCCGAAATGGAATGAACATAAGCCTATCCACAAGTTATCGCAACTCCTTTCGCTTGTCAACCATCTATCTTCGCGCGTCTGCCCTTCCTTGTCGCAGACGGGCATTCATACGGACTTAGGATGAAAAGCCGTGATAGGGCGGGCGTGTGATAGAACCGGGGATGGTGCGAGCGGGTGGGGGTCCCGGGCTGATGGTACAGGGCCGATGATTCAGAGCCGATGGAGAAGTGCTGAAGATGTAGTGCTGATCATGCAAGGAAGATGGTGCCACGTTGTTGGTATTGAGACGATGGTGCTCTGCTGATGGTGCTGAGCAGATGGTACTAGGCTGGATTACCCACGCTGACGATGCAGAGCTGGTGGTTCAAGACGCTAGTTGAGTAATCGGTCGCCGGCTGGCTGCAGCGGAAGGGTCATTTCCGTCATTCAAGGAACCCCTCGGATTCAGCAATAAACCGGAAGAATCATTTCCGCTATTCACGTAATCCCCCCCGATTTCAACTTTAACCGGAAGAAACACTTCCGTTATTCCCGCAAAAACGAGCCTCGCTCGTCCTTTACCCCTAAATAGCGGAAGCAAATCTTCCTCTATAAGCCGATCTGAAGCGCAATCGTTCAAATAAAGGAAGTTTTTCTTCCGCTGTCGCTGTCACTGCCGCCTCTGTCAATTATGGCCTCTGCCAGTCGGTTCGTTCACAAAATTTCAACCCCGAACCGCCTAGCGGGAAGCCGCACGCCAAATCACAAAGCCCGAATCCGATGCTGAAGCAGATCGGCAAGCTCTTCGGCCCGGTCCCACACGAACGGGCGCACCTGATCCGTCTGGATCGGCAGACGGTCCGCCTCCTTCCGGTTCACCGTCCAGACGACCGGTACGTCCAGGCCGAGCGCCAGCCCTGCGGCAAAGTACACTTCGGGCGATGGCACCGATAAATCCGCGATCAGCAGCTTGCTGCCGGACATGAGCCGGATCGTATCGTCTCCGACCTTGCCCGCCTCCGGCTTGCCGGCCAGTCTCGGAAAGTACCCGCACCCTTCGAGTTTCGGAAATACTTTCTCGGCCCATTCCGTCCGCATCTCCTCGTGATCGGCCAGTATTACGAAGCAGGGCTTCAACTGTTTGCCTCCGGCTTTGGCGGCCGCTTCCTGCCACCCTTTGTCCGTCAGCCGGATGGTCGATCCGGCCCGCTCGATCAGCCGTTCTTCCCGGAGCTTCTCTATAATATGGATGAACTCCTGCAAGTTCGGCGAATACGTCAAGTTGTACTGCTCGGGCAGTTGCCGGATGACGACCGCTTCGTTCGGCCCCGAACAACGCCTGTGGAAATAAGTGAGCAGCAGGTCGGCCTTCTCTTCGATCGAGGCCGGTACGCGCGGAGACTCGCAGATCGGCTCCAGATCGTCGATCGCCAGAGCAACCGTTTCTCCGCATTCGCTCATGTCGCGGATATAACCGGAGACGATCGGGAACGTCTGGTGCTTCACTTGATAAGAAAGCGCGGCAAACGGCTCATAGCTGTCCGTACGCAAACTGTAGTGGCTGTCGGGCGCACAACTGCAGCCGACAAACCAGCTGTATTCGCCCTTTTCTTTGACCGGCACGATTTTATCACAAAATAGACAACGTTTCGTTATCATTTGCTGTCGTCACCCCCTATAAGTGCGAGTTCAAAAAGTCCGGTTTTCAGCACCGAGAAGATGGGATGAAGCTAGGAAATGAGGACGGAGTGTAGTGGGTGCTTTTGTGAGCACCGGAAGTTCCGGCTGAATTTCCATATTCGATGTCGAGCAGGCTTCCTGTATCTGCTTCGTGATCAAAAGTGGACTTTTTGAACTATCTCTATAAGGAATGTTCGTATCCGATCTTCCGGATAAGGGGGCAAGGCAAAAGCCGCCCTCACCGGGCGGCTTCTGACCTACTCGCTTATATATCCGTAACGGGCCAGCAAACGCAGCAGCAGAACAGCCGCCTGCGCGCGGGACGCTTCTGCCTGAGGTTCGATCGTCCGTTCCGTCATCCCCTGGATGAAACCGAGACTGACGGCGCGGGCCATACCGCTCTTCGCCCATTCCGAGATCCGGCCGGCGTCTTCGAATCGGTCCAGCGACGTGTCGCCGTCAGGCTGCTCCGAAGCGTCGCGGCTAAGCAGATTTACGGCCCGGCCGACGAACAGCGACATTTCTTCGCGCGTCACCGGATCGCCCGGACGGAACATGCCGTCTGCGCCTTGCGCAATCCCGGCGCGGGATGCCGTTTCGACGTACGCGTAATACCACGCTTCCTTCGAAACGTCCCGGAAAGTCGGTGCTTCCGGAGCATCCAGCTTTTGCAAACCGGCACCGATCAGCGTCTCGACGAGCATCTTCATCATTTCCGCGCGGGTGATCGCCCGGTCCGGCTCGAACCGGTTCTCCGATACCCCGTTCACGATATGTCGGCTGACGAGAACATCTACGTCCGGCCGGCTCCAGTGCCCCGCCAAATCGCTAAAGCTGCGTTCATACAGAAGTATGGCGTACTGGCCGGATTCCGTCACGTCCCTGCGGACCCGATGCTCCTTCTCCTGTACAATTCCCCCGACATATCCCCATCCGGCCGCAGCCATCGTGTCCCGCTTATACAATCCAAGACGGGCTGCATCCAATCCGTTTAACAGAGCAGGGTCGTATTCGATCAGCAGCGTTAGCGGCTGCTTCGGTCGGATCGTCCCGAGATTCAGCTCGTAAACCGGGGATGTTAACGAATATCCCGATCCCGGCTGCGCCGCCGGGCTTTCGCTTTGCACGACCGTCAGCTTGCTGCCCGCAGGGACAGCCCCTTCCTGCACGACTACCTTCACTTTGCCGTCATATGCGGAGTATGTTCCGCCTTTTTGCTCAATGATCCATTCCGAGCCTGCTCCCGGTACTTTCGGAGGAACCGGCGCATATCCGCCTCCGCCGCCCGGACCCGGCAGCGGTTTGCCGTTCGCCGCCTTCGTCGCGGCAGAGAGCTGACTTCCTATCGACGGGTTACCGCTCCGGTCCACAGCCTGGATCGTGAGCTCATATTCGGTATTCGGCTCCAGTCCCGAGATCGTATACGTCCCGACTCCCGGATCGACAGCGGCCGTCTTCGCCAGGGCGAAGCTTCCGGCCGGCTTCCAGCTCAGATTCAGCTTCGCCAGATCCGGAGCGGCCGGATCGGTCCAAGCGACCTGGAGACGGTCCGATTCCGCTGCGGTTACCTTCAGATCAAGGATCGGAAGCGGCGGAGAGTAATCGTCCCGTTCGCGCTCTCCGATCGTACGCGTCAGTACGACTCCGGCCGATTCGTTGCCGTTCGTATCGGCGGTTGCCAGCCGGAACGAATAGTCGCCCTGCTCCAGTCCGCTCACCGACACCCATTTCATCCCTTTGCTCACATCAAGCGGAGCACCATAGGACGGATCGGACGATTTTTTCCAGTATACGCGCACTTTATCGAAATCCGGGTCTGCCGGGTCGTTCCAGATCAGCGTAATCGAATCGGACGTCATTCCTTCTCTGACTTCGACTACATCGGAAGGGGGAGCAATATCCTGCCCGGACACCGCAACCGTACGGTGGACATCGGCTTGAAGCGGAATGTCCGCATAGCTTGTAACCGAACGGCTTACCGTTACTTCATACGACTCGCCGGCCGTCAGCGGCGCCGCAGGCTGGAACCGGATGCCATTCGCAAGCGTCCGGTCGCCGACCGTCACCGGTCCGATCCCGTACACGCTTCCGGTGACGGTGCCTTCCCGTCCGTCTAAGCGGATCAGCTCCGGCGCCAGATCGTCCGCGTTAACCGGCTTCGAGAAGTAGACGTCCACCGAGCCGCCTCCCGGCTGGGCCGTAACGGAAGTAACTTCCGGCGGCTGATAAGATACGATCGGAACGTTCACGTCGAAATGCGGCGGCGGCACTTCCATCTCATGGCTGTAGGCCGTCTCATACCCTTCCTTCTCATACATGACCTGCCATCTGCCCTTCGGCACGTCCCAGCCGTACCGCCCTTCCCCGTTCGTATACTGAGGATTGGCCTGACCGTACCAGGCGGCATCCCAGACGTTCCATAATCCGCTGACCGGATCTTGCTCCAGCACGGTGGCCTTCACATCCGGAACGCGATTGTCCGGCAGCCCTTCGTACACATAACCGCTCGGGTCCCATATAAATTTCGGATCGGCTTGCGGTTTTTTCTCCGGATAAGGCTTCAGCTTGCACTTAAATTGATCCAGCGCCTTCTCCAGCTTGCCTTGTTCGTCTTCGACGAGCGAGTCGAGCACGTTTTCCGCCAGCAGCCCGCTCAGCCAGAACCCAAGAGCCGTACTGAGCCCGAGCGTTTCGGGACCCAGAACGAGACCGGCCGCCTGAAGCGTCCACTTGATCCCTTCATGGATCATGATCGTCGTGCCGATTTCCTCCGCCCATCTCGTGTAATACTCGCTAGCTCTCGGATCACACAAATTTTGCGCACGGATCAGCAGCTTCTCGGCTTTTTCGAACAGTTTCGATGCGCCTGCGAGATCCTTTAAGCTTTTTAGTTTGTCAATCAGCGCCATAACATCCGGCACGTGATCGGTCAGGGCGTCAAGCGTCAGTTGAAGCGCGAGCTTGATCATTTCTTTTTTGCCGCCGGACATGATGCGGACTTCGCCCTGGCCAGCTTTGCCCGTCGTCCCGGCCGCCTTTTGGCCGAGCCGCTGCAAGCCTGCGGCCAGACTTCCCGCTTCCCTGATTTCTTCCGCCGGAATGTTGATGCTGAAATCGATGACGAGCGAATTGCCCTTTTTCTTGTAACTGACCGACGTGCCGTAGACGGGAAGTCCGGTATACTCCGCCTGCCTGTATTCGTCCGGCGTCGGCTCGTAATCCGGCATTCGCTGAACCGTAATCTGCGCCTGCGCATTCATATCGCCGGGCACTTTGGCGTCGATCACCGCCGACTTGGCCGAGTCCGCCGTCCCGTTAAGTACGGCATTTAAGTCCGCGTCGGGAATCGTGATTTTCTCGATCGAATAATTTTGCATACGGGACGGCAGCCGGCTGCGGAACTGCTCCTCTGTCGGCATGCCGCCAACCGTATCCGGAACCCACTTCGGCTTGACCCGGTAGGACACCCATACCGGACCGATATCGTCTGTTGTCGGAATGGTCGCCTTGAATAAGTCATCCACCTTTTGAGCATTAGCGATGTTGTTGCCCATCTGCACCGTTACGTCGCTAATGCGTTCCGGCTGGCTGAAGCTCATCTCGAACAGGAACGGCTTACCCGGCACGACGACGTAGGGGAATATAGCCTGCCCTTCGGACGGGCGGAACGTCATCCTGCGTCCATCCGCCTGCATCATCGACATTTCCTCCAGCAGCGCCGCTTCAGGATCAATGCTCACGAGAGCCGTCGCGCTCGATACGTGCCGTCCGCCGACGACCGTCTCCGCCCGCAGCCGGTGTTCGGGCTCGCGGGATTCGGGCAATTGTACGGAAAGGTACCAATATCCGGCCGGCGAGCTTACCGCCTGACCAAGCGGCACATTTCCGTCATATACGGTCACCTGTTCACCCGCAGGCGCCTTTCCGTTCACTTTCATCGAGTAACCGGTAACCGTCTCCGGCGCCGCAAGCGTGATCGGCACCGTATCAATCGGGAGCACTCCGAGAAACTCCTCGCGTTCCTCACCTCCGTACGCATAGTGCAGCGAAGCGGACAAAACCTTCTCCTGATTCGAGTCCACCTGGTCGATCGACAGCTGGAACAATACGACTCCCGAAGCGCCTGCCCCAACAGTTCCCACCGGAATCTCCGCAGTTTGTCCCTGCACCCGTGCTTCGCCCGGTTGTCCCCCCACCGTGACGCTGCCCGGTACAATCGCGGTGCCTTCCGGCAGCCCGATCGTAAGCTTCGATTGCTCCGCCTGCCCCCGGGGTTCTCCCGTATTGGCGTAGCTGATTCGGATAGCAGCTGCACTGCCAAGCGTGGCCGGTCCGGACAAAAGCTGGAGACTCGTTCCGCTTCTGCCTTTGAACTTCCCGCTGCTGCTCAGCCGAATGTCGCCGAGCGGCTTCAATTCGCCCGCCCCGAGCCGGAAGCTTACGGTTTGAGCAGCCGTTGGACGAGACGGGTTGTCGCTGACATACAGCATGTAATTACCTTCCTCGGCAATGTCCAGTCTAAAAGGTCCGCTGTTCAGCCAAACGATCCGCTGCAAATTCAACCGTCCCTGCTCGCTCAGCCGGTACAAATCCCCCCGGTAGCTTGCCGAAGCGGAGCCCTCCGGATAAACGATCGAACCGGTAACCGACGAGCCGGCGCTTTCGAGATACAGATCAACGGCGCCGTTCCGGTTCTCGTCGATCGTCGTCTCCGCACAACCCTTGGACAGACCGGCCTCCCGGCCGTCGGCGCATATTTTGACGACATCGCCCTCCTGCGCCCGGATACGCGCCGGGTTCCCGTGCTCCAGCACCGAATGCGTGGACGTCAGGTGCATATGGATCGCGACTCTCCAATCGAGATCGAGCGGACCTTGCCAATTGCCGCCGGGCAATTTGGTATACAAATTAATGTTGATCCTCGCATCCATGTTCAGCAGCTTCGGGTCTCTCTGAACCCGCTCGCCTTCCGTTACGTCCATACGGGCCGGCTTCGAACGCACCAGCGCATTCGATTTGCTTACCGCCTCCACAGTGACGGAGCCTGCCGGCACTTCCATGCTGTACATGCCGTTCTCGTCAACCGCTGCGACGCTGCGGAACGATTCATTGTAGATGTGGACGGCGGCGTCCGGGGTCGGCTTGCCAGCCGGGTCCAAGGCGCTGCCGAACAATGTACCGCTAGGCTTCGCCACCGGTGAGACCGACTGCTCATAATGCTCCCGGTCCAGCACGAAGGAAGCGGTGAAGGGCTTATAGGCCGGCTGATCGCTCATGTCCGTCGTTAAGGTGACCGTTTCCCCGACGAACAACGCTTTTTGGGAGACGATGATACCGTCCGGTCCCGTCGTCCCTTGGTCGACCGACCCGCGCTTTCCGCGAAGGACGTATTTCACGTTCGGAAGCGGCTGGCCTTTGGCGTCAAGTACCGTGATGCGCACTCTGGCCGGCGGCTCCAGTTGAACTTCCGTCTGCAATCCGTTTTGAATGCCGATGTTTGCCTTATTCCAAATAACGGTTCTGTTGCTGCCCATAATCGTGAACGAATAATCCGTTCCGGAAGGAAGCGGAATCGCAATCTCCCCGCCGCCCGTCCCGATCTCGCTCCACGTTGCGTACGATTTCCCCCGGACGGTTATATTGCCGTCGTATTTCCCGAAATCTTCCGGTATCGGATATACGTTCACTTTCAGTTTGCCGGCAACCGGATAATACAGTCCGGTCACCTCTCTTTCCGCGCTCCGGCCGGAAGCGTCCGTGACGGACAGTTTTACGCGTCGCACCTCGGAGATCCCATCATCCAGCACAAACGTCCCTTTGTACCCGTTCGGAGCTTCGGGGTCCGGCTCCATCGCGATTTCTTTCGTCTGCTGCGCCGGCTCTTCCAGCAGTTGCCCGGCAGCGTCGAACCACGTTTTATACTCCAATGTCATCTTGGCGCTGCGGTTCGCTTCGCCTTTGAACCGGACCTGGAGGCCGCTGCCCGTTACGGCATATTTCGAGCCGCCCACCCGGATCGTATCCACGTTCCATACCGGATCGGCAATCGACAATTCCGGAGTAAAAACGGTCACTTCGTCGGAGAAAGGAATCTGCGTGCCCGCTGCAGTCCGTTTGTACACCTCATATGAATACGAAGCTCCGCTTGCCAGTCCCGTATCGGTGAACTTCGTAACCGACGGATCGTTTACTCGGCCGACTTCGACCGGAGCGGCGCCGCCTGTCTTCCGGTAAATCACGAAGCCCGCCAAATCCGTTTCGTCCGCCGGAATCGTCCACGTGATGTCGGCGATCCCGCCGCCGGCATAGACGACCTGGAGGAACACGCGGAGATGGACGGTCGCTTCCGCCGTCAGCCCCTGACGGACCGTATATCCTTGATCCGATTCCCTCAAAGGCAGCTCGCGGCCAAGCGAGGAGCGGAGCTTCAGCTCATAGCCTTCGCCTGAAGGGAGACCGCCGAACGTATAGGAGCCGTTGCCGGTCAGCGTTACTTTCTGTTCGCCCTGCAACGCGCCGCCGCTCAGCGTCAGCACCGCATTTTGGAGCCTCGATCCGTCCTCGGAGCGGATGTGCAGCTTCAAGCTGCCGCCTACGGGAATATCCAGCGTCTTGCTCAGCTTCGCGGATGCGGCCGCTACAGTTAAAGTTACTTCCGCGCTGCGGATCAGCTTGACGCCCTCCGGGATGGCGAATTCTCCCGCATAAAGCGGACTTGCCGCACCGGAAGCGGTAAGCGGGATAAGCAAGCTGTCAGTCGTATCGTCCGCCTTCACATAGTCGATACGGGCTTCTGCGCTCCCACCGGGACTTCCTTCCGCTTCGAGCCGCACTGTTCCGTTCAGATAAGCGTAGCCGGAGCCGCTCCGCTCGGTCGTCGCCCTGACGTCGTTTAACCGCACCTCCGATCCGCTCTTTGTCGCCGCAACGACCGTTAATCCGTTCGCACTCTCGTTTCCTGCCGCATCCACCGCTTTTACCGTAAATGTATATTCAGTACCGGGCAGAAGCCCCCAAACGGTTCCTTCCGTTGCAGGATCGGGAAAAGAGACGTAAGTTGCGCCGCCGTAATAAACACGATAGCCCGTAACAGCACGGTCGTCGCTTGCCGCCTGCCAGCTCAGCGTCACAAAGTCGGCTCCCGCTTCCTTCACCAGGGCGCGGCCACCCTCCGGGAACACCGGAGGAACCGTATCGTCGGGAGGCGGCGCCTGCAAAAGTGCGAGGAACAGATCGGGTACACCGTTCGTATCGCCCGTGATCAGATCGGAAGCTTCCGATTCGAACACCACGTACGTTCCGTCGCCGCTGACCGCGGGCACTCTGGAGCTGCCGCCCCCCCATCCGCCTGCATACGTAAGACTTAGCGGAGCCGTCTCCCCGGTAAGCCGATCGAACGCATATACGTCGTATACGCCGTTGGAGTCGCCTGCAGCCAGATTGGCCGCTCTCGAAGCGTAAAGGACATACCGGCCGTCGCCGCTTATGGAAGGCGATTCGCTGTCTCCGTCCGGCAGTCCTCCGGTGACAGAACGGCTAGCCGCAACCGTCTCATCCCGGTCCCGGTCGTACACGTAAATAACCGGAAACAGATTATAATCGCTGTGATCTTCGTACTTGAACGCCACGTAACGTCCGTCCTCGCTAATGGACGGATCGTAGGAAATCGTCCGGTCGCCCGGGAATGTCGAGATCCGCTTGACCGTTTTGTCGGGAATATGGAATAAATAAACGTCCAGGTAGCGGTCCGTATCGGTCCGGTCCATGTTGCTTCCTTCCGTAGCGAAAGCAATATACTGACCGTTGCCGCTAATCACAGGCGGACCGCTGTCGTCGTTCGCGATCGTTCCGTCCGCCAGCCGCAGCAGCGACACGGAGTCCGTCTCCCGCTCGTACAGGTATACATTCAGCTGCTCCGGTGCGTCCGGCACCAGCTTGGCATAGGAAAGGAAGACAATTCTCGAGCCGTCGCCGCTTATAGCCGGCCTGTAGCTGTCGCCGTTGCCCGCCCCGCCTTCGGCCGGATAGCTGATTTTGGCCATACGTCCGGTATGCCGGTCGTACAGAAACACATCCGCCGCCGGGCCGGCCGCGTCGTCCGTTATCAGATTCCCGGCATATGAGGTAAAGACGATATATCGCCCGTCGCCGCTAATTTTCGGTTCGAAGCTCATCTGGTCGGCGGAAGCTCCGTTTCCGGTTTTACTGATCAGCTCGATCGTGTCGGCAACGCGGTCATACAGGAATACATCCGTTTTTCCGTTCTCGTCCCGTTCGACCAAATTGTCCGCATCCGAATCAAATACGACGTATCTTCCGTCATCGCTCACATCCGGACGCAAGCTCGTTTGGTTGCTTTGTTCCCCGGAGCCGGAGACGTTTACGCGGGTGATTTGCCGCCCTTGGGTCACACGGGCTGTGGCCGGGGCGCTTTCGGAACGGTTGCCGTCCGCATCTAGGCTGACGAGCACGACCTCGTATTCGGTTCCGTTCGTAAGTCCGTGCATAGCCGCCGTCTGTACGCTCGGCGCGATCCGAGCCGTTTCTTTGTAGCCGATCGCCCCTTTCTTCCGCCACTTCACGATGGTCCCGACATAATCGAGAGAAGCCGGGTCGGTCCAGCCGACCTCCAAACCTCCGAGTTCCGGCAGCAATGCGATGCCGCTTGCGGTTTCCGGCGGCGTCGTCTCAGGCTGGGCAAGCGTCGAAGCCGACGCCGATATCCGCGCCGCGCTCCAGTTGTAGAACGTATCGCCCGGCTCTACGGCGAACGAGTACGTTCTGCCCGGCGACAATCCGGTAACGAGATAAGCCGGTTCCGGTACGATATCCAGCAGTACGCCGTCGCGGTATACCTTATAGATCGCCGGACTTGCTTCATCCAGCGCCGGCGTCCAGCGGAGCGCCGCATAGGTGCCGCCCGTTTGCGCTGCAGCAAGAGCGGCGCCTTCGCCCCATACGGGCGGTGTCCGGTCGCTGTTCGCGTAAACCGGCAGTTCCCTGAAATAGATATGCCCGTAAGAGGATTCTCCTTCCGGTTCGCCTGCCAAGTTGGAAGCGACCGAATCGAAAACCGCATATTTGCCGTTCCAGCTTACAGCTCCGCGGATGCTGTCGGCGTTGCCCGGCTCGCCAGCCGGAGATGCGCTCATCAGCTCCGTCTGAAGGGTCTCGCGGTCGTGCAGGTAGACGTTCCGGTTGTACGCGCCCGGGTGCAGCTCATCGTTCGAGTAAAACACGATCCACCTGCCGTTCGCGCTGATCGAGGGCGATTCGTTCGATCCGAAGCCCGGTTCCGCCGACAGGGTCACGTTTACGATCTCCGTCGTTTTCGCGATTCTGTCGCGGACGAATAAATCCAGGTTGTAGCTGTCGTCACCCGGAATAAAATTGTTCGCATACGACGTAAAAACGACATACCGTCCGTCCGCGCTGATCGATCCGCTCTCGCTGGCGGAGTTCCCCTCTTCGCCCGAAGAAGATAGGCTGACCCGTTCGGTAAGACCCGTCTTCCGGTCGTACACGAACACGTCTGATCTGCCGTTCGTATCGCCCGGCACCAGATCGTGCTCATCGGAGGTGAACACAATATATCGGCCGTCCGGCGTCATCGAGATCCGGGTCGTGTGGGGATACTTGAAGCTGCCGTACATCCGGTCCGTAATCCGGGTTGTCTGACCGCTCCACCGGTCCTTGACGAATACGTCCCAATTGTTGTTGAAATCATCCTCCACACCGTTCGTCCCGTAAGAAGCAAAGGCGACGTACCGGCCGTTCTCGCTCATCGCATACGGCCTCTCGTACACGTATACGTAACCGGCGCTTACGTCTTCGGCTACTTTTTCCAAACCGCCCGTCTCGCCGTCGTACAAGTAGAGATCTTCCGTCGAGCCGGACTCCGGAGCGGCGAGCAAGTTCGTCGCGAAGGAAGAAAACAGGATGAATCTGCCGTCCATGCTCATAACCGGCGCATGACTGCTGCCGTTGGCCTCCAGACCGCCTTGCGACATGCTGATCCGTTTCGTCATCCGGTTCATTCTGTCGCGGAGGAAAATGTCTTCCTTGCCGTTCGTATCGCCCGCGACCAGATTGGCCGCTTCGGAGCCGAACACCACCCACCTGCCGTCCTCGCTGACGGACGAATACCGGCTGTCGCCGTTCCCCGGCTCGCCAAGCCCATTCACGCTGATCTTTTCCGTAACGATGGGCGGCTTCGTCTGGATCGTCACGTACGGGCCGTCTGTCGTCCGATTGCCGGACAAATCGGCCGCTTCGACCTTGAACACGTAAGTGGTGCCGGGCGTCAGTCCGCGAATGTTCGCCGGAGATTCGGAACCCCCCGGCAGCGGCGCCCCGTCCCGATATAAAACGTACCGGATGAGTCCGGTCTCGCCGCCCGCCGGCGTCCATTCCAGCCGGACCGCATTGTGACCGACCGCCGGTGCGTGGATAGCGCTCCCGGCCGGCCATACCGGAGCCGTCCGATCCCCGGGGTCGGGTAGAACGGATAACAGCGTCCGATTCATGCTCCATGACGTACCGGATGCACCGGCCGTTATCGCCTGGCGCACCTCGCCCGCCGTGAGCTCCGGCTGTACGGCGCGAACGAGCGCCGCAGCTGCCGCGACATATGCGGCGGCGCTGGCCGAACCGGTTTTCGTGCCGTACTGCCCGGACGGCAGCGCGCTTAGGATCTCCTCGCCGGGCGCCATGACGGTTGTTCCCGGATTCGATCCGGCCAACGGGACCGACAACCGGCTCAAGGCTCCCGCCGATATCACCTGCGGCAGCGCCGCCGGGTAGTACGCGTCGGTTTCCCCGTTGCGCACCGGCGTTCCGTCGTCTCCGCCCCCCGCTACTATGACGATCTGCTGCGCATAAGCTTCTGCGATCACACCGGACAAGTAGGCCGGAGGATCATACTCCCTGAACCCGGGGCCGATGTAGATGACGCTTACCCGCTCACCCGACGCTCCTCTCCACTCCATCGCTCTGCTGACTGCAGCCGCTACGTTAAAAGCGCTGTCGGCCGCCTGAACCGGCAAAATCGATACCGGCATCGTCCCGGCCGCGCCGGTTATCCCGATCCCGTTGTTGGCAGTTGCGGCGATGATGCCTGCGGCGTGCGTTCCCCGCTCTTCCCCGCCCGTCAGCTTGTTCACGGCCCGTATCCCCGGAGCCGTATCCACGCACGGAATCTCTCCGTCACCCGAGCAGTCGATCAGCGGCAGCAGCTTGCCGGCAAGATCCGGATGGGCCGTGTCGAACCCGTTGTCGATGACGGCTACGACGACCGGCGGCATGGCACCGTAAGCCGCGCGGGTAACCGTATTCCACGCCGCTTCCGCTTCGATCGCCCCGAACGCCCATTGCTGCGGCAGCAGCGGATCGTTCGGAAGCAAAGAAGCCGGGCCGTATACCGCTCCCGTCACTCCAAATCCCGACGGCCCTCCGGGCGCACCCGGAGGCCGCTCCAGCGTCGCGGCCTGAATCGTGCGGATTTCCCCCGCGTTATCCGCGCCTTCTCCGCTTGAATTTAACCCGCCTCCGCTTAACAGTTTCTCCAGCAGCTCTTTGGCCTCCGCAGCCGTCAAACCGTCTACATCCGACGACGACGCTTGAAGGACCGGCGATAACGTGCTCATCAAAATAATAACGACCAAACAGGCGTGAACGGTTCGTCTCCACCAGTCCCGCTTTCCTCTGCGCAAACTCAAAACAAGTCCCTCCCGGGTATCAAACGATTTTTTTGTTACATTTCGTATCTTCAAAAACAGAGCCTTACGGCCCGCTACGACTTTTTCTACTCCACAGCATCGGTAATGAAAATCTCCTCATCGTCGAACAACACTTTCATGTTGACATTTTCGAGTACCAAACGAACCGGTACGGACATCCTGCTGTCCCTGAATACCGCCTGAGCAGCCAGCGTGTGCAGCTTCCCGTTCACGTAAGCCTCCTTCTTGTCGATCGTCAGGACGATCTCGATCCCTTCCCCTTCCATCGTTTCGCTGCTCCTCCTTCATTCCCCGGCCTCATCCGATTGCTGCGGTTGTTCCTCCCGATTCTCGCTTTGCCATTTTCCGATGTCCGCATCTGTCCACGATTCCAGCTGAATCGCCCGGATCGCGCTGCGGCTGATCTTCAACCGCTGCGGCCATAACACCTCGATCCGGTTCCCTTCCGGATCGCCGAATTGAAAAGAAACTCCCCAGCCTTCGGTATACGGCCCGTGTACGCGAATGCCCCGCGACCGGACATTCCTCCATAAACCTTGCAGCGCACCGAGCGATTCTGCATAAAACGTCATCTGTACCTGCCGCGGATCGCCGACAAAGCTGATCTCGTAATAGTCCGTCTCCGGCCGGAAAGCAAGAAACGTCTGATCCTCGTGCCTCCGGCAGAACGCCGCGAGCTGCATATCGAATACCGACCGGTAAAACGACGCCAGTTTCTTAGCATCCCGGGCGTACAGCGCGGCGCTGCCCAGTCGAAATGGATTGGTCATCCCTGCACCCGTTCCCTCCTCCTTCGTTCTACCCTAACCTTATCACGGACCCGATCCGGGAATAAGTATCCGGTCAGATACAAATGGGGTATCCGAATGGATACCCCAACCCCATATTTCTATATCGCTTTGAGCCGAATCCGAGTAAAATAAGGAATGCCAGTAATTTCCGATCCTGATCGAAGAAGGTGTAATCGATGGCAGAGGACGAACGGCTGGATGAGCTTGAGAGCCAAATGCTCGTCGGAAGACAGCGGGAAATCGCCGCCTTCCTGCAACATTTTCACGACAGCTCCCGGTCCAAAAAAATAGTAAACGTATACGGCACGGCCGGAATCGGCAAAAGCACGCTGCTCGACGAGTACGACAAGCTGGCGCAAGCAAGCGGCGGGATCACCGTTACGATCGACAGCGAAGGCTTCGTCAAAACGCCGGAAGCGTTCTGCCGCCACATCCTGGACTCACTCGAATGGCCCGGCGATGATTCCTCCGACCCGGCGCGCCTCCCCGTCGAATGCGTATCTGCGCTGAACGAAACGGCTTCCGGGCGGCGTGTCGTTCTCCTGATCGACGCTTACGAGCATTTGGAGGCGCTCGATCAATGGCTGCGGGAGTTTTTTCTGAAGAAACTCGATAAACACGTACTGATTGTCATCTCAGGACGGTATGCGTTGTCCGAAGTTTGGTATTTGTCCCCGGCATGGAGGCAGCTTCTCGTAAAGCTTCCTCTCGCGGATCTGGATTACGAGTCGGTCGTCCGTTTCGCGGAATATACCCATATATTCGACCAGCCGACGATTCAGCGGATATGGCGTCATTCCGGAGGCCATCCTTTGACGATGTCGCTGCTTACCCTCCTCTTGGGTCAGTCCCCCACCGGCGAAGCTCAGCTGTACGCGGACGATCACGATACGCTCTCGTTTATCGTAAGCCGCTGGCTGCGGGAAGTGCCGGGCGAGCATATGCGTCCTTTTATCGAAGCGGCTTCGGTGCTTCGGCAATTTAACCAGGAGAACTTGTCGTTCATCATGGACCGGGAGATTACCGCCTCCGAGTTTTATCAGCTCATCCGCTTCTCCTTCATCCGCAAAGTCGACCGCGGGTGGACCGTACACAGCCTGATGAGAGAGGCGGTCAACCGGGAGCTTCTCGCCCGGACTCCGAAGCGTTACGAGTCGATCCGCTCGCGGGCGCTGGCTTATTATTACCAGCAGTTGACCGAATCGGGCCGGCCGTCTCCTACCGCCAGAGAAGCGATAGAATTGATGTATTATATCGGTGACGCCTTGATCCGCGCGTTTATGAACTGGTTCGAGCTGTCGCCCCGGCACTTCGAGACGGCAGGCGCCAATTACCGGGAAGCGCTCGAGTTATACGCCCGGGACCGGTACGCCAATGCGAAGGATACCCGGATCGAGCTGTACGACCCTTATACGGACGGTTCGTTTCATTTTCACCTTACGGCGGAGCAGACGTGCTTCACGATCAAAGACATCGACTTCGGCGCCTTGTTCACGCTCGGATACGATGTCGTCCGGGTCATGAAAGACGCGGGAGGCGCCATCATCGGAGTCGCGGTCATTATACCGATTAATGCGAACACGCTGCCTTATTTGAAGAAAGCTCCGCGCTCGGCGGCGTACTTCAACCACCTGCCTCCCGATATGGCGAAACGGCTGAACGTACCCGGCCATACGAGAGCCGGCTGGTTTATCGAGACGATCGATACCGCCGACTTCGCAGACGCTTCCCAGCAAACTGCAATCGGTCATCTGCTCCATTCCCTGATCTTCACCGGCGAGCTGATCGTCGAATCGCCGTCGCCTCATCCGTACTTCGTAGAAACTCACAAAAGCCTCGGCTTCGAAACCGCACCGTACGGCACCCATCGCAATTACGACGGCATAACCGAAACGGCGACGTTCGTACTCGACTTACATAACGAGCAAGTGCTCAGCTACATCCATAAAATGTTACAGGTTACCGGGCAGGCAGGCCTTTTCCCTCCGCCGCAGCCTCCCGCTGAGGTAGCCGTGCCGGAAAACGCATCCCGAGACCGGATCTTGGAACGGACCGATATAACGGCGCGGGAGAAGGAAGTGGCGAAGCTGCTGGAGCAGGGACGCACGAACGCGGAGATTGCCTCGACCTTGTATTTGAGCGAGGTTACGGTCAAAAAACATATAAAATCGATGCTCGGTAAGCTGAACGCCACAAACCGGACTCAACTGCTAAAAAGGCTGTTGGAGTAGGTAAGTCATTTATAGAGGTGTTCAAACACGCACTTATAGAAGTCAGGAGGAGACAAACTTGACGGCCGAATCACCCGTACGTTTGTACAAAATCAGGCAGCACGTTCCCGATAGCCGGATCGACGATCTTCCTTCCGCGTTACGCGGCGCAGTGGAGCAGTCGCTAAAGGAAGCCGCCCTGCCGTCCGGCGCGGCCATTGCGATTACCGCCGGATCGCGGGGCATCCGAAGCATCGACGTTATACTGCGTACGGTCGTCGACCAGCTTCGGCAGAGAGGGTACCGCCCCTTCCTCGTCTCCGCCATGGGCAGTCACGGGAGCGGCGAAGCGGAAGGACAGCGTGAGGTGCTGGCCAGTCTGGGCATTACGGAGCGGTCGGTCGGAGCGGAGATCCGCTGCTCCAGCGAAGTGGTCCGGCTCGGCGCGACGGCGGGAGAGCCGGTCCCTGCGACCTCGGCTGCAACCTCGAACACAGCCGCAGGCGTCGCCGGCCTTCCGGTATATATGGCCAAGGAGGCGTTCGAAGCCGACGGTATCCTTATCATCAACCGGATTAAGCCGCATACCGCGTTTCAGGGCGATTACGAGAGCGGACTGCTGAAGATGCTCGCCGTCGGACTCGGCCGCGCGCCCGGAGCGAACAGCGTCCACAGCTTGGGGGCCAAGCAGCTTGCCGCCGCGATTCCCTCCATCGCGCGCGTCTGTCTGGAGAAGGCGCCGGTTATCGGCGGGATCGCCATCGTGGAGAATGCCGAAGAGCAGACCGCGATCATGGAAGGCATTCCGGCCGGGTCGCTGTTTGCCGCCGAGAAAAGACTGCTGCTGGAAGCGAAGCGGATGATGCCTTCGTTGCCGGTTCACCGGATCGATCTGTGTCTCGTCGGAGAGATGGGCAAAAACTACAGCGGCACCGGCATGGATGCCAATATCATCGGCCGGATGAGAATTCACGGGGTAGCGGAGCCGAAGCTCCCGGATATTACGTATGTCGGGGTATTGGGGCTGTCGTCTGCGTCCCGTGGCAATGCCGCCGGAATCGGGCTGGCCGATTTTACGACGGATGCCGTGGCCGGCAGTATCGACAAGCAGGCTACGTATCTCAATTGCCTGACCAGCGGTTTCGTGATGCGGGCGGCCGTCCCGATGAGCTTCGCTAACGACCGGGAGCTTGTGGACCAAGCGATGTTTGCATTAAAAACGCCGGACCCTCGGAAGGTCCGGCTGGTGTACATCAAAAACACGCTTCATCTTGATGAAATTTGGGTATCTGAGCCGGTCTGCGAGGAGCTTCGGGACCGGCCGGACTGTACGGTGGTCGAAGGACCTCTCGCCCTGTCCTTCGACCGGAACGGGAGGCTCCTCCTGCCCGGATGTTCCGGAAGCGAAGCAGACTGAAAACTACGCCCGCTTTTTGTTCCGGTACAGCAGGAAAATAAAATACGGCACGCCGATAATCGCGATCACGATGCCGACCGGGAGCTCGGCGGGAGCAAACACCATTCTTCCGATAAAGTCGGAGGCGAGGACGAGCAGCGCCCCGACTAATCCGCACACCGGCAATATCCGCCGATGCGCTCCTCCGACAAGCCGCCTCGCGATATGCGGGGCCATCAAGCCGATAAAACCGATGCCGCCGGATACCGACACGCAGGCGCTGACCAGACCGATGCTGCACAGCAGCAGCAGCGCCTTCTCCTTCTCCGACGCTACGCCCACGCTTCTGACGCTGTTCTCGTCCAGTTGAAGAAGATCGAGGATGTACGACTTCCGGATAATAACCGGGATGAGCAGCACCAGCCACGGCACAACCGCGCCGATGTATTTCCAGTTCGCATTGTAGATGCTCCCCGACGTCCAGACCGCCACCATCTCGAAGTCTTTAGCGTTCATCTTTAACGTCAGGTAAAGCGAGACGGCACCCAGTCCGGCAGCGGCGGCGATTCCCGTCAGCAGCAGACGCTGCGGCTCCAGCCGGCCGTCCTTCCAGGAGATGGCGTAGATAAGCAGCGCTGCGGCGAGCCCGCCCGCCAGCCCGAACAGAGGCATCGCCATAATGGCGGCTAGTCCGGTCCCTTTAATCTGCCCTTGATAAAAAAACAAAAAAATAACGATAGCCGCCCCGGCTCCGGCATTAATGCCCAGTATGCCCGGATCGGCCAGCCCGTTACGCGTCACGCCCTGCAGGACGGCCCCCGCGATGGCGAGTCCCATGCCTACCAGGATGGCGATCACGATGCGGGGCAGCCGCAGCTCGAAAATAACGAAGACGAAATCCTGCTGCGGATTGATCCCCAGCAACGTGGTAAACACATCCTTAACCGCCATATCGAACGCGCCGTTGGTCAGGCTCATATAAAAGGTCACCAGAATGATGCCGACGCCGACGGCCATCACGGCCGCAAAACGTCCGGTTGTCCCTTTATGCACGTTTTTCTCCCCCTCTCGTCCGGATCAGGTAGAGGAAAAACGGTACGCCGAGCATCGCCGTCACGACCCCGATCGGCATCTCGAACGGATAGTTGAGAAACCGGCTCAGCACGTCGCAAAGCGCCAGGAACACGCCGCCCAGCACGGCCGAGCAAGGGATGATCCATTTGTAATCGAGACCGGTCAGAAAACGCGCGATATGGGGCACGATCAGGCCGACGAAGCCGATCTTCCCGGCAATCGCCACCGATATGCCGGTCAGAATAACGACGCACAGCGTCGCCGCCAGCTTAATAATCGCCGTCTTTTGGCCGAGGGAGACGGCGACGTCTTCGCCAAGCGCCAGTACGGATATCGACTTGGACAGCAGGAGCGCCATGATTATGCCGACGACCGCGAACGGAATGGCCAGCTTGATCAACGCCGGGTCCAACTGGTGCAACCGGGCGTTATACCAGAAGCTTATATTTTGCGATACTTGAAAGTAAGTCGACAACGCCGCGGAGACGCTGCTCAGGAACGTTCCGATAATCGTGCCGAGGATCGCCATCCTGACCGGAGACAGACCGCCGGGAAGAAGCGAGGCGAGGCCGAACACGAGCACGATGCTGAGCGCCGAGCCTGCGAACGAATACAGGATCATATCCATCGACGAACTGTTCGGCAGAAACACCATGCACAGCGTAATCGCAAACGCCGACCCGTCGGACACGCCCATAATCGAAGGGGATGCAAGATAGTTTCTTGTCATCCCCTGCATAAGCGCTCCCGAGACGGCGAGGAAAGCGCCGACCAGCAGCGCTCCCATCACACGCGGAATTCTGGAATGCATTATAATCTGATGGTTCACATTCCCTTCGTCAAACCGGAACAGCGAATCACGGATCGTCCCGATATCGATCTGCTTGGCTCCGTACAGCACGGACAGCAGCATCGTCAGAACGATCGCAACCGGCGCGGTCCACAGGATGACGGCGGAGGTGCGCAACTGGAATCGCATAGGGCTCCGCTCACTTCGCCTGCATCAATTTGCTGGACTTGACCGCATCGAGGAACGCGATCTTGCTGTAAGCCGTGCCGCCTTGAGCCGCCGGATCGACGAGGTTCACGAAGACGTTGCCGTTTTTGACCGCATTGATGCTTTTCCAGATCGGATTGTTCTGCAAATCTTGCAGCGCCTTCGGATTATCCGCATTTTCCTCTTCGGCGAACTGGACGAATACGTAGTCCGGATTCATCTCCGAGAACTTCTCGAGCGAGACGGTCTGCTGCGCCTTGGCCTGCTTGACTTCCTCCGGCACGGCGGCTCCGAGCTCCGCGTAGATGGACGGATTGAAGAATACGTCCTGCGGATACAGATTGATGCTGCCCGAGCGAACCCGGATGATAACGACCTTCTTGTCCTTGAATACCGGTCCGAGCTTCTCCTTCACCGCTTTGACCTCGTCCTTGTACGACTGCAGCGCCTTCTTCGCCAATTCCTGCTTGCCTGTCAGTTCTGCGAGCAGATTGAGGTTCGCCTCCCAGTCCGTCGAGATGTGCGATACCGGAACCGTGGTGCCGACTTTGCCCAGCTTCTCCAGCGTTTCCGCAGGAAACTTCGTGCTGGCGAGGATAACGTCCGGCTTGAGCTTGAGAATCGTCTCCAGGCTCGGCTGCGTTTTCTCCCCGATGCCGGTAGAGCCTTCGGTAATTTTGGAGAAGATCGCCGGGAATTTGCCGCCCACGGTCAGCGCCCCGATCGGCTTAACGCCGAGCACCAGCGCGTCTTCCATCGATTCGACCGATCCGGTGATGACGATTTTGTCCGTAGGAACGGTTATCGTGTACTCCTTGCCGAGGTACGTCAGCTTTTTCGGAGCCGCCTGATTGGCGGCCGCCGGTGCCGAAGCCGCCGGAGTCTGGCTTCCGCTTCCTGCATGGGTCGTTCCCGTATTCCCTGTAGCCGGGGCGGCCGTCTCCTTCGCTCCGCAAGCGGTAAGTCCCAGCATCAAAGCAGCAAGTCCTGTCAACATCAATTTCTTATTCACGTTTCTCGTTCCCCTCTCTTTGTTTACCCGTTTGGAAACATCCATTGCAGCGCCTCCGGAAAACGATCCGTAAAGCAGCTGAGCTCATGGGACGCTCCTTCTTCGACATGCAGCTTCAGCCGGTCCGGCGTGAACCCGCCGGCAAGCAGCACTTCATGTGCTTCAAACGTCCGGGCGACCATGGTTTTCTGAATATTAGTTTTCGTTGCGCCTTCCGCGGTCCCGACATACATGTAGATCCGCCGCTCCCCGTCGGCGATCGGCTTCTCCTTCATATACTCGACGAACCTCTCGTACCAGTACGAACCGGAGATGGAACCGATTCGGCCGAATACGCCGGGATGCTCATAGGCGGCGAACATCGAGATCAGCCCGCCGAGGGACGCGCCGATCATGCCGGTATGACCGGGACCGCTCTCCGTCCGGTAGCGCTCCGCGATAAACGGCATCAGCTCCTCGACGATATACGCGAGATACGCCGGCCCTTCTCCGGCAAAGTCGTTGAACTGCGCCGTCAGCTTTGGGGCCCGCCAAGGCGTATACTCGTCGCGGCGTTCCTTCGGATCGATGCCCACCAGCAGCAGCGGCTGCACCAACCCGTCTGCCGTCATCCGCTCCAGCACCGTCAAACTGTCGCTTACCTCCGGAGAGAACAGCTCATCCCCGTCGTGCACGTATACGACCGGCAGCTTCCCGGAAATGGTTCCGTATTGCGGCGGAACATACACCGTAAGAACTCTGCCGTTGTAAGTATGCCGATTGATCGTTCCTTCCAACTTGTCAGCCTCCAAGATAGCGGCATCCGCACAATATACGAGAACCGTTATCAGTTAATTGAAAACAATTCTCATTTAGAATTATAATCAACATCGGTTCTCCCGAACATGGACAATTTCCGGAAATGAACTGGATGATCTCCATATACGTGACGAATCATGTCGTCCACCATCCGCTCCGCGGCGGAAGCCGAATATTCCCGCCAAGGGTCGGAGGAAATCGGATGGACGTAATTGCGGCGGACCGCCCTCAAATCTTTCCACAGCGGATTCGCTTGCAGCGACTGCCAGAACGCGAGCGATTCCGTCTCTTGGCAGACGTTGACCAGAATCCGGCCGGCATCGATGTCGGCCAGTTCGGAGAAGCTTACCGTCCGGCCGCATACGGCTTCGTCGAACCCGCCCGGCGCATTCAAGCGCAGATCGCCGTACAGCACTTCCCGCATCCCCCGTCTCGGACAGAGCAGGCACGTATTCTTATGAATGCTGAGGACAAGCACCGTATCGTCCTGTATTTCACGCTTCAGCAGTTCGCGCGCCGCCGCCAGCTTTCTCTCGTACTCGCCGAGCCAGCGCTCCGCCTCGGCCGTCGCATCGAGCCATCCTGCAATCGTCCGCAGTTGCTGCCGCCAGTCGGCAGCGGGCTGTGTCAGGCTATGTACCGGAGCGATCGCCTCCAGCTTGAGCAGCTCATCGGGACGAAGATAATCCGCATGACACAGGATCAGATCCGGCCGGGCATGCGCCAGCGCCTCCACATTCGCCTCCCAATCGTGATTGAACCGGTAGGCGCTCAAATGAACGGGGATGTCGGAGCGGTATTTCTTATGATAGGACGCCGTCCATTTCGGATGCATCGGAGCCGCGTACGGCACGATGCCGAGCGCCAGCAAGTGTCCGAGGATGGCCGACGTGTAGGCGGCGATTTTGCGGCGGCGCTTCTTCATGTAGGCCGAAGGGGATACGCCCGCAGCCTGTTTGAATTTTCGGCTGAAATAAAACTCGTCGCTGTATCCGACCTGATGAGCGATATCGCGCAGCTTCGTTTCGGACTGCACCATCAATTGTTTGGCATGATTGACCCTGACCTCGGTCACGTAATCGATTGCGCTTTTGCCGTATGTCTTCTTGAACAGATCCACAAAATATTTCGGGCTGAGCTCGGCGATCCGCGCCAGCTGCTCAATCGTCAAATTTTCATTGTAGCGGCTTTCGATGAATTGGCGCGTTCTTTCCAGCGCGCTGAGCGAGTCGTCCACCGGCAGCTGCCGCTTATGTTTCATCACTCCGTACAGCAGCTCGTGGAAGGCGGCTTGTCCCCGGAACCTCTCGAGCGGGTCTTCGCTGCGGCTGTACCCCAGCAGCAGCTCGCATTGGATAGCCGTTTGCGACTCCGGATACAGCGTTATTTCTCCCTTTAGCGGAAACGGCTCTGCGGCTTCCGAATCGTGCCGCACCTCGAATGAAATCCGGTACAGCTCCAGCCCTTCCGTACCGCCGGATACCCCTATCGTTTGCCCCGGCCATGCGACATAGATCGTATCCGGACGCAGACGGTACTCGTCCAGATCGATGGTCAGACAGCCTTGTCCCCCCGTAGCTGCGATAAGCATATAAGAATCGATCAGTTGCTGCTCCAGACGGCCGCGCTGCCCGTCCACGCTCCGCAGCTTGATCCATAAGCGGTCCAAGGCTGCCGGCCCGGGCAGCTGATCAGGAAGTCGATGAAACATCCTGGTTACGCCCCTTCTATAATTGAGAATGATTATCAGTATTAAAAGTAGCATGAACCCGTTCCCCGGTCAAGCCCAGTCTGAGCACGCCAACCTTTTCTCACCATAAGCAACTCCCGGCGCAGCTCCGTCACACGCTGGCTGTCCGTCTCGCGTAGTCGGTATGGTGATGGCGCATCGCAATCGTAAGGCGGAATACGCCGACCTCCGCCGCAGCCCGCCGTTTCCCCCCGCTCCGGTTCCGGACGCAAGAAACAGTCGACGGTTGCCAAATGTTTGCTCTCCCGATTATAATGATAATCAATCTCAATTAGAGAAATGCTACTACGATACGGGGAGCCAAACCGATGACTTCACTCCAGCAGCAGCCTGTCCACATCCCGCGGTCCCAGCAGATGACCGCCGAATACCGGGGCCGAACGTACCGCATCTTTATTAGCGTGCCCTCCCAATCGCCGACGGCCTCCGGCTATCCGGTCATTTATGTGCTCGACGCCAATTCCGTGTTCGCAACGATGACCGAAACGATTCGCGCCCAATCGCGCGCTCCCGAGAAAACGGGCGTATTTCCCGCTATCGTCGTCGGGATCGGCTACGAAACCGAGGAACCGTTTCACCCTAACCGGCATTACGACTTTACGATGCCCGTCCCCCGGTCCGAGCTGCCGAAGCACCCGACGGGCGGGGAATGGCCCGAGCAGGGCGGCGCGGCCGGCTTTTTGACTTTTATCGAAGACGAGCTGAAGCCGGCGATCGCCGCCATGCATCCGGTCGATCCGGCCCGCCAGTCGATATTCGGCCATTCGCTCGGAGGATTGTTTGTCCTGCACGCTTTCCTTACCCACCCCGGCGGTTTCCAAACGTATATTGCAGGCAGCCCGTCGATTCATTGGAATGAGAGCGCTCTGCTCGAGAAGGAGCGGACCTTATCGGCGAGGCTGAGCGACGACGGCGGCCGGATCGGCCTCCTGATCGCGATGGGCGAACAGGAGCGTACGCACAAGAGCAACGCTTACGATAAAGCCGAAGCGATGGCCGCCCGCTTGTCCGCGCCGAACCATTCCCGGCTGGACGTATCGTTCAAATCGTTTGCCGAAGAAGGCCACATCTCCGTTTTGCCGGTACTGATCAGTCACGCCGTCCGGTTTCTGTCGAAAAATCCCCGGTGAGCCGCAATAGGCGGCCCCTCCGGGGATTTTGTCCGTACAGCTTCAGCTTGCGCGTTGTCATTCGTCTCGGGTCAGGCTTCGTCCGCAAGCGCCGCTTGCGCGCTCCGCACCGTTTCCGGAATCTCAAACGAGACGCTCGTCCCTTCGCCCGGCTTGCTGCGTACCGACAATCCTTTGCCGTACAACTGCTTCAATCGCCGATTCGTATTGATCAAGCCGATTCCGCCGCGGCTTGTCGTCCGGCTGAGCAGTCTGTTCACCGTCTCCTCGTCCATTCCGCGGCCGTCATCCTGCACCTCGAAATGAACGGCGCCTTGCAGCCTCAAGATCCGGATGCGAACGGTGCCTCCCTGCACCCGGCTGCATACCCCGTGCTTCACCGCATTTTCGACCAGCGGCTGGATCGTCAGCGGCGGAAGCAGCAGCTCGATGTCCGGTTCCACCTCCCAGACGACGGTCAGCCGTTCCTCGAACCGCTCTTTTTCGATATACAGATAAGCTTCGACCAGCTCCAGCTCATGGGAAAGGCCGACCAGCTCCCCCGCGTTCAGGAAATCGAAGCTGATACGCAAATACGACGTAAAGGCGTCGCCCAATTTCCGCATCTTGTCAGTGTCGAGTTCGCTTAGAGCCATAATCGAGTTTAATGTGTTAAACAAAAAATGAGGATGGATTTGCGATTGCAAGTAAGCGGCCTCCATGCGCAGCCGTTCCTTCAACGATTGCTTGACGGCGGCGAGCGACCAGATCCGGTATTTCAGATCCAGGGCGTCGACCGGCTTCGTGACGTAATCGTTCGCTCCGGATTGAAAGCCGGCATAGCTGTCCTCCGGCTGGCTGCGAGCGGTCAACAGCAAGACCGGCAGCTCGGATATGGCGTATCGTTCCCTGATCTGGCGCGTCAACTCGTAGCCGGACATCTCCGGCATCATTACGTCCGCGATAACGAGATCCCACTGGCCGGCGGCGAGCAGCTCCAGCGCCTGGCGGGGGGACGTCGTCGTCCGGACTTGGTAAGACTCTGCCGAAAGAATGCCGGATAGCACTTTCAGATTGATCGGATCGTCGTCGACCGCGAGAATATGGATTTTGCCGGCCGCCAGAGGCGGCGATACGTCCGGCAGCGGGGAGGCAGCGACGAGTTTGTCCCCGTCTGACGGACGGTTCGCCCCGGTCCGGTCCGCCGCTGCGATCTCCTCCTCGACCGGAAGCCCGAACGCGGGCGCGGAGGAAGAAGACTCGGACACCGCCGCAAGCGGCAGCGTGAAGCTGAACTCCGAACCTTTGCCCGGCTCCGATCGCACGGTTAGCGTTCCGCCCTGAAGCTCGACGAGCTGCTTGCAGATGCTTAATCCGAGACCGATCCCTCTGCTGCGGTCAAGCCCGGGCGTCCCTTGCTCGTACGGCAGAAAGATGCGGGCCAACGTTTCTTCGTCCATCCCCGATCCCGTATCCGTCACATACGTGAAGAGCATCCCGTCCTTCGCTTCCGCGGTCATCGTCACCGAGCCTTCATTCGTGTAGGTGATCGCGTTATGGACCAGATTTTGAATAATTTGCACCAGCCGTTTCTCGTCGGCGAGCACCGGCGGCATCGACTCGGGGATGTCCATCTGGAGAGCAATCGGTTTGTTATCGGTCATGAAGACAAGCATCCCCATAACGCCGGACGCTACAGATTGCACGTGCACAGGCTTGCGATGCAGCTGAATCCGTTCCTCCTTCAGCCGCACCACATCCAGCAGATCGTCGAGCAGCCGGGACATCTGACGGCTGATCGAGACCAGCAGCTCCATGTCGCGCAAGCTTCTGCCCCCCATCACCGGCTTCTCCCTGTTCGCCACAGTCCGGGCGATATTCATAATGGCGTGCAGCGGCGTCCTCAGCTCATGGGACGTCTGGGCGAGAAATTGATCCTTCAGCTTGTCCGATTTGCGCAGTTGCTCGTTCAGCTTCGCATTGTCCTGCGCGTTGCGGACGTACCGCTTGAACCAGTACGCGGAGAAGCCGACGATCGCCGCAATAATGTCGATCGGGTAGTAGATCGCGCTGACCTTGCCGTACGGACTGATCATCCCCCATATAACGCTGGAGGCGATACTCGTCGCTGCGACAAGCAGGAAGAAGGCGTCCGGCTCCTTCCTGCGAGCCACTTTTCCGATCAGATACACAAACCAGATAAACGGAAGCATGTACAATACGGAAAATACACGGAAGCCGTAGCTATAATAAACGAGTGTCACTGGAGCAGCCACAATAAATGCCGAGTACGCGCCCAATACAGCGGCATACAGTCTGAACCGGGTAAAGCCGGACGGAGTATCCGAGAAATACCGGGCAAGCAGCACCATGAAGAAGGTCAGCCACATGTACGAGAGGAGCCTTATTTTAAACGACCACGTATAATTCAGCGGAAGCCATAGCTGCAGCAGCTTGTCGTGATCCGACACGATTGTAATGCCGGCCGCAAGCAGCAAAAGGAAAAAAACGAGAAAAGCTTTTTGCTGCGGATTAAACAAAAATAAAACGATGGCATACACCCCGTGAAGCAGCAGGACGGTAAACGTAACGAGCTGGAACCCGATCGAGTACCACCGTTCCGTGTCGACCGCCGCCTGCGTTCCGAAGCGTATCGGCTTTACGATGCCTCCATGTATCGTGTTGTCGAAGTTTGCTACGGTCACCAGCAGCTCAATCTCGTTCGTACCCGCGTGGTTGTAAGAAGCGGTGTAAGATGCCGATTTCGGTTTATACGCGGCTGCGCTTTCTCCCAGTTGGCCGAATTCACCGGCGAATTCCCCATTAATTTCGAGTCGGGAAGCCGCCTGAATATCGGTGATCCAGAACGTATACGGCTGATCCGGCAAAGGATCGGCGAGGATTCGCAGCCTATATGTTCCATAACCAGACGGGGAACCTGTCTGTTCGTCGATCGTTCCTTCCCAATCGCCTGGAACCTGAATATATTGGCGCCCCTCCCCGGACGACCGCATGTCTTCATTTAAGACGAGAGCTTCGGGATACAGCTCCCATTCGCCGTTCAGTTGGATCGTCCGCTTACTGCTGAAGTCCCATCCCCTCAGATCCAGCACGCCTTGAACCGCAGTCGGAGCCGGACCTAGGGAATGCTGGAACCAGAATACCCGAAGACTGAGCAGAACGATCAGAAAAACTAAAAAAAGCACCACATGCTTCCAACTATACGTTTTGGATGTTCGTATCATACTCTCTTATTTCGCCACAGAATACGATCATTCCTTTCTCCGCTCCTCAGTAATGATTTGCCCCGGTACTAACGGCTTCCGGTCAACTTTTGAACGATAAAATCCAGATGTTTTTCCATCGATACCGGATCGTTGAAATAGGCCGCATCTTTGTTTAGTTCGAAAACCCGGTTGTTTTTAACGGCAGGAAGGTTTTTCCATATCGTACTTCCGTACACGGCATCCGGATCGCCCTGATCTCCTGTCCACGGGCTGGTAAATATATAATCGCCGGCATACTCGGGGAGCACCTCCAGCGACAGGCTCGCCCACCCCTTGCCGTTGTCGATCGCGTCCTTCTGAATCGGCGAAGGCGCCTTCAGCTTAAACTCGCCGTACAAAATCTCGCCGCCTCTTCCGTAATTATGTCCGAAGGCGTAGATCCCTTTCGCGTAAGGCTGGAGAATCGATACGGTTTGGTCGCCGACGGCGGCTTTCACTTTCGGCTCGGCATCCTTGATCTTCTGATCCCACTTCGCGATCCAGTCTGCGGCCTGCTTTTCCCGGCCCGTCAGCTTGCCGAATTCCAGCAGCTGCTCGCGCAGCGGAAGCTTGCCGTAAGCGATCGCCACCGTTGGCGCGATTTTGGACAATTGATCGATACTGCCGTCATCGCTTTGGAAGACGATAATCAAATCCGGCTGCAGCTCCAGCACTTTCTCGGTCGACTTCCCGTCGCCCAAATTCGGAACGTCCACATATCCGGCAAAATACGGATTGCTCTTCACATGCTCGGTGACACCGATCGGCTGAATGCCGAGCGCCAGCAAATACCCGTAGTAACTGTCCCCCAGTACGAGTACACGCTTCGGCTGTTTGGGCACCTCGATTTTGCCGTTGACCGCCTCGTATACCTTCGTTCCCTTATCCTCCGTCTGGGCAGCGCCGGCCACCGCTCCGGTGGACGACGCTCCAGCGGACGCCCCGGCGCCGTTCGAACCGCTCCCGTCCTCCTTGACGGACGCTTGTCCGCATCCAGCCGCAACGGCCAGCGCGATGATCATGTAGACCACCGCCGATACAACCCGCAATCGATTCCGACTCATCATGTTCCACCCTCCAAATTATATTGATAATGATAATCGTTATCATTATATCAAACAACCTTTACAAATCAACTACAATTTGCCGCAACGCGCAAAAAAAAAGACAGAGCCCTCCTGCGGCCCTGTCTCCGGTTTATCTAAGCACTCCTTTTTGCACAATGCGCACGCGGACTTCCGGGCGAACCTTCACTTTCTCGTAATCCGTATCCCAGTCCAGCTGCTTCCACGTATCGGAATGATGGGCTATCAGCTTTCCTCCGATGCCGAAGGCGTCGCAGTTCGCTTGCTGCAGCTTCTTGACGATTGCGAAAAAACGGCGCCGAAACGGAGCTGGAACCGTCCGGACGTTTGAAGTAAACTGAGAGTGCTTTGGAACGAATGGGAAGGAAATGGAGGCGCTTAACCGTGAACCACCCTTTGGAATCCGTTACTTTTCTGCCAAGTCCATCTTACGGCAAACGGGACTGCGCGCCGGGATGGTACTGGGATCACCAGACTCCGTTCCATGACTACGATATCTTCTATGTGTTGTCCGGCAAAGGCACGATGACGCTCGGCGGCGAGCGGTTCGAGCTTCAGAAACAGAGCTGCCTGATCATGCGTCCCGGCGACCTTCCGAAAGCGGTGCAAGATCCGCACGACCGGCTGACGGTGCTGTATTTGCATTTTCAGGTTGCGGACGCGGGCGGTAAGGTACCGCTTTTTCCGTTTCCGCGGTTTACGGTAACCGGCGGCGCTTTTCGCGCGGAGAACCTGCTGTATGCGATCATGGAGCTGCTTGATGTTCCGGCGCCGCTGCAGGAGCTCGAATTCGACAGCCTGATGAAACAGTTTTTCGTGCGGCTGTTCCGGCTGCACCTGGTTCCCCGCGATTACGGACCGGGCTCGGTCAAGCAAATGCAGCGGGTCCGCCAGATGATGGCTTACATCCGGGAAGCCCGGGGCGTCGATGTCGACTTGGAGGAAATGGCCGATGCGGTGGGCATGTCCCCTTCCTATATGAGCCGGCTGTTCAAAGCTTGCAGCGGAGTTACGCTGAAGGCGTTCATCGCGAAGACCAAAGTGGAGAGCGCCCGTGATCTGCTGGTGGAAACCCGAATGAGCGTCTCCCAGGTAGCCGAACGTATGGGCTACAGCGACGTCTACGCATTCAGCAAAAGCTTCAAGCGGGTGTTCAACGTAGCTCCGTCCCAATACTTGGCTAACGCCAGACTGTCCCGGCCCGCTCCCGGCTCCCGACAGTCGTAATCCCGCTGACGCTTCGCCCGGCTCCTATACGTTTCAGGACATCAATATACGACATCGCGCATTCCGGTTCCTACTATCATCTGTTACGATACGATCAAACGGGTGAAGGAGGATGGCCATGTTCAATCCGGCAGCGAATCCGCAGGACATCGCGCAGCGATTGTATCGTTACGACAAACTGGCCAAGCATCGGGTCGGGACGGTGGACGACATAACGGAGGAGACGGTGCGTAATTACCGGGAACTGGGTTATGTGGCGATTGACGGGGTGCTGAGCGCAGACGAGCTGGAGAAGGCGATTCAAGACATCTCCGATACGATTCACGGAAAAATCGTCGGACCGAAAATCCAATATTTCAAAGGCAAACGCGAGATGGAAGAAGCCGGCCATTTCCTTACGCCGGAGGAACACGAGTTTACGGTCCGCAAGCTTCATAAATTTATCGACTACTGCCCGAATCTGCATCACATCTGCTATCATCCGAAAATTAGGAAGGTGCTGGAGATGGTGTTCGGCGAAAAGCCGCGTTTCTGCGAAGACCAGGCGCTGCTCAAGCCTCCGTCCAAGGAAGCCGGGATTGAGAAGCCCTGGCATCAGGATATGGCCTATTCCAATTTCTCATTTACGAAAATGGTTGCCGGGGTGTGGATCGCCTTGGACGAGGCCGCTCTCGACAACGGATGCATGCATGTCATTCCGCGTTCCCACAAAAACGGCCCGGTGCCGCATTACGCTGTAAGAGACTGGCAGCTATGCGATACCGCGGTAGACGTACAGAAGGACGAAGCCGTGCCCCTGCGGTCGGGCGGGATTCTCGTCTTCTCCGGCTTGCTCCATCACGGCACGCCGCCGAATTTATCGAATAAGCGGAGACGGGCGCTCCAGTTCCATTATGCTCCCGAATCGGCCGTCAAGATGACGCCCGACCAGTACAAAACCGTGTTCACGAACGAGATGACGCAGGCGGAATGTTAGGTTAGCGTTCCTTTGGCCAAAAACATGCGCCTAGACAGGTATTGTCAGCGGCAGAAGCATTCCGGCTGACGCTGGCCAGCTATCTTTTTGAACACTTAACCGTCCGGGGACATCCCGGACGGTCTTTTGGGTACGAAGCCTGCTCAGATAACCGGTAGCGGCATCCCGTCACCATCTATTTTTGAACAGAGCCGGCTAGCATTTGTGCGGCTTCCTTCATCGTTTCGCGAATGGTGACGATATCCGAGCCGTAATATTTGTCGGTATCCAGGAAATGGACGTTCCCCCGTTTGACCGCCTCCAGAGAGTTCCATAAGCCGGATCGCTGGATTTCCTGAAACGCCTGCTGGTCGGCGCCTTCGCCGCGCACAATGAGGAAGAGATGGTCTCCTGCGTACTGCGGCAGCGATTCCAGGGAAATCTCTACGGCCGAGCTGTTTTTGTTTTTCATCATCTCGGCTGCTACGGCAGCGGGAGCTTTGACTTGCAGGCTGCTGCGCAGCATGTATCCGGCAAAATTCCGGTTTAAATAAATACGCAGCCGCCCCTTCTCCACCCGAAAGATAGACACGGTCTGATCGCCAAGCGCCGAAGCCAGCTGCTTACGCGCCGCTGCCGCTTCCCGCTCGTATTCGGCAATCCACGCCTGGGCCTCCTTCGTCTTCCCTACCAGCTCCGCGACCTTCGTAAAAATATCATAAATAGGGTCCTGATCGAAGGAAATATAAAAAATCGGGGCGACTTTGTCCAACTGCTCCATTTGTTTTGCATAAATGTCTTGAAAAACGGTCGGAGCAATGATCAGGTCCGGCTTCAACGACAGTATTTTCTCCGGGTTCGGCGGATCTCCGATCCGCTCCACTCCCGCCATCGCGTTTAAAGTGTACACTACCTTAAAGCCGTTATCTCCGGCCCCGACCGGCTTGACGCCCAAGGACAACAGCTCGCTGGCGAATTCTCCGGCAATAATTCGTTCCGGTTTCGCCGGAATTTCGACTTGTCTGCCAAGATCGTCCTTGACCGTCCTCGTTCCTTGCTCCGCGCCGGCGGGTTCCTCCGTTCGTGAAGCGTCCGCCGAAGACTTGGCCTCCCACGGCTCTCCGCCGCTGCGATTCCCGCAAGCGGCCAGAAGGAATAAGATCATGATCGCTATAGCTCCAACAACAAATATCCGCTCCCGGTTGCTCCTGATGTGCTGCATACGTTCCTCCCGCAAGTACTTGATAATGATTATTACTATCATCATTAATCCTACTGGAATTTGCATGCTTGCACCATAGACGCAGATTGCACGACGGATGGATATTTGTGAGCCGGGCTGTCCCCGGTTAGCAGCATAGCCGCCTCTTCCATCTGACACGAGATGGAGATCGGGTCATAAGCGAGCCATCGTGTTACATCCACCATGTACACCTTCCCGGCCGCGACGGCCGGATAGCTCCGGTAGGCCGGACTGGCCGCGATCTGATCCCACCGTCGCTGCGAACCTTCATCCGGCTGAACCACGACAAATAAATGGTCCGCCGGATAAAAGGAGAGCTCCTCCATGCCGATCACACTGGAATGAAAATGAACATTACATTCATGGAGTACCGCAATTTTGTCCGGAGGAGCCAAATCTAGCGAATGGTACAGCGGGTAGCCCATATTTTGCATGCCGTATATCTGAATGAACTTCTCGCGTACTCGCATGATGGCTACCTTGGGAGTGCCGATCACATCCGATACGTGCTTCCGCAATTGTAATCTTCGCCGCTCGTAATTGCTGATCCACGCCTCCGCTTCCGTCCGTTTTCCCAGCGCCTCCGCCATATTCCGCAATTGGCCGTAAATCGGGTCCTCCAGTACGTTGATATGGACAACCGGTGAGATGAGGGAAAGCTCCGGCACCCGCCGGGAGTCCATCGAGATAATAAAGTCCGGCCGGATCACCTTTAACTGCTCGGCCAGTCTCTCATCGGTATCGCAGTAAAGATGAAGATCGATCGAGCTTTCATCGGCGTCCGGGAGGCATGTACCGGAGTCGGCTGAATTCAACGCAACCGGCGTAATTCCGAGCGCTTTACAATGTCCGTAGCCGTCCAGCGCCGCTATGGCGATCGCCGGCCTGTAGTAAGCCGGGGCGACTCCAACCCATTGTTTGAATCGCCTGCTGAAATGATAAGGATCGCCATAACCTACCAGCTTCGCGATCCGGGCGATGGAAAGCTCCGGTTTTCGCAGCAGCGTTTTGGCTTGCTCGATCCGGACCCGGGTTAAATAATCGGTAGGACTAATGTTTTTATACTTCTTAAACATTCTGGAGTAATGCGAAGGATCGACGCCGGCGATGCTGGCCAGCCGGTCTCTCGTTATTTCTTCTCCATAATGATCGTTCATATAGGTTACGGTACGTTCCACTCTGGCCCATGACTCCACCGCTGCGTCACCCGATACGGCACGGGACTCCGCCGCCGCCTTCCCTTTCCCCATAAACTCGCCACCTGTGTGAGAATGATTATCACTGATAGTATACCACAGGAAGTGTTATCGGATAACGTTATCAGCCGTTGTCTGAAAGTGAAACGAAGCAGCCGGTCGATGCTCCAGCTGCCCCGTTATGTCATGCGATCAAGCTCGCTTGCCCGTTCTGCGGTCCGCGTCATTCCACATCCAACACATTCACCGCTTCGCCTTGTAAAACTCATGGTACAGCTTCATCAGTGCCCGCTTCTCGATCCGCGACACGTACGAGCGCGAGATGCCGAGCTCCTTGGCGATTTCCCGCTGCGTCCGCTCTTCTCCGCCGTGCTCCAGGCCGAACCGGCCGACGACAACTTCCTTCTCGCGGTCGTCGAGAATGTCGAGGTTTTTGTATATTTTCGACTTCTCGATCTTTAATTGCACTTTGTCCACGACATCGTCGGCTTCCGTGCCGAGAATATCTATCAACGTGATTTCGTTGCCTTCCTTATCGGTTCCGATCGGGTCGTGCAGCGACACATCCTTGCGGGTTTTCTTAAGCGATCTCAAATGCATGAGGATTTCGTTCTCGATACAACGAGCCGCAAACGTAGCCAATTTGGTTCCTTTGTCAGGCGAGAACGACTCAATCGCCTTGATCAGGCCGATCGTCCCGATGGAGATCAAATCTTCGAGGTCTTCGCCGGTATTGTCGAATTTTTTGACGATATGGGCGACCAGCCGCAAATTATGTTCAATCAGCACATTGCGCGAATGCTGATTTCCTCCGGCCATCAGACGGAGATGCTTTTCCTCGTCCTCCTCGGCAAGCGGCTGCGGAAATGCATTATTTTTGACGTACGATACCAGCAACAGAAGCTGCTTGATGAAAATGGATACGGCACCGAAGAAACCAAGCACATGTGTCACCCCTTAGGAAAAGATCATTTTAATGTATGTGGGCGACTACCCAGTCGTGCCTGTACGTCAAAAAATAATGCAGCTTTTTTGGCCGGCCGCCTTACCGCTTGCCGTGTCTGGATACGATATCGATCGTTTTGAACATCATCCGCAGCGCCTTCCCCGTAGAACGAAGCTGGTTGAAGCTGCCGATCAAATAAAGGTCCAGCTCCGCCTGATAAAACAAAAACGAGCCGGTAGAGCCGAAATTGCCCCACACTTGATACCGTTTCGGAAGCAGCAGCGGAATGGGTTTGAACCGGACCAGCCCGTAGCCGTAGTCGATGCCGACCTGGAACTTCGACCAGACTTGCATCGCCTCGAACCGCTGCTTGCTGATCAGCTCATGCTTCGCCAGCGCCTTCATGAAGATCAGCAAATCTTCCGACGTCGATACGATGGCGCCTCCTGCGTAATCCACGCTCAAGCTCTGATGATCCGTCATCCGATTGTCGCCGATATACACATCGGCGAGCGGATAGCCGTTATCCTCTTCCGGCTCCGAGTATAAATGCAGCGACGTATGCTTCATGCCTAGCGGCCGGAACAAATACTGGTCGAACGCCTCATGCAGCGGCTTCCCGAGCGCCTGCTCGATGATCAAGCCGAGCAGATGGTAGCCGGTGTCCGAATAATGAAACCCTGCTCCCGGGGGAAAATGCGGCTCCAGATGCGCCTTCGACCATTCCACCACTTCCCGCGGGGTCCACAGCCGATCCGGCTCGTCCTGGATCAGCTCCAGCATCGGCTTGCCCTGCTTCGGCTTATCTTCGAAAAAGTCGTGAAGACCGGAAGTATGGCCGAGCAAATGCTTGATCCGGATTTCGTTCGAATACTCGTTCCCCTTATACCGATGCAGCCCCTTCAGAAGATCCGCATCCAGGTATTTCGCCACCGTATCCTCGTAATCCAGCCTGTTCTCCTCGATCAGCATCGACGTCAGAACCGAGGTGAACAGCTTACTGATGCTGGCGATCAGATAGCGCTGTCCGGGTTTCGCGGGGCTGCCGCCGGTCCTGCCCTCGGCCATACTCAGATGGATGCCGAGCCGGTCGGAGTGAACCAAATAATAAGCGTTACGGACACCCGGATTGTCGCCCACCGTTTTTCTGAATCGTTCTTCAATACGGGACTGTGCTTTATGAACTGCCATACCGTTTCCCCCTCAACCGACTAGATCGATAGTCCTTTCTTTCGCATCCGCGCCGCTGCAATCAGTTCCTTGGCGGTGCTGTCCAGCAGCCCTTGCTCCATCTCCTCGCCGAAGCCGTCCGGCAGCAAGCCGTTCGCCACCATGACGGAGAGGCCCAGCTGGAAAATTCTCATTTTGAACAGCAGCCCCTTCAGTTCCTCCTCCGTGAACCCTTCGAGCTCCGGATCAGACTTCATATGGGCGACCAGAACGGTCAGTTCTTCCTCGTACCCGCTCATATGATCATTCGGCTTCAGCGCCAGATCGCGGAACAGCACGCTGTATTCTCTGGCGAATCGCAAACTGGCCGCACCGATATCGTGAAACGGGTTGCCGGTATCGTGCTCCTTCAGCAAACGCCGGGACAGCTCGAAGATGCTGCGGACGACCTCGCCGGTCAGCTCCTCGACGTCTTTGAAATTAACATAGATCGGCGCGATCGAGCTTCCCAACTTATCGGCTACTTTCCGGATCGTAATCCCGCCGAGTCCTTCCACTTTAGCGATTTCGAAGGCGGCGTCGATGATCGATTGTTTCGTAAATTTGGCTTTAGGCGGCATGAGCCTTCCCTTCTTTTGAATATCATTTGTTATATATCATTTGATACATAATGCAATCATACAGGAAATTCGATCCTGTTTCAACCATCCATTTCCGCTCACCGTCTTCATTACACACCAAAAAAGCCCTTCAACAAACGAAAGGCTTTTCCCGGCTCCCGCTATTCTCATTACGATCATATTATTCCAACATCCACTTTCCCTGTCCCAGCGGTCATACTCACCATTTCATCCGGTAGATCGCCTTGTTCTCCAGCCCCCGGATCATCGGCGTCCATTCTTCGTGCTCCGGCGTCGTTTGCAAGGCGTCCTCCACCATTTGCAGCTTGGCGTCCAGCGCGTCGATATGGTGCAGCGCGACGGCCTCGGCGGTTTGCGGCTGCACGGGGCTGCCCCATTCTCCCAGATTGTGATGGGACAAGACAAGATGCTGCAAGGCAAGCACCCGCTCCGATTGCAGATCGATTCCTTCGAACAGGGCGGCCTCGGTAATCCAGTTGGAGGCCATCGAAATATGGCCGATCAGCTTGCCTTGGACGCTGTAGTCGGACACGATCCCCATCTGCGCGATCATCTCTTCCGGCTTCGCGATATCATGCAGCACGATGCCCGCCTTGATCAGATCCGGATTGAGGAAAGGCCGCTGCTTGCAGACGAATTCCCCGAGCTCCAGCATTCTCGCGATATGATACGCCAGCCCTGCAAAATAGGCGTGATGATGCGTCTTGGCAGCCGGATAATGGGACAGCTTATCTTCCACCTTTTTCACGCAATAGGAAACGATCGTATGTATATCCCGATCCGTGATGGATTCCACCGTTTGCTTGATCGCAGCAAGCAGGTCCGCCGGACTGATCGGAGCCGAACGGATAAAATCGGTGAGCACGACACCGTCCTCCGGCGTCGTTTTGCGCATTCGCGTGATCTTGATCTGCAGCTTCTCCCGGTAAGTCTGAACGAGCCCTTGCACCTTGACGAGCCCCATCGGGAAAAACGTTTCCTTGTCGGTAGGCGAGACGTCCCAGTATTTAGCCGGCAGTTGACCGCTCGAATCGCACAGGACGATATCGAAATAGTCTTTGGCAGGCGTTGAATTGGTTTGTTTGACTTCCAGTTCCTTCAATAAGTAATAGCCGACAAACTCGTCTTGACTCGATAAGCTTTTAATTGCAGTCATTAGCTTCCCTCCAGTATGGTTACCTCCAGTATACTACCTAATCCGCCGCCGGTGTTCAGCTTTCTTTCCTTGAGCTTTACGATTTTGCGAAATGCCTGCACGAGGGTACGGCCCTGCGGATGACCCGGGATGGGCCGCTGCCAATGATTCGCCTGAACCGGACTATTCCCCGCACACTCCGTCCGCACCTGCCGCTCCGCGCGCTCTCGGCGGGATCGCCGCCGCTTCCCCGGCAGCCTCGAACGTCCCCCATCGCGCACAAAAAAGCCGCCCGGCGGGAAGCCCTCAGGCGGCAGCTTTCGTTTCTGAACAGGCGCGTTATTTCGCGTTTTTCTGTTTAATCTCCTCAATCGCTTTGTTCGCCGCCTCGTTCGCTTCGCGCAAAGCCGTATTGATATCTTTCTGGTTCAAAATAATTTTCGTAAACGCGCTCGAAAATTGAGATGCAGCCGCCGTATCCGCTGCCGTGTAATCGCCGATCGGCGCCCGTTTCTCCGGGAACATCGCGGTAATGTTTTTGCCCTTGAACTTGGCCATCGATTCGCCGTACGTTTTAATAATTTCTTTATCGTTCAGCACGGTGGCGCGGCCCGCTTTCGTATTCAGCAGCTGATATTCTTTCGAGACGAGGTAATGAATGACGTCGAAGGCGAGCTCTTTGTTTTTGCTCAGCGTCGTCATCGACAAGTAGGCCGGATAGCTTTGCGGACCTACGCCGGGCGCCTGCTCGTACGAAGGCACTTTCACTACGTCCCAGTTCATATCCTCCGGAGGCGTGCCTCCGCTGTAGTTCGTATACATGGCTGCGGTCCGGTCCTTCTCGAACATCGCCCGCATCGCCGCTACCGTCGTATTTTCCGCCGTCCAGGTCATTCCGCTGATCTGGAAAAACGGCACGATGCTCTGCATGAACTTCGTCCAGTCTTCATTATCGATTTGCGCCTTGCCGGTTTTCGAATCGACGTATTTGAGCCCAAGCTGGTTCGTATTGGCCTGCGAGCCCGCCGCCGTCACATAACCAACGTATTGGATGTCGCCGTCTTTACGAGTCAACTTTTTGGCGATCTCGAGTATTTCCGACCAGGTCATATTGTCCTTCGGGTAACCGACTCCGAACTTGTCGAACAAATCTTTGTTGTAGAACAATCCGGCCGAAGCGGTCCATACCGGGAGCGAATGAATTTGCCCGTTGCCGATTTTCCGCTGGAACTCGATCGCGGTTTGTTCAAACTGGTTCAGATCCAATCCGCTCGCTTTGATGAAAGGCGTCATATCCATATGGATGCCGTAATTACGGAACGACTCCGCATAACCGATCGAGTCGAATATAATATCGATCGTCGTACCGGCCGCGATCAGATCAGGCAAGGTGGAGCCTTTTGTATTCGGAATAAATTTGACCGTCACATCCGGGAACTTTTTGCGAATCGCATCGCCGTACATCGAATCGAACGCTTTCTCGTCAATGGTGCCGCCTGCCGTGTACATCGTGATCTCTCTCGGTCCGGTATTGACCGGCTTGCTGGCGGCCGGAGGATTATCTTTCGCCTCCGGGCCGGCCGCTTGTCCGCCCTGGCTCCCTCCGGCTCCGCCGCATGCTGCTAGCGCTGATGCCGTTAAAGCGGTTACAACCATTAAACTGATTCGTCTCTGATTCACGATCATTCGACCTCCTCGTGTATATGAAGCGCTTACAATCACATGTATATTATATGTATAAATATGTGAATTTGGTGTGAATTGAATACAACTATGTAACAATTTATTAACAAGAAGTTTACAACAGATACCACAACATAACGACTGGTGGATCACGTCTCCCCTTGCCACTCAAAAAAAGATTGTCATCTTATCGGAAACTGGTATGATGGTAGCTGTCGGATTTTTTTGACCGGCCGCGGTTCGTAACCATCCCGCGTTATCAAAACTAAGGAGGCATTATTCGATGTTCAATTTGGTTTGGGGCATCTTGTTTATGCTCGTTCATTTCGGGCTGTTTTTGCTGTGCTACCGGTTATTCGGCAAGAAGGGGTTGTATTCCTGGATCGGCTTTGCGACGGTTCTCGCCAACATCCAGGTGACAAAAACGATCGAGATGCCTTTGCTCGTGACAGGCGGAATCGTCATGACCCTCGGCAATACGATCTATACGTCGATTTACATGTCCACCGATCTGCTGAACGAAAAGTACGGTACGCAGGCGGCCAGGCAGGCGGTATGGTTCGGGTTTTTCAGCATGCTCGCTTCGCTGGTCATTATGCAGATGACGCTGGCGTTCGTTCCCCAGGAAGGCGATCTCGCCCAGGAATCGCTGCAGACGATTTTCGGCCTGCTGCCGCAAATCGCGGCGGGCAGCTTGTGCGCCTACTTCGTCAGCCAGTTTCTCGATGTCCGCGTGTTCGCTTACCTGAAACGCAAGTTCCCGGTGCGCAACCAATTCTGGATTCGCATCAACGGCAGCACCCTGCTCAGCCAGCTGGTCGATTCGCTCGTCTTCTGCACGATCGCGTTTGCGACCGAATATCCGTTCGACATTTGGCTGCAAATTTTCATTACGACCTATTTGTTCAAAATGATCATATCGATAGCGTCGACCCCGATTTTATACTGGGCCCGCAGCTTCAAAATCAAGGAAGACTAGTTCAAATTCAGAGCTACTGATGTGGCTTGAAAAGGAGACCCGGCCGCTGGCTAACGTCTTTTCATCCCATAGGATAAGCTCTGAAATTGTATTAGGCGGCGGTACTATATAAACGGCAGCGCAAACAGGCAGACGTCAACAGGCACACCAACAGGCTACGCGCAAACAGGCAGTCGCCAATCAGCGGACACCAACAAACCCTCCAATACCGCCGTTCCGCGGATGTAGAGGGTTTGTCGTTTTCCGGTATTCTCATTTTGCGATCGTTACGGCTTGGTTTATCGAAGGAAGCCGTTCAGCTTCCCCATCATATCCCGATACTCTTTGGAATCAGTCATTTCCTTCACATGACGGTCCCAGTCGTCCAGCGACGCTTCGCCGCTTATGACTTTGACTTTTAACTCCTGAAGCTTGCGGTTCAGCTCGCCGTATTCGCCCGTTGCGAACAAAGCGTTTGCCTGCGGCAGCGTTTTGCCGGCATACGACACGTCCTGCCAAGCGTACACCGCGTACCGGTACCCGTCCCGGGTCGAATCGGACAGCTGGTCGAACAGCGCCTTCTGCGGAAGCAGCGACGTCGTGCCGAACACATTGTCCAGCACGGCCCGGTCCGCTTCGCCGAGTCCGGATATGCCGCTCCAATCGCTTTCGCTTGCGGCGATTCCGCGGTCGAGCCAGTCCAGGATCGCTTCCGCTTTGTCCTTCGGCACCGTACGCGGGATGATGTAAAGCCCGGACTCCTCCGTGCTCCAAGGCGCAATCGCTCCGCTTGTCCCCTTCAGCCCAGGAATCGGCATCCAGCGCGCGGAAAATTTGTCGGACGTGCCGGCTTCGACGGTCAGCTTCGCCGCCTGTTCAGCGGTGATCGCGGCAAGACCGACCCGGCCTTGACTGAGCTTGGATACGACGCGCTCGCTGCCGGTCAGCGCGAACTCTTTGTCGATCAAGCCGGCCTTATAGGCGCGAGCGAGCCAGTCCAGCGCGGCCCGCTGTTCTTTCCCCGTCGCGTTATCGACGACTTTCCCGCCGGCCGCGGCAAACCGCACGGGACTTCCCGTGAACGCCTGCTCCACCCAGGACAAGGTGCCGAGCCCGTTGCCGTCCACACGTCCCGTAATGCCGATCGTATTATGCTTGCCGTCCCCATCCGGATCGTTATGAACGAACTTATCCAACACCGCCAACAATTGGTCCATCGTCTCCGGCATGATGAGTCCGAGGCGGTCCAGCCAATCTTGGCGGATCGCGGGAAAAGCCGCAGCATTCGGGTGACTCGGGCGCGGAATGCCGTACAGCCTTCCGCCGATGCTGCGTGCAGCCGCGGCATCGCCGGACGCCAGCGCTTTCAGCCGCGGATACTTCTCGAGCATATCCGTCAGATCGGCCGCGAACGACTGGAGCAGTTCATCCGAGTAGCGGTAAGGGTTGCCGAGCAGCATCAGATCGGTCGGATCTCCTGCCGCGATCCGGATATTGACCCGGTCGTTGTATTGTTCCGGCGCATAAATCGAGAAGCGGATATCGGACTTCCACTCCGTCTTGAAGTATTCGGTCAGCTTGTCCGAAGCGTCCAGAACGCCGTTGTCCGAACGGGTTCCTACGCTGAAGCGCACCGGCGCATTCGGGTCGCTCACCACGGCGGATTGATCCAACTCGTTCCAGCTGACTTTCAAGCCGCTGGCCTCAGCCGGCATCCGCAACGGAACCCACATCAGGTCTCCTTCGATATACGGTGTGACCGGCAGTTCAACCGCTGTGCCGCCTTTGACGTTCATTTCTCCGTGTCCTACGCGGAATACGAGTGTCTCGCCGACTGCGCGGCTTGCCGTCAGCTCGAGCTGCCCGGAGTTCCACTCCAGGCTGTAGCCGATGCCCTCCAGCAGCGCTCTCGCCGGGACGACCGTAGTCCCGTCCTTCATCGCAGGAGCCGCCGGCCACATCACGATCTGGCCTTCGAAATCAATCCGCACCGCCCGGGAATCGGCCGCTTCCTCAACGCCTGTAGGCGCATCGCTCCAAGGCCAGCCGTTAGGCACATCGGCATATGCCGGAGCCGCCCCCGCTAACGATAGTGCCGCTACGCACAACGCAGCCAGTATCGTCTTCCAGCTTTTTTTGCTTGATCCAGCTTTATCGTTAACCAAAAAGTCCCCCCGCCTTTCTATTGGTTACCCTTACAAAGTTAGACGTTATTCCCCATAGGAAAGTTTCCCTTCGGACAACATTTCGACATTTCCCCTTCCGGTTACGGACCTTTGGGCCACAGCCTGTATGCAGCTCCGCCGATCGAGTCTCCGCGGGCGCCGGACGCCCCGATATGGTATACTGGATTGCAGCGGACCCGCAGTGAAGCAATGCTGCAATTTACTTCAGATCAGGGGGGGCAGGCAGGTTGAAAATCCACATCGTCGCCGGTATTCTCGTCGGTTACTTCAACGATATTTGGCAAATGGTGCTTGTAGCCTCGGTATTATGGGGCATCGTGTTTTGCGCATTTATGCTCAAATCGTACAAGGAGCGCAAAGAACGGTACTTGGCCCGATTAAAATCGCTGGACAAAGAGAAAGAATTCGGGCTGTCGCCGAAGATCGCTTATTACATCCGGGAGTTTATTATGGCGGTTGGCATGGCCTTCATGATTGGCACGATTACGTTGACGGTCAAATCGATGGCCGGTTGACGCGCTGCTCAAGGTTCAAAGATGCCGCTCCATTTGCCGGCGGGAATGGAGCGGACGGCGTCGGCCGGGCAGGCCGCCGCTTCTTACTGAATCACTTCAGTACGCGGCCCGGTTCCTCGGCGAACAGCGCCGTGCTTCCAGTCCCCGTTTGTCATTTCGTAAACTCCGCTTCCTAGAGCGATTTCGGCTTGAACCTCCCGTCGTTCACGAAAATCGTCACGATTTGCTCGCGCTCGCACGCTTCGATCGTGTTCTCTTACAACGACGAATCCCGAATCGGGGGATGCCGGTCCGGCACGCCCGCCAATTCGCCCCATCCGTCCCGATCGTCGCTAATTTCGACATAATGTCCGTTCTCGTAATCCATAATGAACGTCCGGCCCGGCAACCATTCTCTCTCGCTGCGGGAATAGTGAACCCGGAAAATCTCCTCCCAGCGGATTAAATAGGACAGCGGCGGACCGTCCTGAGACGGTTTTCCCTCCCAAATACCTGCATCGTCCGTATACAGCATAGACCCGTCCGACTTCTCCATCTACTTCCATTATGGACAAATTAGTATGGTTATACGACATCCGTCCGACATTTCCTGCCGGTTTCGATGATTTCGGTGATGGGGAGTCTTTCAATCGGAATAGCAAATGACCTGTTTAAAAGCACGAGCGTATGAGGGAACACGAAACAATGCGAGGTAGCTAGGAGGGATAGGAGAGGTTACTAAGGTAAAATTATGTTGGATTAGTTTGGTTAATTTAGATGGAATGGTGCGGTTGCTCCGCAAGGCGAGCCGCAAACTCACGCCAAGCGGAACAACCCAAGCATCTGCCAGACAGCGCTGCGAGGCCTTACAATAGCCTACAGCCAGGTGCTGTCCGCATTCATCGGCATCGGCTCCGGAGATTCGCACGAGCTGTGCATCTCATAATGCTTCCCTTGATCGGAAGCGTCATGGAAGCCGTGCATCGCCTCCAGCACGTGGTAGGCCAGATCGCCGTTCGCGCGATGCGGCCGGTTTTCCGCAATCGCTCGGGCGATATCGAGCACGCCGACGCCGCGGCTATTCTCGGCAAAGCCGTGCGACAGCGGAATCTCGGTCCAGTCCTTCGCCCCTATGCGGCGGTACAGCACCGGTCCGCCGAACGTGTTCGGGTCGGGTACCTTCAGCGAGCCTTCGCTTCCGTAGATTTCGATGCGGGGCAAGCCCGAACCGCCCATCACGTCGAAGCTCGTGATGATCGTACCGATCGCGCCGGAAGCGAATTCGAGCAAGCCCGCGATATGCGTCGGGGTGTCGACCTGAATCATTTGGCCGTATTTCGGCTCGCTCGTAATGCGCCGTTCCGGGAAGCTCGTCTTGGTCATGCCCGCGATCCGGCTGATCGGACCAAGCGCCGCCACCAGCGCGGTCAAATAATAAGGTCCCATATCGAACATCGGGCCGCCGCCGGCTTTATAGAAAAATACCGGATCGGGATGCCAGTTCTCCGGACCGCGGCTCAGCATAAACGCCGTAGCGGCGACCGGCTGGCCGATCCAGCCGTCACGGATCAGCTTGATGCTTGTCTGGATGCCGCCCCCGAGGAACGTATCCGGCGCGCAGCCGACCCGAAGCCCTTTCTCCTTCGCCAGCTGAACGATTTTGCGGCCGTCTTCACGCGTGACCGCAAGCGGTTTCTCAACATACACATGCTTGCCGGCATTCAGCGCCCGCAAGCATACTTCCGCATGAGCGGCCGGAATCGTCAAATTGATCACAAGATCGATCGCCGGATCAGCCAGCAGCTCTTCGACGGAGCAGGCTTTCGCCACGCCGAACTCCTCGGCCCGGGCCTGGGCGCGGCTTACGTCCAGATCGGCGCACGCCACAACTTCAAGGGCCCGGTACGTTTTGCAGTTTTTGAAATAGATGGCGCTAATATTGCCGCACCCGATAATGCCTACGCGAACTTTCTCCATGGAACTTAACCCCTCCGCCTTCAATCGAGATGAACGGTTCCCCCGCTTATTCCATTCCGCAGCTGCGGTCCGCTCTCATACCGCCGGACTACAGCTGGCTGTCTCCCATTCCCGTATACGCCGCGCCCTGCTCTACAGCCGATCCTTTCGCCGCAGAAGCCGCCGCTTCCTCCGCACGCCGCTTGCCTTCCGCCGCCCATACGAAGCCGCGGCGCATCATCAGCTTCACCTGCGGGATCTCGACGACGCTGGCGACGTGCCCGAGCGAACAGTAAAAGACGCGGCCGACGCCCCATCGCTTCGTCCAGACGACCGGCATATCGACGGCCTTGTTCAGCGAATGCGGACCCGGCGCCACCGGAAAACGCGTCGTAGCGAGCACTTCGACAGCCGGATCAACATGCATGTAATACTGCTCGGTCTTGACGCCGAAATCGTCGATGCCTTCGAGTAGAGGGCTGGAGCTGCTCTTGATGTTCACGGTGTACTCGACGGAATCGTTCCCGGGATGCGCCACCCACTGCCCGCCGGTCATAAACTGCCAGTCGACGTTCGTGCGGAACGCGTCGCACATGCCGCCATGGCAGCCTGCGATCCCGACGCCGCTTTGCACCGCTTTGGATACGCCCGCAACCTGCTCCTTCTCGATCTGTCCCATCGTCCATACCGGCACGATCAGATCGAGCGACTTCAGCTTCTCCTCGTCGGCAAACGTCTCCAGCGTGTCGGACAGCTCCACCCGGAACCCTTCCTCTTCGAGCACCGTCCGGAAAATGGCGGCCACTTCCTCCGGCTGGTGTCCGAGCCAGCCGCCCCAAACGATTAATGCTTGCTTGCTGCTCATATGTACCGGCGCCTCCTTCACATGTCGGCGATCGAGATCCAGCGTTTTTCGCCGATCGACCGCTCCACCGCTTCGAGAACCGCCTGGCACGACACTCCGTCATGAAAGTTCGGCACGGGTTGGCGGTTTTCCTGCAACGCTTGCATCATTTCTACCATTTCATGGATGAACGTATGTTCATAGCCGATCGTATGTCCCGGAGGCCACCATGCTTCGGAATAAGCATGAGCGGGATCGGTCGCGAGCACACGGCGGAATCCTTGCACGTCGGCCGGATCGTCCTTGAAATACACCTGCAGCTCGTTCATCCGTTCAAAATCGAACTTGACGCTGCCGAGGCTGCCGTTTATTTCGAAGCCGTTCGTACAGCGGTGCCCCGCGGCAAACCGGGTCGCCTCAAAGCTGCCGAGCGCGCCGCTTCCGAAGCGGGCCAGGAACAACGTCGCATCGTCGACCGTAACCTCGCCTTTTGGAGCGTCCTTGCTCCCTAGAGCGCTCAGTCCGGTCATCTCGCTCGGCATCGGACGTTCCTTGACGAACGTCTCGCTCATGCCGACGACCTCGGTCATCTCGCCTACCAAATACCGCGCCATATCGATCAGATGCGCCCCGAGATCCCCATGCGCGCCCGAACCGGCCACCCGTTTATCCAGCCGCCAGACGAGAGGGAAATCCGGATCGAGAATCCAGTCCTGCAAAAAGACGGCGCGGAAATGGTACACCCGGCCGAGCCGCCCTTCCTCGATCAGCTTCTTCGCCAGCTTTACGGCAGGCGCGAACCGGTAATTAAAGCCGACCATATGCTTAACGCCGGCTTCCTCGGCCGCCTGCAGCATCTCTCTCGCATCCGCAAGCGTCAGCGCCAGCGGCTTCTCGCAGAACAGATGCTTTCCGGCCTTCGCCGCGGCGAGGGCGATCTCCTTGTGCGCATCGCTCGGCGCATTGATGTCGATCAGATCGATATCGTCGCGCAGGACGATCTCCCGCCAATCGGTCGAAGCTTCCTCCCAGCCGAACTGTGCGGCCGCCCGGCGCACCGCCTCCCCGTTCCGTCCGCCGATCACCTTCATAACGGGTTTCGCCGTATCCGGAAAAAACATCGGGAGATCCCGGTAAGCGTGGCTATGCGCTTTCCCCATAAATTTATAACCGATCATGCCGATCCGAACCTGCTCCATCGCCTAAATCCCCCTTACCCTCGGATAATATAGCCGATCCTGCCGATTATGACATACGGAACGCGCTCAAAGCCGCTTGAAGCTCGCGCGTATCCGCATACACCCGCTTATACAGCGGATACAGCTCCGCATATTTCGCCGCCTCCGCCGCGCGCGGCCGGTACGTCTTGCTCCGCTTGATGAATACCGAGGCGCATGCTGCGAGCGAATCGAACCAGCCGCAGCCGTACGCCGCCAGCATCGCGGCTCCGAGCGCCGGTCCTTGCTCGCTTTCCAGCTTATGAATATCGGCTTCGAACAGGTCCGCCTGCAGCTGCAGCCAGCTGTCGTTTTTGGCCCCTCCGCCGATCGAGACGAGCGAGTCGATGCGCTGGCCCGATTCGCGAAGCAGCTCCAGCGACTCCTTCAAGGAAAACGTGATCCCTTCGACGACCGCCCTCGTGAAGTGCGCAAGCGTATGGGAGGCGTCCATCGCGATGAAGCTCGCCCGAATCAGCGCATCCGCATGCGGCGTCCGCTCCCCGACGAGATACGGCGTGAAGAGCAGCCCGCCCGCTCCGGGAGCGGTCTCGTCCAGCCCCTTCAGCAGCTCTTCGAACGGAACATCCGGCGCGAACGTGTCCTTGAACCATTGCAGGCTGTAGCCGGCCGCAAGCGTAACGCCCATCGCATAAAAGCTGTCCGCTTTGCCGTGATTGAAAAAGTGCAGCTTCCCTTTATAGTCCGCCCCGCCGTCTCCGGCATAAGACAGGACGACTCCGGATGTCCCGATGCTGCAAAGCGTCTCCCCTTCGGATATAATCCCTGCGCCGATCGCTCCGCAAGCGTTGTCCGCGCCGCCTGCATAAACGTTCACCGTAACCGGCAAGCCGGTCTCGGCAGCAATGTCCGGCAGCAGGGTGCCGGTGTTCGCGTGAGATTCGACCAGCGGGGCGCACAGCGACAAATCGATTCCGCAGGCGAAAGCGATCTCGGAGCTCCACCGCTTGCCCGCCACATCGAGCAGCAGCGTGCCCGCCGCGTCGGAATACTCGGCGGCGATCTGTCCGGTCAGCCGGTAGCGCAAATAATCTTTGGGCAGCAGGAACAGGGCGGCTTGCGCATACAGCTCCGGTTCATGCCGCTTCACCCAGAGCAGCTTCGGCAGCGTGAATCCTTCCAGCGCCTTGTTTTTGGCGACAGCGAGCAGCCGCTCGCCGAGCACGGCTTCAATCTCCCGGCATTCCTTCGTCGTACGCGTATCGTTCCACAAGATCGCATGACGGAGCACCCGCCGGCCCGCATCCAGCAAGACGAGTCCGTGCATCTGCCCGGAGAAGCTCAGTCCTTCCACGCCCGCCGGATCGATGCCCGACTCCTTTACGAGTTCCCGCAAGGCGCCGACCGTTCCGTCCACCCACAGCTCAGGGTCCTGCTCGTTATAGCCGGGCTTCTCCTGAATAAGCGGATAGGCTCTCGACGCCTCCCCGCATACGCGGCCTTCCTTGTCGATCAGCAGCGCCTTAACCGCGCTTGTACCGAGATCAACCCCAATGACATATCCCACTGGCAGCACTCCTTTCTCCACTACATTTCTACCCGAATTTACTGCTCCGCCAGCAAATATTGGTTCAGAACCGCCTTCAGCCTTTCCTGACGGCCGGAGCGGTTGCGGATCGTATCGTTTTGCAGCGCATACGCCTCGAGACTGGCCAGCGTGGCTTTGCCGGAGACAATGTCGAGCCCGATGCCTTCTTTAAATGTAGCGTACCGACGGTCGATCGCATCCTCGAACACCCGGTCCTCCAGCAGCCGCGCCGCCACCTTAAGCCCTTTCGCATACGCGTCCATCCCGGCGATATGTGCGTGGAACAAATCGTCCGGCTCAAACGAGCCGCGCCGCACTTTTGCGTCGAAATTAATCCCGCCCCGGCCGATGCCGCCGTTTTGCAGCACCTCGTACATCGTCAGCGTCGCCGCATACAGATCGGTCGGGAACTCGTCGGTATCCCAGCCGAGCAGCAGATCGCCCTGATTCGCATCCAGCGAGCCGAGCATGCCGTGCATCCGGGCTACGCGCAGCTCGTGCTCGAACGTATGGCCCGCAAGCGTCGCATGGTTCGCTTCGAGGTTCAGCTTAAAATGATCCTTCAGCCCGTAATGCTGGAGAAACGAGATCGTCGTCGCCGCATCGAAATCGTATTGGTGCTTGGTCGGCTCCTTCGGCTTCGGCTCGATCAGAAACTGCGCGTCGAATCCGATCTCGGACGCATAATCGATCGCCATCCGGTACAGCCGCGCGAGATTGTCCAGTTCCAGCTGCATATCCGTATTCAGCAGCGTCTCGTAGCCTTCCCGTCCGCCCCAGAACACGTAATTTTCCGCGCCGAGCGCTTTGCCGACTTCCAGCCCTTTCTTGATCTGGGCCGCGGCGTAAGCGTATACATCGGCGTTGCTCGTCGTTCCCGCTCCATGGACGAACCGCGGATTCGTGAACATATTGGCCGTATTCCACAGCAGCTTGACTCCGGTGGACTTCATATACTCCTGAATGATCGCGACGATTGTGTCGAGATTGCCGTTTGTCTCCCGCAGCGTATCCCCTTCCGGAGCGATATCGCGGTCATGGAAGCAAAAATAAGGAACGTTCAGCTTTACGATCAGCTCGAAGGCAGCCTCCACCCGGGCTTTCGCCAAATCCATGCCGGTGTACCGGTCCCACGGACGCTCCGCCGTACCTGCTCCGAACGGGTCGCTTCCCGTGCCGGTCAACGCATGCCAGTACGCTACCGCAAAGCGCAGATGATCGCGCATCGGCTTGCCCGCTACGATCTCACCGGGATTGTAATGCTTAAATGCGAGCGGGTTGCCTGACGAAGCGCCTTCATACCCGATCCGCTCGATGCCGGAAAAATAAGACAAGACCGATCCCTCCATACTCGGATGTTTTTCATTAGACATAAAACGGCTAACGTCCGAATTACCGGAACAAAGCAAAACCAAAACCATTTATCATTTCAAAACCATCATAGCAAACAATCCAAACTTTGTACATTGGTTAAACAAAGTTTTTGGATACCAACCGGTTGTGTTTTCGGACAAACTAAAATAAACTGGATTCATTAGTTTAACGCTTGTACAAACGAGGGAGATCCATTGCAAACAACCGGAGATCAGCATTTAGTCAAAAAAATAAATAAAACGATCGTCCTGGAAGCGATCAAAAAAGAAAGCCCGCTGTCGCGGGCGCAGTTGTCGGAGATGACGGGCCTCAACAAAGGAACCGTATCGACCCTCGTGAGCGAGCTGATCGAAGAAAAGCTCGTCTATGAGATCGGACTCGGTCGCTCAAGCGGCGGCCGCAAGCCGGTCATGCTGTTGTTCAACAAAACGGCGGGATACGCAATCGGCGTCGATCTCGGCGTCCGTTATCTGCTTGCCGTGCTATCCGATCTGGACGGAAAAATCGTCAGCGAGCGCCAGGTCGAGCTGGAGCGGAGCGAGCCCGGCTATGTGCTGCCCGTTCTTGCAGATACCGTCCGCTCGCTGGCCGATGCCGCTCCGGACAGCCCTTACGGCGTCGTCGGCGTCGGGATCGGAGTCGCCGGCATCGTCGACGATAAAGGGACCGTGCTGTTCGCGCCAAATCTGGAGTGGCGGCAGGTCGAGCTGCAGCGGCTGCTCGCGGAAGAGCTCGGGCTGCCCGTAACGATCGGCAACGAGGCGAACGCCGGAGCGCTCGGCGAGATGCAATACGGGGCGGGCCAAGAAGCGTCCGATCTGGTCTACTTAAGCGTCGGCACCGGCATCGGAGCGGGCATCGTCGTCGGCGGCCGGATCTTGCCGGGAACGGGCGGATTCGCCGGCGAGATCGGTCATACGACGATTGAGCAGAACGGCAGGAAATGCAGCTGCGGCAATAAAGGATGCTGGGAGCAGTACGCTTCCGAGAAGGCGCTGCTGGAAGCGGCAAAGCCGCTCGGCGTCGAGCGGCTGGGTAAACTTGTGGAACTCGCGGAAAGCGGTTCTACGGAAGCGATCCGGCTGTTCCACGAGGTCGGCGAGAGCCTCGGGCTCGGCATCGCCAATATCGTCAATACGCTGAATCCCGATCTGATTCTGATCGGCAACCAGATGACCCGGGCCGAGCCGTGGATCCGCAGTTCGATCGAACGCGTCGTCACGTCCCGCTCGCTGCCGTTCCACCGGAAGCAGGCGCAGATCCGCTTCGCTTCATTAGATACGCACTCTACCGTGCTGGGCAGCGTGTATGATGCGATATCCGCCTTTTTCTCCAAGGACCGGATCTCCTTGTAGCGGATCATTTCCGTCATGCCCGTCAGCTCCGAGGGCTTACGCGGAACGCCGGCCCGGCGCGGCGGACCGGGAGCCCGGCTTCCGCAAGTAGACGAACCAGTACACCGTCCCTACGAACAACGAGCCGCCGACCGCGTTTCCGAGATATACCGGAATGAAATTGCGGACGTAGTCGCCCCAGGTCGCGTATCCTTCAAAGATGGCGGCCGGGATGACGAACATATTCGCAACCACGTGCTGAAAACCGATCGCCACGAACGCCATCGTAGGGAACCAGATGCCGGCGATTTTGCCGGCGATATCGTCTGCTCCGTACGCGAGCCATACCGCCAACGCGACTAGCCAGTTGCAGCCGATGCCGGAGACGAACGCCTGCAGGAACGTATCCTCCAGCTTATGCAGCGCGATCGCCGCCGTCTGGCTCATATAAGGTTCGGCCGCGGTCAGACCCGCCACATGGCCGAATAAGTATGCGACCAGCATCGCGCCGAGAAAATTGCCGGCCGTGACGCACGCCCAATTCACGAGCAGCTGCCGTGTCGAGATTTTCCCGGCCAGTCTGGCGACGGGAACGGCCATCATATTCCCGGTGAGCAGTTCGCCGCCCGCCAGCAAAGTCAAAATGAGACCGAGCGGAAACACCGCCGCCCCCGCCAGGGCGCCGACGCCGGACCATGCGTCCGGGAATACCGCCGCGATGCGGATATGGAGCAAAAAACCTAGTGCGATAAAAGCTCCGGCCATCACGCCTAACGCGGATGAGCGGGCCCAGCCGAGCGACGTCTTATAAACGCCCGACTCCACGGCGATCGCCGCAATGTGGGGTGGCTTGTGATAAGGCATACGCATCCGACCTTCCGGTGCCTTACTTGGCAGTTATTCACTATATACAGAATAACAGCCGTCCGGACAGTTCGGATGTGACTTATTTCACAGTACGATTACAACCCGAGCTTGAGACCCGCGCCGGCGGCTTCCCGGTACAAGCCCGACGCCTTCACCTCGCGGACGAATTCCTCGAATTCCTCGATATCGAGCTGCTGGTCTGCATCGGACAACGCCGCCGGCGGATTCGGATGCACCTCCGCCATGATGCCGTCCGCTCCGGCTGCGAGCGCCGCCTTGGCGCACGGGATCATAATATCTTTGCGGCCGGTCGAATGGCTCACATCGACGAGTACGGGCAGATGGCTTTCTTTCTTCAGAATCGGCACGGCCGAAATATCGAGCGTGTTGCGGGTCCATTTCTCGTAGGTGCGAATTCCCCGTTCAATCAGCATGACCTGCGTATTCCCTCTGGATACGATATATTCGGCCGCATGCAGAAATTCGTCCAACGTCGCGGCGAGCCCCCGCTTCAGCAGCACCGGCTTGCGCAATTCGCCCGCCGCTTTCAGCAGCTCGAAATTATGCATGTTGCGCGCCCCGATCTGCACAATATCGATGTACCCGGCCGCTTCCTCCAGATGTCTCGGATCGACAATCTCGCTGATCGTCAGCAGACCGTACTCGTCAGCCGCTTCCTTCAGCAGGCGCAGCCCTTCGAAACCGAGCCCCTGAAAATCGTAAGGCGACGTACGCGGCTTAAACGCCCCGCCCCGCATAACCGGCACCCCCGCGCGCTTCAGGCTGGCGGCGACCTTCATCACCTGTTCCCGGCTTTCCACCGAGCAAGGTCCTGCGACGAGCACCGAATCGGCACCTCCGATCGCCGTACCCCGGAGCCGGATCACCGTATCCGCCTGCTCCTTCCTGCGGCTTACAAGCAGCGGCTGCTTCTTGCGCTCGGGCTGCTGTAGTTGAAGCGTAGCTTTGAATATTTCTTTGAACAAATGACGGATCGTCTGATCGTCGAACGGCCCTTCGTTGCTTGCCGCAAGCCGGTCGAGCATCTGCTTCTCCCGCTGCGGGTCGTGAACCGGCACATCGAGACTTTGTTTGATTTCGCCGATTAACACGCCGATCCGCGCTCTTTCGTTCAGCAGCTCCAGCAGTTGCTCGTTAATGCCGTCCAAGCGGCCTCTAAGTTCATGCAGTTCCGTAGTTTTCATCGGGTTCTCTCCTACATCTATTTTATTTTTGTGAACGGGCACTGTTCGGAGCCCGTTTGTTTCTGTGAACGCAAAAAAGCCCCACGTCCAAAAGGGACGGGGAACCGCGGTACCACCCTTATTAGAAAAACGACGGCTGCCGGCGTAGCCATGCGTAGTTCTCACTCGATGCACGTTAACGGCGTGCGTCCGGGGCGTCTCTACTGGGGCAACCGCTCGATCGGAATCAAGCGCAGTTTCCTCGTTCAAGGCCCGACTCGGGAGTGAATTTCGGCCGTCCGGTCCATTCGGGCGCTCTCAGTCTGTCGGCGCTCCGTCCCTGGTAAGAACCGTGATCGGCTTACTTGTCTCCGTCATCGTCTTGGAATGTTAAACCAGATTATAGAAGATTCAGACGATTTACGCAATAGACTGCTGGGAAGCTTTAACGCAGCACAAAGGTAAACGCCTGCCGGGTCCTTGACACGGGCGATTTCCGAGAGTTTAAGCCACTTCCGTGATAAACGTTCTGACTAATTATAGAAATGAGGCTGTCGATTCAATGTGGACAACCAAGTGGAAAGGGAAAAGATTACCTTCTGGCGAGTTTTGTCTGGAATCCCCTACCTTACAATCCTTATTCAATCAAGGGATTCCGGACAACCTGTTTGAGCAGAAGAAGGTAACTTTTCACTTGGAACGGCCTGCTATCACTTCTATACAATGAATCGACAGCCTCGAAAAACGCGCTATTTCGGGAAAATTCGGGCCGCCCCAACATTTTCCGATGCGGCTCGCGCGTCTCCCTGTTATACTTAGGAAAGTGCATAAATTTGGCAAGGGCCGGATTTTGAACCGGTCAAGGGGAGGCACCGTCTAATGAAAGAGGTGAAGCAAGTGGAAACCGGCGCCAGCGAAAATTTCGATTATTTGAGATACATAGCCGAGACGACTGATCAGAAGGCGATCTTGCGCGAACTGATGACGGCCTACGGCGACGATGTATGGAATTATGCATTCAGCATATGCCGCAAAACCGATTTGGCCGACGATATTACACAGGACGTCTTCTTGAAAGTATACCGGAGACTGACCTCGTTTCGCGGAGAATCGTCCGTAAAAACATGGCTGCTTACGATAACGCGCAATACAGCGCTTGATTATAAACGATCCGCGTTTTGGCGCAGGGTGACGTTAATGGACGTCATCTCCCCCCACGGCTCTCACCGTTCGGCGGAGAATGAAGCGATGGAAAATATGTCGGTTAACGGCATTTGGGCCCAAGTGTTGCAGTTGCCGCCTAAATATAGAGAAGTACTCATTTTATTCGCCCACCATCAATTATCGATGAAAGAGATCGCCGACGTGCTTGGAATCAGCGTCGGAACGGTCAAATCGAGGCTGCACCATGCGCGGCTTAACATTTTGAAGGCGAAGGAGCGCGGAATACATGAAACAGATTGACGCCGATATGGAAGCCGAACTAGAACGAGAGCTGTCATCCGGCCCTTTGCCCCGCAAAGGATTTACGGACCAGCTTCGCATGAGGATCGAAGAGCGCGTGGACGAGAAAGAAAAAAGTTCCAGGTCGTGGTTTGCGATGGCCGGTTACGTATGCTCGATTATCGTTATGCTCGCCGTCTTCACCTCTGTCGTTCTGTACAGCGACAAAACGGCGGAAATCGCAATACCGAATACAGTCGAAATTCAGCAGCCACAGCAGCAAGAGCTGTCTATGTTCAGCGCCGGCTACGATTCGCAGGAATCGTTCAAGTCCGGGCTGCTGATCGGCCTGCGCAACGACGACCGGGACGTGACTTACCGGACGTTGTATATCGCACCCAAAAACGACCGTCCGGCTGTAGTCGCTCAAGGCAGCGGCATATTGGTACCTTATAAGCGCGATTTCTGGAAAATCGATCAGCTCCGTTACGAGACCGTGACGGACCGCTTCGAGTTTTTTGCGGCGCGTCCGGCTTCCCAGCGCGCAGCGGAACCGCGGAGCATCGCTCCGACACTGTTCCGGGACAATCCGAATGAAAAGGTCGTACATGCCGAACGAATTTTGTTCGCCGGCAACGAATACGTCTCGATCGGTGAGACGAACGAAACGATCGCCGGAAACGTTTCCAGCCCCAGCAGCAAAATGTGGACCACGACGATCCCAAGCTTGGCGGGCAAACGCGAGCCGGTCTCGCTGAGCGAGGTGCTGCAAGTGAATACGACGGCGCCCGATTATACGACGCACGAATGGTTCGTAGCCCGCAGCCAGGGCCGCTGGGTTCCGATGACCGCCGAGCAGGCGGCCGAGTCGGCTTCCGCCAAACCCGCCCTGCTCGAAACGTACAGGCAAATTAACGCGCAGCTCCCCAAAACGGTCGTCAATCACGACGAGCCGTGCTGCGCCTGGAGCGAGCTCGGCACCCGGTTTCCCGGCGCATCCGACTCGTTCTCTTCGCCGGCCAAAGATATGACTGTCGTATCGTCCGACGGGCTGCTGCTCGTATTCGGCAGTCCGGATCAGCTGTCCGGGGAGCCTGCGCTTACGATCAAGCTGAAGCCAAAGGAAACCGTCGTTATGGCGCAGTGGGCAACCGATCACTATGTGGAGGAATGGGCGGTCAAAACTTCGCAGCTGCTGCGTTAATAAGAAAAGCTTCTTAACGGCTAAACGGAGCCTTTGCCACGATGAATGATGAGACAACTTGCATAGGGGCTGCCTAACTAGATAAGGGTCTCTGGCACCCTTTATTTTCGGCATATTGGGCTACCAGAGATCAATAGAGGCGATTTGTACCCCTTATTTCCACTACCTGAAGGAGTTTGCGCCTTTTCGCGGAAATTAGCAGCTTCAAACCGCTCGTATTCCGCGCCCAAGCCGCTTTTCGGACAACATAAAAGCTGCAGACCACTCCTCTTCGACTCCTTCCCCCAGCTAGTAGCAGGGCGGAGAGCCGAACGGCCATGATAAGCAGCTTGCGGCACCGGCTGACTCGACAAGTAAGGGCGTCTTTTACCCGCTTTATCACGGTGAAGATCTTAAACATTCAAATATTAAAATAAGGCTCAAACTGCCCGGCAATCGGGAAGGCTTGAGCCTTATTTTTGTTCTCCGGAGCACGATGTAAGATCAGGTTCACGGAGCAGCTCTGCCCGCTTGAACAACGGTTCAGGCGCCGGCTGCCGCCCGCTTATCCGGTTACTGGCGCGAACTCACCCGTCCGTCTCCGGCTTTTTTACGATCATTACCCCTTCCGCATGTTTGCGGCTCATCAGCTTACGCTTTTTCCGGTCTTCCTTCGATTCAAATACGATGTCCATATCGTAATCGTCCGGGTACAGCTCGCTTTTGGCGATATGCAAGGCGAGCCGTTTCCGGTTTATTTTAAACCGCTGCTTCTGGATCATAACGCCTACGTTCCCTCTCGCATCCTCCGCTTCGCAGACGATTCCGGTTTTGCCCAGATAAGCGATGAACACGCAGTCTCCGACCTCCAGCTTCGGAGCGGGGACAGCCCCTGCTTCATTCCGTCCTGAATCGCCGGAAGTCAGTCCCGCTCCTGTCCTTTCCTGCCGGCCTTGCTTCACGGGCCGATTGTCCCGCCGCTGTTCCTGCGGCTCTTCCTGCTGCTGTGTCTGCGACTGATCCTGCCGCTGATCCTGCGGCTCTTCCTGAAGCTCCTCCTGCCGAACGCTCACCGGTTCCTGGTCAAGCTCCCGTTCCTGTTCCCGTTCCTGCTCCAGCTCCGTAAGGCGCGGATAATCCGGCTTTGCTCCGGTCCCCGGCTTCGCCAGTCGCGCCCCATCGGTAAAGTCCGCTCCACTCCCTCGTGTGGACGTTAATTGTTCCGAGCGCGAGATAATGCCCGCCGGTATTCCCAGCTTTTTGGCGATCAGAAATGCATAGCTCTGCCCCGCCTCTCCGATGCGCAGACGGTACAGCGGCTGCAGCGTCTCGGCGTCGAATTCCATCCGGGCGTTCTGGAATCCCGGAGTCTGTGAAGCAAAATGTTTGATTTCGTTAAAGTGCGTCGTAGCGACGACCGTAGCGCCCCTTTCGTGCAGCGCCTCCAGGATGGCGATCGAGAGCCCGACTCCTTCCCCGGGGTCCGTTCCGGAAGCCAGCTCGTCGAGCAAGACGAGCGTCGAGCCGTCCGCTATATCCAAAATGCCGACCATATTCCGGATATGCGCCGAAAACGTGCTGAGCGACTGCTCGATGCTCTGGCCGTCCCCGATATCCGCCGCCACGTGGCGGAATACGGCAAGCTCGCTCCCTTCGCCCGCCGGTACGAGCAGACCGGATTGGGCCATCAGGGTGAGCAGACCGACCGTTTTCAGAGCGATCGTTTTGCCTCCGGTATTTGGGCCGGTAATCACAAGCGACGAATACGATCTTCCGATCGTAAAATCGAGCGGGACCGTGCCGCCCCCGAGCAGCGGATGAACCGCGCTGTGCAGACGGATGAGGCCGCGGTCGTTCAGCCCGACGTTTCTGCCGTTGACGGCAAGCGCAAACTTGGCTTTGGCAAACAGGAAATCATACGTCCCGATCGCCTCTACATTCAGCTTCAGCTCATAATCGGCTTCCTCCACCAGTCCGGTCAGATCAGCGAGCACCTTCTCCTCCTCCCTCGCCTCCTCGGCGCGCAAACTTGCAAGCTCATGCTGCAGATGGGCGATCTCCTGAGGTTCGATATACACGGTTTGACCGCTGGACGACTCATCCAGCACGGAGCCGGCTACAAGCTTCCGGTGCTCCTTCTTAATCGGCAGCACGTACCGGCCCGAACGGACGCTGAACAACTGTTCCTGCATAATCGAGCGGTGCCTGCTCATCAGCGCATCCATCCGCGCTTTGATTTTTTCCGCCACGGCGGCGATTTTCCGGCGGGTTTTCAGCAAATCCCGGCTTGCCCCGTCGTCTACTTGCCCGTTGCGGATACAGCGGTCGATCTCCCGCTTCAGCCCGGACAGCTCGTGCATCGAGCCCGCATACCCGGCGATGCGCGGAGCGACGGACGCTTTGGCGGCCATATACGTCTGGAGCTGGCCGCAGCCTTGCAAGAACAGCCGAATGTTCGCAAAGTCCTGTTCGTTGAACACATATCCCGTACCCGACAGCTGCAGCACCGTTTCGATTCCGCTTAGCGAGGGGATCGGCACGCTTGCGCCGTTATTCAGGATGGCCAGCGCCTCCGCCGTCTCGTCCAGCGCCGTTCGTACCGTCCGGAGTTCCGTCATCGGGCGCATCCCCTCCACATGCCGTTTCCCCAAGTACGAGACGGCATAGTCCGCCACCCGATTGACGACTTTATCGTATTCCAATCTGTGCAGTGCATACTTATTCACATTGATCGCTCCTCATCTTCTTTTGCTTCTTAAAGAGGTTGTTCAAAAAAGCCCGCTTTTGATCACGAAGCAGATCCGAAAGCCTGCTCGACATCGAATATGGAATTCAGCCGGAACTTCCGGTGCTCACAAAAGCTGCCGCTACGCTCCTCATTTCCTAGCTTCATCCCATCTTCTCGGTGCTGAAAACCGGACTTTTTGAACTCGCACTTAAACAAAAAAAGGAAGGCCAAGAATGAGCATAGTCATTCTTGCCTTCCTCGTCCTTATCCGCGTTTGCCAAATACAACAAAAAAACCGTGCTCAAAGACAGCACGGATCGTCGCGTAGATAAAGGTATCTAGGGCAATGATGATATCCGCTGTTCTTAACTACATTCCGAGGCTCGCTGGCAGGCATAGGAAATAAACGTCCTGTTTTGGACAGGCCATTCTCCTCGCGCTTCAACTGCCTCTTATGGAATTAAATTAGTTAAGAACATTCACCGACATCAAAATCTCTCCCAGTACAAAGATACTACGATTATATAAATCTCACGGCCCGGAGTCAAGTTCGAAGTTGTACCCGACTTCCCGCCCTCGCCCGACTTACCGGGATCGGTTACAATGAACTTCGACAGAAACTATTGACCTTGACATCAGTGTCAAGATTTATACTGAGCTTGAAACCATTATTCAGATCGGAGTAAACGGGGGGGGGTGCATCGATGAGAATCGGAGAACTAGCCAGTATAACCGGCGCCAGCCTTCGCTCGCTGCGCTATTACGAGCAGCAAAAGCTGATAAGCCCGGTACGTTCGCACAACGGCTACCGGGAATACAGCCCTTTCGCTGTCGAACAGGTCGAGACGATCCGCTTTTATATCAGCCTCGGCTTCACGACCGAACAAATCGCCGGCTTTTTGCACTGTGTGATGCAAAATAAAGAAGCGTTCTGCCGGGACGTTCTGCCCGTATACGAAACGAAAATCGCCGAGCTAGACCAGCAGATCCAGTTGCTTTCGCGGATCAAATCCAATTTGGAGGAACGGGTCCGGGCGATGCTAGACGAGCGGGAGCAGGATGCGGACAACGACGTAATCCAGCCGCCACCGGAAGCCGGCCGCGCTCCGTCCGGCGGGTGAGCCTTACAGCGGCGAGCGCACATATTCGAACCTTCAGCCCCTTCGATCGCGGGGTTGAAGGTTTTTTTGTACGATTTTGCGGAACGTTCAGAGCTAAAGCTTGTCGATTCATTGAGTAGAAGTGATAGCAGGGCGTTCCAAGTGAAAAGTTACCTTCTTCTGCTCAAACAGGTTGTCCGGAATCCCTTGATTGAATAAGGATTGTAAGGTAGGGGATTCCAGACAAAACTCGCCAGAAGGTAATCTTTTCCCTTTCCACTTGGTTGTCCACATTGAATCGACAGCCTTTATTCGTCGTATATTTTTCCTGCAATGGGAAACCTAATGGAACGAGGTGACCGCAGGATGAGCTACAAGTTTCGCCAGCCGATTGCATTGTCGGACCTATTGAAGCGCCGGGCCAAACGATTTCAGGCCGAATTGGACAACCGTTACGAGAAAAGCGTATCCGCCTATGAGCATCTTCCCCTGACCGGTGATCTGGACACGAACGTAGAGGCGGTACGTTCGATTTTTGGTGACAGCAGCGATCTGGTCATACGCCGTTTTCTTGTGGCCAAAGGGAAGCTGCAAGCCGCCGTCATTTTCTTCGACGGTCTGACCAACACGGAAACCATTAATGAAAATATTATACAGCCGCTTATGGCCGCAGGCAGCCTGCCCGATTCGGAAAACGCGCTTTCGTCATCCGCCGACTGGCTGGACAAAACCGGAATCCCCATCGGCGAACTGCATCATACGGACCGGCTGAACAGCGTTATCCGCACGATCCTGTCCGGCGACTCGGTTCTGCTGCTGGAAGGCTCGGATACGGCGATTCTGCTTAACGCCAAAGGCTGGGAAAGGCGCGGGATCGACGAACCCCGGACCGAATCGGTCGTACGCGGGCCAAGGGACGGATTCACGGAGACGTTATGCATCAATACGGCCCTGATCCGCCGGAGATTAAAAGATCCGAATCTCCGCATCCAGTATATTACAGTCGGCCGGAGGTCGAACACCGACGTAGCCGTCGTCCATGTGGAAGGACTTACGAACCCGCAAATCGTGGAAGAAGTGGTGACCCGGATTCGGGCCATCGACATCGACGCCGCCCTGGAAAGCGGATATTTGGAGCAGGTGATCGAGGACAGCCACTGGACCCCCTTCCCGCTCATTCAGAACACGGAAAGACCGGACAAAGCGACGGCCAATCTGCTTGAGGGCAAAGTGATCATTATTTGCGACGGGACCCCTTTCGTCCTGATCGCCCCGGCCGTATTCGCGCAATTTTATCACAGTCCGGAAGATTATTACGAACGGTTTCTGATCGGCACGTTAATCCGGCTGATTCGCGTAGTCAGCATGGCGATGGCGCTGCTGCTGCCTTCGCTCTACATCGCCTTCAGCTCGTTCCATCCGGAGATGATTCCTTCCCGGCTCGTCATCGCCATGGCGGCGGGACGATCGACCGTGCCTTTCCCATCGATCGTGGAAGCGTTCCTGATGGAAGTTACGATGGAAATATTGCGGGAAGCGAGCGTCCGGCTCCCCGGGCCGATCGGTCCGACCATCGGAATCGTCGGAGCGTTGGTTGTCGGACAAGCAGCGGTTCAAGCCGGTATCGTCAGTCCGATCATGGTCATCATCGTTGCGCTGACGACGATCGGCTCGTTCGCGGCACCGAGCTACAGCGCGGCGATCGCACTTCGGATGCTGCGGTTTCCGATGATGGTCGCTGCGGCGTTTTTCGGGCTGTACGGCATTATGCTGCTGCTCATCTTAATCATCATTCACCTGTGCTCGCTGAAATCGTTTGGCGTCCCGTATCTGGCTCCTCTGACTCCCAGCCGGTTCGGGGATTTGAAAGACACCTTCCTGCGGGCGCCTCTCCAGTGGATGACGATGAGACCTACTATTTTCAAACCGAAGGACAAACGGCGCGCTTCGCGCAATGCCGGAGAGACGGGAGGCGGGCAGCATGGATCGGACAAGCGGCAGCAGCACGAGCACGGGCAGCGGAACTCGGGCAACGGAGGACCGGAACAAGCCTGATAAACCTTTTCAGATCACGATTCGGCAATCGAGCGCCCTTATTGCCAGCAGTCTGATCGGCGTGGGGGTGTTGACACTGCCCCGGAGAACGGCGGAGACGGCGGGAGAGAGCGGATGGATCGTAGCGATCGGCGGGACGCTGCTGGCGATGCTGGCACTGGCTATCATTATCAAGCTTTCCAACCGCCATCCGGGTCAGACGATCGTCGAGTATGCATCCCGCCTGCTCGGTCCCCGCCGTTATCCGTTGATCGGCCGAATGGTTGGCTTCCCCCTTTTCCTCGCCTATTTTTTGTTTTGGGCCACCTCGACGGCATTGGTCGCCCGTACGTTCGGGGATGTCGTCGTCACTACCGTGTTGACCCGGACGCCTCTGGAAGTGGTTATCGCTACGATGCTGATCACAGCATTTGTCTTCGTCATGTACGACGAGGAAGTGGTCGCCCGCGTCAACGAAATCTTATTGCCGATCATCGTCATTCCGGTGCTCGTCATCGCTTTGTCTTCTTTTCAAAGCGCGAGAATAGATAACCTCCTGCCGGTGTTCGACGGAAACTGGGCAGGCTTGATGAAAGGGATTTTCTATACGGCAAGCTCGTATCTCGGCTTCGAGATCATGACGATCTTTTTCGCCGATACGGAACAAGGCAGCAAGCGGATGACCGGCGGGATGGTCGGTGTCGCCATACCCGGCTTGATTTATGTGCTGATTGTCATCTCTAGTATTTCCGTATTCGGGGTAGAGGAAATCCGTCTTCTGGCCTGGCCGACTCTGGAGCTGGTCAAAACAAGCGAAGTTCCCGGCCTCATCCTGGAACGACTGGAATCGGCTTTTCTCGGAGTATGGGTGGCGGCCGTATTCACGACGGTAGGCAACATGTATTATGCGACTGCGGCCATCGCCCGGCGCACGTTTAAGCTGAAAAGCCATCGCTGGATCGCCTTGCTCCTGCTTCCCGCTTACTATTGGTTTTCCCTGGTTCCGCAAAACGGCGAAATGCTGCTGAAGTACGGGCGATTTATTAGCAACGGGGGAATGATTATCGCCTATTGCGTACCCATATTGCTGCTGCTCCTGTCCTTCGCCAAAGGGGGACGCAAGCGGGAAGGACAAACTCAGTCCGGCCAAGCCCTATCGGATCAAAAGGAGGCATCGACTACATGAACTGCTCCCGCTCCCGCTTATGCTCGCTGAAGCTGCTGCCCGTTATGCTGATCACGGCCTTGCTGTTATCCGGCTGCTGGGATCGCCGCGAAATCGAGGAACGTACCTCCGTCGTCGCCATTGCGATCGATAAGCCGAAGGACCGTCCGGATATGATTTTACTGACCGTCCAAATCCCGATCCCGATCCGGATCGCCGGTTCCGGCACGGGCAGCGGAGGCGGAGACGGCACCAATTCGGTTGAAGTGATGTCCGCTATGGGAAGGACAGTCGTCGACGCCTTTGAAAATTTGCAAAAACGGTTAAACCAGCAGCTGTTTTACGGACATACCCGTGTCATCGCGATCGGCGAAGAAGTGGCCAAGTCGGGACTTGTCTCGATTCTCGACCCGTTCCGGCGCGACCCGCAAATACGCCGGCTGCTGTGGCCGATCGTCGTCAAAGGAGAAGGCCGAAATCTGCTGACCGCCACTCCCACACTCGAGCAGATTCCGACCGTATTCATTATGACGATGATCGAAAACGGGACGCGCAGCGGACGCATTCCGGAAGTGAACTTGGGCACGTTTTTCGTCGATCTCTCTTCGGTGTCGAGGGAACCTTATTTGAACTATGTCGAGGTTAACGGCAAAGACATCAAATGGAGCGGCGTCGCTATTTTCCATGACGACCGGATGGTCGGCAGACTGAGTGAACGGGAAACGTGGCGGCTGATGCGAATCCGGGAGAAAAGTGACGGAGGCAACATCATTTTTCCTTTCGAAGGAAATCCGAAGCAGCTCGCGACGATCAATACCGAATTTGTCGAGAGCAAAAAAAAGATTACGTTTAACGGCGATCAAGTCATCGTACGGATCTATGTCTCTATCGAGAGCAATTTGCTGGAGAAAACGTTTGAGACCGACTTGTTCAACCCGCAAACGATAAAACAGCTGGAGCAGGACGCCACCGCTTATTTGGAGAAATATACAGCTGATCTCGTACACAAATTACAGCATCAGTTTCGCACCGACGCGTTCGGCATCGGCAGCCACATTAAAGCGTATCACAATGCGAGATGGAAAAGCATGGATTGGGATAAGCAGTTCCCCGAAGCGGACATCAAAGTATTCTACGACGTAAAACTGCGCAACAGCGGCATGGGGATGCGGTAATGGCTGCCCCTTCCGGGGCCCTGTCTGATTCGGCACTTCGCCCGTCCCCGGGAAGGAGCTGCGGAATTGGGCTTGTCCGGATGAGCCGCAAAAGTGTCAATAGGCTTCCGCTTACATACATTGGAAATGTGCATTTATCCAGTGTGAAAGGAAGTCGGTACAATCATGTGGGTGTATATACCGGCACAATACGTGCAAGTTCCTGACGATGATGAGCGTTCTCTCGGATTCCCTCCTTCTGGTCCGTGGGGACCCGGAGGTACGCAAGGCGGCGGCATGTGGCCGGGTGGCGGCGGTAGCGCGTGGCCCGGCAGTGGCGGCGGGTGGCCTGGTGGCGGTGGCGCGTGGCCTGGCGGCGGTGGCGCGTGGCCTGGCGGTGGCGGCGGATGGCCTGGCGGCGGTAGCGCGTGGCCCGGCGGTGGCGCGTGGCCTGGCGGTGGCGGCGGTAGCGGGTGGCCTGGCGGTGGCGGCGGATGGCCCGGTGGCGGTGGTATGTGGCCTGGCGGTGGCGGCGGATGGCCTGGCGGCGGTAGCGGGTGGCCTGGCGGTGGCGGCGGATGGCCTGGCGGCGGGTCTCCATTAGGCGAGAACGATGCGGCTCCAACCGGAGCTCCCCCGGCACAAATTCCGCAAAAACCGCTGTCGGCCGGAACCTTTGCCTTAGACCCCGGCGCTATTGCGCATTGCCGATTTAAGTTCACTTACATCTGGCAAAGGAACGGAGCCGAATACTGGATGTTTATTACGTTCGTCGGCCGTACCTCGATTTCCGGCTGGCGCTGGATGGGCGGCAGATGGATGAGATTTTCCGTCGATCTCCATTCGATCGAAGCGTCCGCCTGCTGAGAGGACTGTCCCTTCGCCTCCGAGTCGAGCCATCCCTCGTCCCCGGCCTTATGCCGGGATGCCGGTTGCCGGTTTTCGGCAACCATGCCCAATGCCTGCGTACCCGCAGGCATTCTCTTTTTAACGGCACACGTTCGATGAGTATCCCGATATGCAATCGGAGGGTATGCTGGGAAATCTTAACTATAGCCAATCTATCGAGTCCCTTTCCCACGCAAATCGTGTACGATTAGGGCTGTAGTCCTTCCTACAGGACGGAGAGGAAGAGGATGGAATGGTTATAGTCCCCGCAGCGCATACTGTGTTTCATAAGGACCGGCTGGCTCATGAAGCCGCCCGCTTGTACGAGATCGGGACTCCCCGTTCGAGCCGGTTTGTCAGCAACGGACTAAACGATACGTACTCGATCGCGACAAATACTGGCATCTATTATGTGAGAATCTACAAATTCAACTGGCGCTCCGAATCGAGCTCGAATTGCTGCTCCATCTTCACCGGTTCGGCATTCCCGTTTCCATACCGCTGCCGAGACGGGACGGGGAATGGCTGACCGGGTTGGATGCGCCCGAAGGCAAACGTTACATAGCGTTGTTTACCGAAGCAGCCGGCAAGGAAAAGCGGGATGTGGAGGCGAGCGTCGCGTACGGAGCCGCCATAGCGGAACTGCACCGGGCGGCCGTTTTTTTTGCTCCGCGCAGCGGCAGATTCGAGCTGGATTTGCACCATTTGCTCGACGAACCGCTTCAGCAGCTCCTGCCGTTTCTTTCACACCGACCGGAAGACCGCCGGTTTGTTCTGGATGCGGCCGACAAGCTCAAACGGCGGGTTGCAAGCCTGCAGGACGAGGGGCTGGACTGGGGAGTTTGCCACGGAGACCTGCACGGCTCCAACGTTCACTTTTCCGGGGACGGCGAACTTACGCACTTCGATTTCGACTGTTGCGGCATGGGCTGGCGCGCCTACGATCTGTCGGTCTTTTGGTGGGACAGGGTCCAGTCCAAGGTCGATAGCTTTGATCATGAACAGTGGAACGCTTTTCTAAATGCGTACTTGAGCAGCCGGCCTTTGAACCGGCCCGATCTCGAAGCAATCCCGGCGTTCGTTGCGATCCGGCATATTTGGCTTCTGGGGCTTCATACGGGGAACAGCGCGGTATGGGGAGCCTGGCAGGACGACGATTATTTCGACCGGAAGCTGAAATTTCTTCGCGCCTGGATGGAAACTCACGACCTCTAGCCGCCGGACGCGGCAACCGCTGCAGCAGGCAAGCATCGAGCGACAACCGCCGGTGCTTGTTGTTTTTTTTAAAAACCTATTTTTCTTGAAACCAAAAACGTTTTTTTTCGTATGAAAAGGGTATGCCATTCTTCCTATACAGAAAGGGGTCCAAACATTGTCAGAACCGAGAGCTGTCCGTCCGCCGAATCCAAGTACCGTATCGAAAGGGATTATCGGACTTGTTATTGTAGTCCTTGTAGCCGTTCTCGCCATCCAGTCCTTCACGATCGTTCAAGCGGGACATCGCGGCGTCGTGCTGCAGTTGGGTGCCGTCCAGCCGAAAGTGCTGGAAGAGGGGTTGCATTTTAAAATTCCGTTCATCCAGACCGTCCTGCCGATCGAGGTTCGCGTTCAGAAAGCCGAGTCCAGTCAAGTATCGGCCAGCCGCGACTTGCAGACCGTTACGACTACGCTTGCCGTGAACTATCATCTGGACGGGGCGACAATTAATAACTTGTATCAGAATGTAGGGATGGAGTACAGAGCCCGGATCGTCGACCCGGCGATCGGAGAATCGCTTAAGGCGGTCACCGCCCAATATACAGCCGAAGAGCTGATCTCCAAACGCTCGGAAGTCAGCGCCAAGGTGAAGGAAGTTTTGGCGACAAAGCTGAGCTTGTACAATGTCGTCCTCGACGATATCAATATTACCGAATTCAAGTTCTCCGAAGAGTTCAACCGCGCGATCGAGCAGAAACAGATCGCCGAGCAGCAGGCGCTCAAGTCGAAGCTGGACCTCGACCGGATCAAGATCGAGAAGGAGCAGGAGATTACCCGCGCTCAGGCGCAAGCGGAAGCGCTGCGGCTGCAGAAGCAGGAAGTCACTCAGGAGCTGATCGAATTGCGGCAGATCGAAGCCCAGTTGAAAGCAATCGAAAAGTGGGACGGCAAGCTGCCGAACGTAACCGGAGGCGCGACACCGTTCATCAACGTGCAGTAACACAGAATAAGACCGGAAAGGGACTTTCATTGTCCATGTCCGGTCTTTTCATTTGATCGATCTAGCTGGAGAAAAACCGAACCGAATAAGAGCGGTTTGTGAGGCTGTCGATTCATTGGTGCAGATCCGACCAGTTGGTTAAAATAATCGGTGCAAACCGCCTTTATTCGTTTCTGTTATCCCCATTTGCCAAAATAGAAGGTACCAGAGACTGTTATTATGTTGAGCCTTCACTCTCATCCACGCTAACGATCAGGACGAGCCCGCACGACGGGCACTCCCTCGCATCCGATACGACCCGGTGTTCGCAGCCGGGACACAGCTCATACGACTGCGCCTGGTCTTCCCCGCCCGCTGTCTGACCGCGGCTTGGATGAGAGGGCAAGCCTCCTTCGTCCGCTTCCCGCTCCGTGACTGGTTCAGCCTCTTGCTTAAGCCAGACATGAGGCGGCTGTCCATCCACTTCCGCAACAACCAGTTCGTCGGTTAAAATCCACTCGATGTTCCCTCCCTTGTCGCTTACGGCGGCAAGCGGAATCTCGCCCGTTTCCTCACGGGGAAACACGCTTCCTCCGAATACGCCGGGCAGCTGTGATTTGTAGGCTCCGTATCCGGTTCCGATCAGAACATATCTGATGCCGCTTCGTTTATGAACGACGATCGTCGCCATCCGATTCCCTCCTCCGGTTATTCGCAGGCCGTATGCGTCCAAGGCGGGTTCGATCTTCTGCGGGATAAGGGCTTCCGGCCGCGATTCCTATAATCAGGCGTCCCCGCCTAAGCGTAGATGCAATGGCTCCAGCACTTCGCCGATACATTCGGCGAACAGATCCAGCCCGGCCGGCGTCGGATGAACGCCGTCGTCCGTCCCGCTGTTCTCTTCCGTGCGGAGCAGATCACCCAATGAACCGCCCTGCGCCAGATAACGTTCCCAGCGTCCGGCGACATCGGCGAGCGGCACCTCCAGCGAAGCGGCGACTTCGCGGACAATCCGATTGTACGAATCGATCCAGGCCTGCGCCCCTTCAGGGTTCCGGTACCATTCCTGCGGGTGACGCCGGTTATAATAACGCCCCGCGTCTCCTTCGATAATCGGGTTTATCGTACATAAAACAGGGATGACACGATGCGATCTTAACCGCTCGATGATCGTAATCAGATTGTCCCGATACGCTTCGGGCGGAACTTTCGCCGTGCCCGGCGCCGTGTGAACATGGTCGTTCATGCCGAACGCCACGATGCATACGTCATGCTGGTGCGCCAAGACGTCCCGCTCGAACCGGGCCAGCCCTTGCGCCGTCGTATTACCGGGTACGCCCGCATTGATCGTCTCGCACCCGAAGCGGACTTGCAGCTTATATAAGTACGTCTCCTGCTCCGCTACATATTGTCCTGCAGTTATGCTGTCCCCAAATGCGGCAAGTTTCATTTTTAATTCCCACCCTTTGACGATATTCGGTGTATGTGCGCGTGTTGGTTGTACGTTGCTCTGCACCCGCATCATACGCTCTTAAGCCGGCTTGCGTCAACATTAAATGTTGCTGCGCCGGCCATTTTCCGCCGGCTCTCCCATCCATAACGGGACCGCTTAAGGCCAGCCCGCGTCCGGATCGCTCGGCGCACACGGAAAACGGCGCCCGAAGGCGCCGCTCGTCATACAATAAGTTAAGAAGTAAAAAGTAGAGCTTTATTTTACGCTTTCAGTGCCGCCGCATCAATCATCGAGGCCGACTCGCTGTCGAGATACAACGTCCAGTCGGCATGTGTCTTCAGCATCGTGGAAGGGACGGTATTCGTCACGTTGTTGTCCATCGTCATCTTGATCGCATTGGCTTTCACCTTGTGCGGAACACAGGAAATAATCGTTTTGGCCTGCATGATCTGATGCACGGTCATCGTGATCGCCTGCTTCGGCACGTCATCCACCGTCGCGAACCAGCCTTCTCCGACCTGCTGCCGCTTGCACGCTTCATCAAGGTCGACGACCATGTACGCTTCCTTCGTATCGAAATCGGCCGGAGGATCGTTGAAGGCGATATGGCTGTTCTCGCCGATCCCGATCAGCGCTACGTCGATCGGCTGTTTGCGGATCTCTTCGGTAAGCGCCGCGATATTCGCCGCTACGTCGCCTTCGCCGTTCACGTAATAAGCGCGGCCGAGCGGGATCAGATCGGCGAACCGCTCCTTCAAATATTTGCGGAAGCTGGCGATGTGGCTCTCCGGCAATGCTACGTATTCGTCCAGATGGAACATTTCGATTTTGTCCCACTCGAGCTGTTCTTTAATAAACGCCTGGAAAAATCCGAACTGGGATGCTCCGGTGGACAAGACGATACGTGCCTTCCCGTTCGCCGCGATCGCGCGCCGTATGGCGTCCGCAGCCTGCACAGCCGCAGCCGCGCCCAGCTGTTCCGGGGTATCCGAAATATGAATGTTCATTGTGTCATCCTCCTCATGATTCTATAGTTGTCGTGCCGGACAAAAGGTTCAGCCCCGCACGGTCTCTGTCTCTTTCAGCAAATCTTCGATGACGATCCGCTCTCCGCTTGCGATCGACAAGTTGGCGGCCGCTCCGATCAGAAGCGACATCGCTCCGGCTCTCGATCCTGCCATTTGACCGAGCGGGTCCGCCACGTCTCCGACGAAAATCATCCGGCGAAGCCGAGCGTCGCCTCCGCCGTGGGCGCCTCCCGCCTTACGGCTTTGAAGCGTCATCAGTTCGTTGCGGCGATTGTAGATCCGGATCGTATTGTTCGGCTCGTCGTGTCCCGGACCGCTGTGGCTGTCTTCCGCTTCGATCCGCCCTTTCGTGCCGACGAAGGTCGCTTTCCAGCCTTCATACGGGCTGTAGGCGTTAAGCGAATACGTAAGCAGCGTGTTTTTCTTGTATTTGACGTTCAGCGACATCGTGTCATAGATGTCGATATCTTCACCGAATACGCATTGATCGCGGAAATATCCGTCATGCTTCTCCGCTTCTTTATAGAACGAGTTCGTGAAAGAGTTGGCCGTGACGTCGTAATAAAAATCGCAGCTTTTCGTATGGTCGCAGGTCGAGCACGTGCGGCCGCGCTGCTCACGGGTTGCACCGTAGAACAACCGGGAGCCGTTCGCATACACCGTCTCGGGCTCGTCGTCCAGCCACCAGTTGACCATATCGAAATGATGAGTCGATTTGTGAATAAGCAGGCCGCCGCTGTTCTTCATCTGGCGGTGCCAACGCCGGAAATAATCAGCGCCGTGGCTCGTATCGAGCGACCAGTTCAGCGAGACGTGAAGAATGTCGCCGATCGTTCCTTCCTTGATGAGCTCCTTGATCCGAACGACGTAGGGCATGAACCGGCAGTTGAACGTAACGATGACCTTGCGGCCCGTCCGCTTCTCCGCCTCGAAGATCGCTCTCGTCTTCTCCGCATCCGTCGTCATCGGTTTCTCGGAGATCGCATCGCACCCGGCCTCCAGAGCCCGGATAATGTAATGATCGTGCAAATTGTCCGGCGTCGTAACGATAACGGCATCGGGCTTCACTTCCCGAATCATCGTATCGAAATCGCTGAATACCGGAATGTTACCCGATTGCTCGCTTAAAATGTTCGCCCGGATCGGATTGATGTCGCATACCCCGACGAGCTCCGCCGCACCCTTCAATTCAGTCGCAAGCGGCTTGGCAAACATACCGAGCGCCCTTCCCCCGGCGCCGACGATGGCGTACTTTTTCATAAGTGTTCTCTCCCTTGTGGAAATTCGGCCTATAGCACTCGATTCCTGTGCCGGTTCCGACCGATATCGATTGTCTGTCACCGCTGGCTCTCCCCTGTATGCTGAACAGATATCGATTTACATACCCACCTGTAAAATCAATGAAAGGCAAAGAAAAAAACATCTTTATAGAAATCGATTACTGCCTCAGTTTACCATACCTTTTGCGATTTGCCAACGGGGAAAATTGCGGATTCGGCCTTCCTTTCTTCCGCAGCAGCCGGCGATGGCCGCCGATTGGACCGCCCTGTTCCGTATATAGGCATTCCGCTCTGCTTGAGAAGCGGCGGCGATCCAATCGCACCTGCGCGTTTGTTGCGGCATATTAACCTTTCAGCCCCGTAGAAGCGATCCCTTGAACAAACTGCTTCTGGGCGATCAAATAGACGATAACTACCGGGATCGTAACGATAACAGCGCCGGCCATCAGCAGAGCCGTGCTGACCTCGGTATCGTTTTTGAGATAAAGCAGTCCGACCGGCAGCGTATACAGCTTCTTATCCTGCAAATAAATGAGCGGGCCGAGCGTATTGTTCCAGGCGCCCATAAATGTAAACACGCCCAGTGCGGCAAGCGCCGGTTTGCACAGCGGAATGTAGATCCGCCAGAAAATGCCTAACGGGTTGTAGCCGTCGACGACCGCCGCTTCGTACAGCTCCTTCGGAAGTCCTTTAATAAACTGATGAAGCAAAAAGATGCCGAACGCTCCTCCGAGAAAACTCGGGATGATAAGCGGATAATACGAGTCCAGCATGCCGAACGTCTTCCAGATAAAGTAGCTCGGAATGAGCGTGACCTGGAACGGGATCATCAAGGTCGCCAGCATGGCGATATAAAGCGGTTTGCGCAGCTTGAAATCGAACATCGCGAGGCCGAACGCGATCAGCGCGCACGACAGCAGCGAACCGATCATCTCGATCGTAACAAGCAGCATGCTGTTGAATGTGTACCGGCCGAAGTTTACTTTCTCCCAGACGATTTTGTAATTTTCCCAGCTGACCGGATTCGGAATCAGCTGAGGCGGCAGCTGGCCTACTGCCCCGGTCGTCTTCAGCGAGGTGGACAACATCCAGATAAACGGAAACAGCATCGTCAGGGCGCCGACTACGAGTACGATATAAGTGAACATTCTGCCGATTGAGCTGAAATTAATCATAGTGCACCCACCTTTTCTCAAAATATCTTTGGAAAAGCGTGATGCCCAAAATGATTACGAAGAGCGCCCAGGCGGCTGCCGAAGCCGATCCCATTTTGAACAGCTGGAACGCATCCCGGTAGATGAGCATATTGGTCACCATATTCCGCTCCGGCACGTTGCTCATCTGCGAGCCGAACATGCTGAGGAATACGTCGAACGCCTGAAACGCGGCGATCGTAGACAAAATCATAACCATATAAATCATCGGAGAAACGAGCGGGAAAACGATCCGCGAGAAGTACATCCAGTTCGAAGCTCCGTCGATTTGCGACGCCTCCTTCATCTCCTTCGATATGTTCTGCATGCCGGCCAGCAGCAAAATCATCGATGAGCCTACCCCTTTCCAGACGTTGACAAGCGCGACGCTGCCGATGACGACCCACCAGTGCTTGCTGTCCAGCCATTTGACCGCAGGCAGATTGATCGTCTCCAGCAGCCAGTTTATCAGGCCGTACTTCGTATTGAACAGCCACGCCCACAGCACCCCGCCCGCGATCCAAGGCGTTACGACCGGCAGGAAATAAAACAGCCTCAGCAGCGTCTGACCGCGAATCGCCTGGTTGAGCAAGTGGGCGATAATAAGTGCGGCGATCGTTTGCAGCGGAACGAAGACGAGCGCGAAATAAAACACGTTGCGGACCGAGATCCAGAACACCTTTTGCTCGAACAGCTGCTGCCAGTTTAGCAGCCCGACCCATTCCGGCGGGTTGAACAAGTCCCATTTGACAAACGAGACGTAAGCCGAGAATACGACCGGAAATGCTACGAATACGAGAATATTAATCGTAAAGGGAAGCGTGAACAAATATCCCCAGTGACCTTGCTTGTGCATCCGAACACCACCTTTCTACCAAATGCGGCTCTTGGGGTATTTGTCGAAACGACCCGGGAAAGCGGACCGGCGATTCACCGCCCCGCTTTTTCCTCAGGCCGCCCGGTACCCGGAATAACCGCGAGTTACTTGTTGTTGTCCAGTACGGTTTGCACTTTTTCGTGAATTTGCTTGGCGCCTTCCTCGGCGCTGATGTTGAAGTTCAGGACGATGTCGTTGATGATCGGCTGAGCCGCTCCGCGCCATTCGTTCCAGCTGGCGTTCTCGTCAAGCGTTACGCCGCCTTCGGCGATGCCGTCGGTGAACGCTTTTTTGTTCGCTGGTTTGCCGGTGATTTTCTCCACTGCCTGCAGGGCCGTTTTCTTAACCGGAAGTGATGCGCCGCTGTTGGCGAGAATCGTCTGCGCTTCCTCGCCCAGGTAGTACTTGAGGAACTCCCACGCCGCATCCTTCACTTCCTGCTTCGCCTTGGAGGAGATCAGCCACGAGTTCGTTACCATCGGCACGTAACGTTTGCCGTCTACCCCTTTTGGGATTTTGACTACGTCCCAATCGGCGTCCGGGAAGCTTTTGTTCATCGTCACCTGGTTGCTGTATTGCAGGAAGTACATGGCCGCTTTGCCGGTGGCAAACGTCTGCACCTCGCCGCCATTGGCTTTCAGGAAATCGTTGTTCGTAAAGTATCCTTCCTTAATGCCGTCGGCAAGCTGCTTCAGCCCGGTTATCGTCTTCGGATCGTTAAACATCGATTTCGTAAGCGTCGAGTCGAGCGCTTGGCCTCCCGCCTGCTTGATCCACGGGAACCAGCCTTGCGTAATGCTCGACGATCCGATGAATCCGAAGGAAGCCGGTTTGCCGTCGCTGCCTGCTTTGGTCAGCTTTTTGGAAGCCTCGATCAGATCGTTATAGGTCCAGTTGTCGGTCGGCAGCTGAACGCCCGCATCCGTAAACGCTTTCTTGTTATACGCAAGCGCGATCGGGTTAATCCCGTGCGGAACGCCCCATACTTTCCCTTCCGGCGTCTTGGCCGCGAACAATCCCGGAATGTAGTCGGCCTCTTTCAGGTCGCGCTGAATGTACGCCGAAAGATCCTGAGCGACTCCGCGTTTGCCGTAGCCCAGAATAACCGCGTTTTCTTGAAGCCATACGTCCGGAGTCGTGTTGCCGGCAATTTGCGTCGCGATTTTGGCGACAAAGTCTCCCCACGGGGCATCCTGAACTTCTACTTTAATATTAGGATTTTTGGCGATAAAGCCGTCGATAATTTCTTTTTTCGTTACGTCGTAGGCACCGGGAAGTCCGATTTTGAGCGAAACCGTCTTGGCCGGACTTGTACCTCCGCCGTTATCCGGGTTTTCTGTTGAGGACGAGCAACCGGCAATTGAAAGCGCTAGCACAGAAGACAAAACAACGAACGATTTTTTGTTCACTTCAAACCCCTCCAAATGTTGTTGTATACTGCATGACCTGCATAATAATGCCGGCCATATAATCAAGAACAGCCGTATTGCTTCTATCCTTATAGGACTGTTCCTGTTACTGAGGTGTGTGCGCTTCCTGCATAAAACATAACATAGTTTATGCAGGAAGCGCCATAGTTATTAAGCAATTTTAATTGAAACCCTTTATATACCGCTGAATATCGAATATTTTGGAAATCCTAGAAATCGATTTCTCATGAGCAGATTATAACATATGTTATATTTCTTTAAAAGGGGGCTTCTTTAAAAATCGTCGGGAAAACTCCTTTCGCTATGCCGTCATTTTCACCGAACATGCTGAAACCCGTTGGCAGGAGCAGGTTTTATCGACTTTTGATTGACTATGGACGCCGGTTGACCGATAATATGAAATAACATAACATCATTTATTTACCCAAAGCCTGGAATTTTAAACGGAATGAGGATTCTGCATGGTTACCCAAAAAGACATCGCCGATTATGTAGGCGTTTCCCGGACTGCCGTTTCGCTCGTTTTGAACAACGCGCCGAACAGTACCGTCTCCGAGAAGACGAAGGAGCTTATCCTGAAGGCAGCCAAGGAGCTGGGCTACAAAGATATGGATGTCAAGCCTAAAATCTGTTATGTTTTTTATAGCCGCGACGCTAACGACCCCCGTTATTTCCAGCATTTGCGGGTGACGGAGGAAGCGGCTGCACGCTACGGTTACTCCATGCTGTTCATGAGCATCAAGCCGGACCCGAACGATCACCAGCGGCTTAAGGAGCTGGCCAGAAGCCAGGACACGGCAGGCATTCTGGTGTCGGGCTTACTGGACGATACGATTATTGAAATTCTCGAGGAAACGAAAGTCCCTCACATTTATTACGGAAGCACGGACCGGACCGACATTAACGTAGTCACGACCGATTACTCCAAAGTATGCTATGAGGCGGTACGCCACCTGATCGAGCTCGGGCACCGGAGAATCGCCTTTTACTCCGGAAGTCTCCGGCTGCTTATCAACAAGCGGGAGCTTGCCGGCTACAGCAAAGCGCTTGAGGAAGCCGGCATCGAAGTCGATAAGGCGCTGATCCAATCCGGCGCGGAAGAAGATGGCGACGAGCTGTGCAGCCGGCTCCATGAGCTGGATATCGACTACACGGCAGCGTATTGTACGAACACCGTCATCCAATTCGGCGTGCTTCAGGGGCTGAAACGGCACGGCATCGCCGTACCGGAGCAGATCAGCCTGATTGGTCACGGATATACCGAACTGGTTAAACTTAGTATTCCCCAATTAACAACAATGATTTTAAGCGGCGATCAAAAAGAAATTCCGGCTATCCGCCTCATCGAGATCATTCAGCGGAAAGCGCCGGATCCGATTTATGAATGTTTGACTGATTTCGAGCTGTTCCCCGGAGGTACGACGGCAAGGTGTCCCGCCACGTGACCCTCCGGCAATTGTGTGAAACGGGACTTTCTCACTAGTCATCATTTTGCGATTATTCGAGCCCCGCTTGGAACCGGTTCTCCTTTCCTTTCGAATAGGACCTCAGCCTCCACGTTACCGTGGAATTTGAGGTCCTTTCGTCTGGAGAGGGGGACGTTCCTTAACATGCGAACAATTTGGGGGCAGTCTCTTAACTGTGGGCATTAGTATCACGGGGACGGGGCGCATGTTGCTGATGCTGAAGGGCGGGACGACATATATTACTGGGTACGGCGCGGTATGTTGCTGAAGGGCGGGACCACATCTTGCTGGGTGCGTGCGAATAAGAGCGGTTTGCAAGTTGGCGTCATTTGGTCTACTATTGAGAAAGATTCCTGCATCTGAGCAGGCTTTGCCCCGTGGGGCAGGTTGATGAAGGGAAAAGCGCATTCCTGCGTACGCGCGTATGCGGCAGGAGTTGCTCCGAGCCGAGCAGCAGGTGTTCGGCTTAATGAAACTTCTCCTTTCTACACTCTTAAAAAAGACCGCGATGAACCGGTTAATTTAAGTTAAGTTAAGTTAAGCTAACGGCCATATCGATCCTTGGCGTGCGGTGGCGCTCTTCCTGCAACAAAAGACCGTTTGGAGCGATATCGCTCCAAACGGTCTTTCTCTCGTCGGCTTGCCGCCGGTTTCGCCGCCTGCGTCTTCCTCCGGCCTGGCAGGCTAGGCGCCAGGCGCCTCCAGCGGTCCGGCCCGAGAATCAGCCGCGCAGGTCTGCTACCGATTCGCGTTCAAGCAGCTTCGGCTGCAGCATAATGCCGATGTCCGGCTTTTTCCCGTCGATCAGCATATCCAGCAGCATGTTGCAAGCGAGCCGGCCCATCTCGTAAGTCGGCTGCAGCACCGTGGAGAGCGGCGGCGTAATCATTTGCCCGAAATCGATGCCGTCGAACCCCATGACGGACACATCGTCCGGAACCTTGAAGCCTTGGCCGTTCAGCTCGTTGACGACGCCGAAGGCCGTCATATCGTTACAGGCGAATACCGCGCTAGGGCGTTCGCCGCCGGCCAGCAATTTGCGCGTAAGCGCCTTGCCGTTCTCGAATTCGTAGGTGCCGCTGTACGTCTCGTTGCCGGCCTCGACAACTACCGGCTCCAGACCGGCTTCCTTCATCGCGGACGCGTAGCCGTCATAGATGCTGACCCGGCTCGGCCGGTCGAGCGGAGCCGTCACGTAAGCGATCTTCTTATGCCCTTTGGAGATCAGGTGACGGGTAGCCATGACTCCGCCTTTACGGTAGTCGAAGTCGACCTGGCACACTTCCTCCATCTCCACCTTCTGGTCGAGGGCGACGACATTTAAGCCCATATCGATAAAATGCTTCAGCTGCTTCTTGTCGCTCGAAATCGAAGAAATGACGAGGCCGCGGACTTGTTTCTCGAACATTGCCTGAATATACTTGTCCTCGAGAACCGGGTCCTGGAACGAGTTGCAGAGCAGCACCTGGTAATTATTTTTGCGGGCGATCTCCTCCACCCCCAAGATGACGGACGAATAAAAGGTGTTGGTAATCGTCGGAATAATAACCCCGATCGTCATGCTCGTCTTCGTCTTGAGCTGTTTGCCGAGCATATTCGGGACGTAGTTCGCTTCTTTGGCGATACGCAATATTTTGGAGCGAAGCTCGGGACTGACCGGGTAGCTGCTGTTGCTGAGCACTCGCGATACGGTTGCAGAAGAAACTTCCGCCATTTTCGCAATATCGTGGATCGTTAACGACTTTTTCATATTCACGCCTCAATTTCTACGGATAATCGGAATAATCGGGGAAATCGGTTACTTCAATTAAAGCGATTATTTCGCCTTCCGTCAAGTGAAGCCGGCCCCTCACGATTCCAGGGCGTTCAGCGCGACCGACAAGCCGGCATAATCGCCGACCGATTCCCCCAGGGCGGCCGGAACGATCCGGCAAGCCTCAAGCGATAGAGGCAGCGCCTCCTTGCGCAGCTCCTCCAGCGCGTACGGCTCCAGCAGAGCCCGCTGACGCGCGTAAATGCTGCCGATCACGATCGCTTCGGGATTAAGCAGATCGACCAGCACCGCCAGTCCCCGGCCAAGCTTGCGTCCGACGGTCTCGAACAAGCGGACCGCGAGCGGGTCTCCTTGCACCGCCGCTTCGCCGACCGATTTGGCCGTTATGCCGTCAAGGCTGCGAAGCGTAGGGCAGAAGGCCGGAGGCTGCCCCCGCGAGATCGCGGCTTCCGCTTCCGCCCGCGCCAGCCGCGCGATGCCGCCGCCGCTGCAGAAGCCTTCGAACGAGCCGGCCTTGCCGTAGCCGACCGGACCGTCCGAAGCAACCCGGATATGTCCCGCTTCGCCCGCCATATCGCTCGCCCCCGCATACAAGCGGCCATTGAGAATAAGCCCGGCACCCAGCCCCGTACCAAACGTCAGGAAGATCATATGATTCATCCCTCGCCCCGCGCCCCATTTCCATTCGGCCAGCGCGCAGGCGTTGGCGTCGTTCTGCAGCGCTACGGGCGCGTCAAACCTCTCCCTCAGCGGAGTGACGCAGTCGATCCGGTCCCATCCCGGCAGATTGGGCGGCGACAAGATAAGCCCCGCCTGGCTGTCCAGCGGACCTCCGCAGCTGATGCCGATCGCTTCCGGGCCCTCTCCGCCCGTCCGGTCGATCAGTTCCGCCATCGCCTCCCCCAAGCGTTCCATCGTCTCGCCCGGGGAAGCCGGGGTTGGAAAGCCGATTTTCCCTAAAATATCGATGCCCGACTCCGTCTCCCTGCCGATACTGACCGCGCACTTGGTTCCGCCTATGTCCACTCCGCCCAATAAACGCATCGTTCGCTTCCTCTCCATCTATCGCTGATAGCGTTGCCTCTATTGCCAGTGTAACAGAAAAAAGACCGCAACGGCAGCGGCCTTCCACTTCGGTGTCCGAAAATCGCAGTGGAATAGCGGCTGATATGCGGTCTAATTGGCCAAAGCCGATTGCGACGATCGTCCGCACAATCAGGAGATGATCCCGCATGCGACGCGCGCCCCCGAGTTTCCCGACGGGTCCGTTACCCCGTCGTCCGGCGCTTCGTGGATGACGATCGAGGTGCCTCCCTCTTTGAGCAGCGAATTCGGCTCGCCCTTCGTCAGCGTTACGCCGTCTGCAATCCAATCGGCCTTCGCCGTCCCGTCGGAAGCTACGTTTAAGTTCGGCAAATCGCCGGCGTGCGGCCCTTCCGGATTTTGCAGACCGTGCTTTTTGCCTCCGGGATTAAAGTGGGCTCCCGCGGTGGTAAAACCCGGAGCTTCGCAGCGCCCCGTCTCGTGAATATGATAGCCGTGCGGTCCGGGGGCAAGTCCTTTCACCTCGAGACGGATGCGCACGCCCTCTTTCTCCGGCGTGAGCAGCGCGGAGCCGATCGTTTTGCCTTTGGTGTTTATAATCGCAGCGCGAACAGCGTTGTCCGGTTCGCCGGAGTCAGTTCTCCCGGCCGCCTGCTTCGCTGCACAGCCTGTCCCTGCGGCTAGCAGAAACAGCCCGAGCGCCGGCAGCGCCCATTGATTTGTCCTCATCTGTCGACTCCTCCACGTGGCAACAAAATGGTGTTACGGTAATCCATTGTTCACGAATACGCCCGGACTTAAACCGCCTGGATTCAAAGCCTTCCGTACCGCCCGTTATTCGCACCTTGGATCGCCGCCGGCATATGCTGATTGGGATCAAGCAAACGTTAGCGGGTGATACGCGATGAATCCACATCTTCTCGGCCTTATGACTCACAAAATCGGATCGCCGGGCCGGTTTTCCCGGCATGCCGACGCTGCGCTCGCTGCCGGATTTTCCGGCGTTATTCTGTTTACTCCCGCAGGGGTGCATGTGGAGCGCGGTACGGTCACCGGATACGTCCGGCAAGGCCGGTCGCCCTGGCGAAAGCAATCGGCCGCGCATCCGCCTGTGGCTATCGATCTGGGGTATTACACGACTCCCTTGACCAACCGGCAAGTATTCCGCGTCAAGAACCGTACCCGTATCCAATTTACGGGCCACGGACTCGGCAACAAATGGACCATCCAGAATCATCTGCTCGCATCCCCGCTTCTCGCTTCTCATCTGCTGCCTACGAAACCGATGGACTCGGTCGACGACGCGATCGCCTATGCCCGCGAGCATGAAGCGATCATGATCAAGCCGATCAACGGCAAAGGCGGAATCGGCATTCTCAAATTATGCTGCACCGGGTCCGCTTATCGTCTGCATGAAAACGGCAAACCCGCTTTAAGCGGCGGTCCGGGCACGATCCGTGCCGCCCTGCGCCGGGCCAGGCGCAAAGGAGGGTACTTGCTCCAGCGCTGGATCGATATCCGCAATCCGGAGGGGCGGGTATTCGACGTCCGCGTACTCATGCAGAAAGACGGGACAGGACAATGGGAGACCTCCGGCATGGCCATACGCGAAGGATCGGCCAACAGCATTACGTCCAATCTCAAAAGCGGCGGGCGCGCCCACGAAGTCGCAGCTTACTTGAACCGGCTATTTCCGTCGGACAAGGCGGATGCCCTGATGGAGAAGCTGTGCGAGCTGTCGGTTTATATTCCGCCTTACCTGGAGGAACGCTACGGCAGAAGGTTAGCCGATCTGGGGCTTGATTTTGCGATAGACCGCTCGGGCTGCCTATGGCTGCTCGAGGTAAATATTAAGCCGGGCAAAGCCGTGATCCGTCAGGTCTACGGCGAGGAAGCCGCCCGAAGATGCTTTCTGATGCCGTTCCGGGAAGCAAGGCGGCTCGCTCTGTCCGCAACGGCGACGGGCGACGAACGCTCCGCTCTCCCGCTATAAGCCTTCCCGCTGACCCGGGAAGGTTTTATTACTATGCGGAGTGATACTGTTGATCCGACTTCCGGACAAAGCGGCTGTTTCCAAAGTCATCTTTCGATTTTGTGAGCTTACCCGGAACCGTTTTCCTCGAGAAAAGGACCTCAGCCTCCACGTTGCCATGGAAGTTGAGGTCCTTTCGTTTGGAAGCCGGGACGTTCTATGCCACCCCATGCGGGCACTATTAGGACAGCCTTATTTGGAGCGCCGTACCTTCCGGGCTTTCCCACAGATCGTGTCCCTCCGGCGGAACCGTGCCGGCTTTCCGCCATGCAACGTTGTCTTAATGCGGCCTTGTATTCACTTCGAATATCCATAGCTTGCCGGAACGGTCGAACCCGTAATCGAAGCCGAGCTGTCCCACGCCGGGAAAATGCCGCTCGAGCAACTGTGTGCTGATCCGGGTCACATTGCGCATCTCCTGCTTTTTGCGGCGGACGGCCGCTTTCGGCAATGACCGCCGAATGCCTTCCGTCGACGAAAGCATGGTTCCGCCGCGGCACAAGTTGGTGACGAAAAATCCGGGGTTCGCGAGCCGCCCCACCATCGCCCGGGTCACCCATACGTGATTCTGCTTTACCACCTTGACCCGGTAATCGATCGGCCGTCCCCGGATGCTGGCGAGACTGATCCCGCGCTGCACCAGATAAGAACGCCGCCTGCGGATCGCTCCGATCGCGGCCATCATGCTGCGGAAGTTCCGGCATCTCGTCACTTTCCGTTTATGCCGGATCGTGTAGCCGGCTCCCGTCCTGATCACCATTATGACACCGACTCCGCCTGTGCCCACGACCGGCTTTAGCACAACCTTGCCGTACCGGGACAACATCGCAGACACGTTGGCAGGCGAAAAAAAACGGGTTTCGGGGATATGCTGCGAAACCCTCGGATCTTGCTGAAGGACAGAGTTTTTTACCCATTTGCTGGCTATTTGCCGCGAGATGACAGCCTTTTCCTCTTCACTGGCGGAAGCCGGCTGAACCGTCGCGGCAACGACCGCCGCCGTATTCTCCGTCTCGGCAGCGTTCTCCTCGGCCGGCGCCGGCGCCGCATGGATCGCTTCAGTTCCCTCCTCTTGTTGTGTTCGTTCCATCATGATCCCTCCTCTAAAAGTTTCTGACGAAGCCATCGTCACGTCCGATGTCGTCGAAGCCTTCGTTAGCGGAAGACGAGCCTATCCGATATGCCGCGGAATTCATCTGCAAAAGGCAGTACCGGTACGGATATCGCTATATCGTATGCCGGTGCCCGAATCCCCTCCTGTTCGTTTGCCCCCGGGCAAGCGCCGATTCTCATTGCCGCTCCAGCAGATCCATGATTTCCCGGAACGCCCGGGTCGCGCGGTTTGCGCCGTTCTCCGGCTCGTTCAAAGCGACAACCGCCACCGCATATTTCGGGCGCTCAATCGGCCCGTAGCCGACAAACCATTGATGGACCGCGGCTTGTCCCGCCGCCGTCGTCTGGGCTGTACCCGACTTGCCGGCCACGTTCCATTTCGCCTGCTTCAGCGGCGTGCCCGTGCCGCTCAGAACGACCTGCCGCATCCAGGACGTTACCTTATCCGCTGTCCGCTTCGAGATGCCGTCCGCCGGCACCTCCGCATTCCGCTCCGGAAATGATTGCACAATCGTCCCTGTCCGAAAGCGGATGTCCCGGACGACTCTCGGGCTTTGAACTTCACCGCCATGGAGCAAGGTAACCACGAGATTCGCCGCCTGCAGCGGGGACACGAGCACGTCCCTTTGCCCGATCGCCGTCTGGACGCGTATCCCTTCATCTTCCGACGGCTTTCGCCCGTCGAATATTTGCCCCCGTTCTTCTCCGTCGAACTGACTCCAGCCGAAAGCTCCCTTCCCTTCCGTATGCCAGCCGACCTGCAGCTCCAGTCCGAGCCGCTGCGCCGTCTCCTGCAGCTTTGCACCGCTGAGCCGCTGCATCACCTTGGCGAACACGACATTGCATGACTGCGCATAAGCCTCCTCGAACGTGAGGGTGCCATGGCCACCGTGCAGCCAGCATTTCAAGCCGTATTTGCCGAAAGAGCCGCTGCATTCGAACGTTTCTCCGGGCTGGACGACTCCTTCCTCCAGTGCGGCGGCAGCCACTACCGTTTTGAACACCGAGCCCGGCGTGACCGCCTTCAGCGCCTTGTTCCCCCAACTGGCGTCCCCGCTAACGATCCGGTACGGATCGAAATCCGGACGGCTTGCCATCGCAATAACGTCGGCGTTGTCCGCATCGAGCACGACCGCGCTGCCGGAGGCGATCCCCGCTTTCTCCAAAATACGCTCAACGCCCTCCTGCACGTCCCGGTCGATCGTCGTACCGATCTGCAGCGGATAATACGGGTTATTCGGGCGGATGAGCCTGACGTCAAGCCCGGCCAGCGGCCGGTTCAAACCGTCCGTGAACAAGCTGACCGACGTCTTGCCGGCGCCCTGGAGATACGTCTCCATCGTCTTCTCCAGCCCCGCTGCGCCGATCCGGCTCGACAAGGACAAGCTGCCGCGCGACAGCTGCTTCGCGTACAGCGCTCCGATCCGCTCCGGATTTTCGCCGATAAAACCGATCAGATGTTTCGCCACCGCATCCGCCGGGTAACGCCGGACCGTGTGCATCACTTCGAGACCCGGAACGGCCAACTGCGCGATCCGGTTTATTTGCCGGTCCGACAGCGGCACGGGCTGCCCCGTGACGGGATCGCTCCACATTTTCGGTACCGCCGGCCGGTTGTAGAACTCCCGCCATGCCTCGCGATCCGCACCCAGAATCGAAGGAATTCCGTTCAGCGCCGCCTCGTTCTCCTCTTCCGTCCGTTTTACCGGAAATACGACGAGCGCCTTCACCTGCTCCCCGGTCAGCGGCCGGCCGCTGCGGTCGACAAAATGCCCGCGCCCGCTGTCCAGCTCGATTCCGTACTCGCGCTGGGCTACCGAATTGCCGATCAGATCGATTTCACGCCGCGAGAAGCTGCCCGCATCGATCACCTGAATCCAGCCGAGCCGGCCGATCATAGCGGCCATCACAACTGTGATCGCGAGTAATCCGAACCATATTCTCCGCTGCTGCCGCATATTGTGCATCCGACATCCGCCTTCTTTCGCTCTCTTCTTCGTTACGATCAAGTATCGACAAAGAGGCGGGCGGACAAACGGCATCCGGCGCGCTTCGATGAAATCACTTCTTTCTCTTCCCAAAGTCTGGAAGTCTGGTATAATAGCAGTAGTAGATTGGACTCCGATTAGTAGATCAGGGGGTATAGTGATGAGCGAGCAATTACTTCAGAAGATTTTATCCGAGATGATGTCTATGAAGGACGACGTCAAGTCGATTAAGGATGAGCTGCAGACCGTGAAGAGTGAGCTGCAGTCCGTCAAGAGCGAGATGAACAGCAGATTCGATATCGTAGAAGCGAAGCTTGCCGTGAACGAGCGGGAAATCGCCGATGTGAAACGCAAGCTGGGCTTCATCGAAGAACAGGCCGCGAGCACATCGGAGCTGCAATCCCCGCTAACCGAGCTGCAAAAACAAATCCAGGAGCACGACGCGGACATTAAGTTGATCAAGCGGGTACTTGCCAGTTAATCCGGAGAGCGAAAGCTCTCTTTATTTGTGTTACATGGATTGCACGAACTCGGCTAAGGCGGTTTGCCCCTGTGCGGATGCTGGCGCTTTAGTAAACTTAACATTCTGGCGTTAACAAAGCCCCTTCGTCCCCACTTGGTTCGTGGTTACGGAGGGGCTTATACGCCTGCGCCTGTACGATTCGGCCAACTACCGCTCGGATACCGCACACTGTGGAAATGTTCCCGCACGTCAGATCGGACCGCCTGCCCCGGTAAAGCCCGGCGATACCCGGTAAGCCCGGGAACCTGGAAGGCTCGACAGGTTCGAGCTGACCCCGCCGGCCCGAAGGCTACTTCTTCTTCCCTACCTGCTTGCGCATCATATCCATCGGCTTGACCGGCTGATCCACTTGGAACTTCACCCGCTGCAGCGGATGACGGGCCGCATCGAGTTCCCGGCCTTCCTCGTCGGTCAAGGTGCCGACCTTCATCTTGAAAAACGTCCCCCCGGGGCCAAAAAATTCGACGTCCTGTCCCGGCTTGAAATGATTGCGCTGCTGCACGGTCGCCACTCCGGACGTTTCGTCGTACTCGACGACCAGACCGGCAAAATCGTAGTCGATCCGCTTGTCTTCCGGTCCGAAAATATGATCCTCATGCCCTGGAGCGTCATAGAAAAATCCCGTGTTCAGCGGCCGGTTCGCCGCTTTGTAAATTTCCTGCAGCCATTGCTCCTGCAACTGGTAGTTGTCCGGGTCGGCATAATACGCATCGATCGCCTGCCGATACGCATTCACGACCGTCGCTACGTAATGGATACTCTTCATCCGCCCTTCGATCTTAAAGCTCTCGACGCCGGAGCGGATCATATCCGGGATATGCTCGATCATGCACAAATCTTTGGCGCTCATCATGAACGGATCTTCGCCCCGGAACAGCGAGGTGCCCGTCATCCCTTCCTTGAACCGGCCGACCGCCTCTTCCTCGGAGACGAGCTGTCCGATCTCCGCATCGCCTTCCTCGAATAAATCGTACTTCCACCTGCACGACTGGCAGCAGCCGCCGCGGTTCGAATCCCGGTCGGTAAAATGATTGGACAGCACGCACCGCCCGGAATACGAGCTGCACATCGCCCCGTGGATAAATGTCTCGATCTCGACGTCCACATTGCGCTTAATTTCGTGAATTTCTTCAAACGTCGTCTCCCGGGCGAGCACGACCCGGTGGACGCCTTCCTCCACCCAGAACTGCACCGCCTGCCAGTTCACGGTCGACTGCTGCGTGCTGAGATGGATCTCCAGCTTCGGCGCCACGCGCTTGCACGTCTCGATAATCGCCGGGTCTGCGACGATGATCGCGGCAATGCCGGCCTCCTGCAAATTCCGCAAATAATCCTCGATCCCCGCAATATCCTCGTTATGCGCATAGATGTTGGCGGCGACGAATACTTTCGCTCCGTAACGGTCGGCAAATTCGACGGCTTCGCGCATTTCCTCGAACGTAAAATTGTCCGCGTTGGACCGCAAACCGTACTTTTGTCCCCCGATATACACGGCGTCCGCGCCGTAGTGGATCGCGAACTTGAGCTTCTCGAGGCTGCCGCCGGGCGCGAGCAGCTCCGGCTTTTGCCCCGGCTTCAGCTTTGTTATAACATTCGGTTCCAGCACTACTTCCATTGGACGTCCACCTCGTTTTTGTATCGTGCCGGCTTTCGGCTTGCCTGATCGATCAATAGACTTGCTCCTTATAGAAAAATCCGAACGAAAGCTCCCGGTCGGGATGCTGCAGCGCGCGCACCTCGTCCAGCCACTCTTCCTGGAAGACGTAACCTTCCGGGTCGGCCGCATAAGCGTCGATCGCCTTCCGGTAAGCACGGACGACCGCTTCGTTATACGGGAGCGGCTTCAGCAGCCCCTCGATCCGGAAGCTGTCGATGCCGGCCTCCATAAGCTCATGCAAGCTCTCCAGCATGCACAAGTCGTCCGAGCTCATCACATGCGTACCGCTCCGGTCCTCGTACACCGGAAATTTCTCTTCCTTGCGCTCGTGCTCGATCAGAAACAGATTACGCTCCGCATCCAGCGCTTCGCCCTCCGGACTGTGTCCCTGATGCTCCCAGTAGTTGGACAGCAGCGTCCGTTTGGAATGATAAATATTCGTCATGCCGTGCACTTGAACCTGCACCTCGGCCTGCACCTTCTGCGCCATCTCGACCACTTCGTCCATGTTGAGCTCGCGGGCCAAAAAGACGCGTCTCGCCCCTTTGGTTACCCAGTAGTTGGCGGTTTTATAATTTGTCGTTGTCATTTCTGTGCTCCAATGCAGCGGAATGTCGACTCCCGCCTGTCTCCTCGCGATCAGCACGGCCGGGTCCCCGAATACGAGACCGTCCGCCCCGGCATCGGCAATACATTTCAAAAAGCCGGGCAGCTCCGGCAGCACATCGTTGTGCAAAATGCCGTTGCAGACGACATAAGCCTTCGCTCCCTTGTCGTGGGCGAGCCGGATCGCATCCGCGATCCGCTCCTCGGGAATGTCTCCCGCCAGCCGCATGCCGAACCGCATATCCCCGATGTGAACCGCATCGGCCCCCGCCTCAATCAATGCTGCAATTTCCTCCGGCGAGCCCGCGCTCACCAGCAGCTCCGGCTTGCGGAAATCCGCTTCCGTCCGCCCTTCCGGGCGTTGAGTCCTTTCACCGCTCATACCTTCAGGGTCACCTCTTCCTGCTCTCCGCTATGTTTTTCAAATGTTGATCGTAAGTCTCAGCGAAGTTATGCTCCTGTGCGCCGTCATACTTCGTGACATAAAACATATATTTCGTATCTGCCGGATAAAGCGCCGCACGAATCGAGCTCAGGCTCGGACTTGCGATCGGCCCCGGCGGCAAAGCGGTTATTTTATAAGTGTTATAAGGACTGTCTACGAGCAGATCTTTCTCGAACAGCCGTTCCTTCGTCTTATCGAGCGCATACTGCACGGTCGCATCGATCTGCAGCTTCATCCCGATCTTCATCCGGTTGTAGATGACGCTGGCAACGATCGGTCTTTCCTGTTCCAGCACGACTTCGCGTTCGATCATCGAGGCGACGGTCATTAGCTGATGGAACGTAAGTCCGCGCTCCTTCAGCTTGTCCGGCCAGTCCGGCGGCAAATCGCCGAGCTTGCGTTCCAGCTCCGATGTGAGCCGCATTACGATATCTTTTGTCGTCAATTCCTTTTTCAGTTCATACGTTTCCGGGAACAAATAACCTTCCAGCCGGTAACGAATCCGGGCGTCCTCCGGAATATCGGCGATCCGCTTGACCGCGCTCAGCTCTGTGCCGCTCATCAAGTCGAGAAACGCTTGGCGGTCAAAGCCCGGATGCACGGCCAGCTTGTCCGCGATCTGCGGCACCGTCAGCCCTTCGGGAATCATAACCCGCACCAGCTCTTCCTTGACCGTATCGCCGGCGTTCAGCTTGGCGATAATATCGTCCAGCGCCATCCCCGGCTTCATGTCGTACTCCCCCGCCTGGAACCGGCCGCCTTCTTTTTTGTAGATCAAGTAATAGCGAAACACTTTGGCGTCCCGAATCAGCCCGCTGCGTTCCAGCAGATTGGCGATCTGTCCGGAGCCGAGTCCCGCTTCCACCTGAATGCGTACTTCCTTATCCCCGGCTTCGACCGGCTTGAGCGCATTGGACACATACAGCGCCGTTCCCGCCCCGGCCAGGATAAGCACAAGCAGCATGCTGCCCAGTATGATCAGTGCAATTCGTTTCAATAGGTTCCTCTCCCATATGTCTTCCCGTTTCAGGCTATTTGATGTTTTACGCGAAAAAAAAGAGCGGTGTCACCCGCCCGGATCTCCAGTCTTCCGCTTGCCCGAATCAGGGCCGTTCTCCGCTTGGGAAAGTCATCTCGTCATACAGCTCCGATACGGTTTCCCATTCGTCGTCATCCTCGATCGTCTCCAGCTCGGGCTCGCCCTCGTCGGGCACGGAAACTTTAAATATGGCTACTTCCTTCTCTTTGCGGAGCTCATCCGACTGCAGGACCGCATACACCGTCCCGTTATACCGAAACTCCGCTACAATCCGGTGGGCGACCGATTCGTCCTGCTCGTCGAACAGGACGATCTCATCCCCGTACGTATCGCGAAGCAGCCGAAGCGGTTCCGGCTGTCCATAATCTGCTGCGTTCATGACTGCTCCTCTTGCTCCATCTCGGCGACCAGCGTGTTGAACGTCTCTTCCACTTCGTCCCACTCCTGCTCGTTGTCGATCGTGTACAGCTGGAGATCGTCGCCGTCTTCTTCATAACGGAAGGCGTACACCTCATCCGTCTCTTCTCCGGAATCATCCGATTCGACAGGTACAACCATCATGTACTTGTTGCCTTGGAATTGGCCGGACTCGACCTCAAATTTCATGATCACCTCGAATTCTTCTTCGTTGCCTTCCTCGTCGGGGATGTAGATGATCTCCGGTTCTTCCATGTTCAGCTCTTCCTTGGCCATAACGCACACCTCACCTTTTCGAATTGGAGTCCAAATAGTTTTGTAAAATGATAGCTGCCGCCATCTTGTCGATAACCTGCTTGCGCTTCTTGCGGCTGACGTCGGCTTCGATCAAAGTCCGCTGCGCCGATACGGTTGATAACCGTTCGTCCCACATCGTGACGGGAAGCCCGAACGCTTCCTGTAAAACCTCGGAGAAAGCGATGCACAGCTCTCCGCGCGGCCCGATCGTGTTGTTCATGTTTTTCGGCAGACCTACGACGAACCCGGAGACGGCGTATTCGTCCGCCAACTGCCGCAGCCGGTTCAGATCGTCCTCCGGCTTCTTCCGCCGGATCACCTCGACGCCTTGCGCCGTCCAGCCGAATTCGTCGCTTACCGCAACGCCGATCGTCTTGTCGCCGTAATCGAGTCCTATAATTCGGCCCATACTGTACTCCCGTCGGTCGCATCGGCCGGATTCCCGGCTTCCGGGCCGGGGTGCGCAGCTTCGCGCCCCGCTATAAGCCGGGCACACCGCGCACCGCACATATGCACGGAAGCCGATGGAAAATGTCCACCGGCCGACGGTCATTTATGGTGCTGCAAATAGAAACGGACCAGCTCCTCGATCAGTTCGTCCCGTTCCCTTTTGCGGATCAGGCTTCTTGCGTTGTTGTGCCGGGGTATGAACGCAGGGTCGCCGGATAACAAATAACCGACGATTTGATTGATCGGATTGTACCCTTTCTCCTGCAAGGCGTCATACACGGCCAGAAGGACCTCCTTCGGCGATGTTTCCACGCCTTCGGCTTTGACATCGAACTTCATCGTTTTGTCCATCGGATTCATTACCAGAACACCCCCCTTATTGCTGAAACGCATCACTCGGATACTATTGTAAATATTTAGTATGCGCTCTACATCTATTTATTCGCCGCCGTACTTAAAATTCCTGTCGGACCGGCTAAAAATTCACAGCTTGTTCGCATCTGACTCCGGCTGCGGGGCATACGTCCGTTACTTCGCCGCCTGCTCGGCAACAAGCGATTCGACCGCCTGCAATGCCTCGTCCAGCTTGGAAGGGTCTTTGCCTCCAGCCTGGGCCATGTCCGGACGACCGCCTCCGCCGCCTCCGCAGCGGGAAGCCGCTTCCTTCACCAGCTTGCCGGCATGGAAGCCCTGCTGCACCAGATCCGGGGTAACGGCCGCTACGAGATTCACCTTGCCGTCGCTGACTGCGCCGACGACGATAACCGCAGAGCCGAGCTTTACCTTCATCTGGTCAACGATCGTGCGCAAGGAGTCCATGTCGCCTGCATCCACCTTGGCGGTGAGCAGCGTGACGCCTCCGACCTGCTTGGCGCTGTCTGTCAAAGAACCGGCTTCGATCGCGCTCAGCTTGCCGCGAAGCGACTCGTTCTCGCGGCCCAACTCCTTGATCTGGCCGAGCATCGCTTCGACCCGCTTCGGCACGTCCGGCACATTCGACTTCAGCAGCGACGCCGCTTCCCGAAGCAGCTGAAGCTGGCCGTCCAGGTACAGATAAGCGCTCCGTCCGGTTACCGCTTCGATCCGGCGGACACCCGAGCCGATGCCGCTTTCGCTGACGATCTTGAACAGGCCGATCTCGGCGGTATTCCGCACGTGGCAGCCCCCGCACAGCTCGATGCTGTATTCGCCGACTTGCACGACGCGGACGACGTCGCCGTATTTCTCGCCGAACAGCGCCATCGCGCCCATCGCTTTCGCTTCGGCAATCGGCTTGGACTCGATAACGACGGACGTTTGTCTCCAGATCTGCTCGTTCACCCGTTCTTCGATGCGGGTGAGCTCTTCGGCGCTGATGCTGCCGAAATGGGAGAAGTCGAAGCGCAGGCGGTCCGGCTCGACCAGCGAGCCCGCCTGATTGACATGGTCGCCGAGCGTTTCCTTGAGCGCCTTGTGCAGCAGATGCGTCGCCGTATGATTTTTGACGATATCGTCGCGCTTGCCGGATTCGACTGCGGCCTGCACCGTGTCTCCCTTGCGAAGCGTCCCGTTCGCGACTTTCACCGTATGGACGGTCTGGCCGTGCGGAGCTTTCCATACGTCCTCGACGGAAGCCTCGAGCTGGGCGCCGGTAATCGTACCGCGGTCGCTGACTTGTCCGCCGCTCTCCGCATAAAACGGGGTGCGGTCGAGCAGCACCTGGCATACTTCGCCGCTGCCGGCCATGTCGACGAACGAATCGCCGCTTACAATTGCGATGATTTTAGCACTTGTTACCAGATCAGTATATCCAACAAACTCGGTTTTAACCGTAAAATCAGCCAGCGGACCGCCCTGCACTTTCATGCTGTCCGTCTCCTGGCGGGCCGAGCGCGCACGGCTGCGCTGAGCCTCCATCTCGCTGTCGAATCCGGCGCGGTCGACGGTAAAGCCGTTCTCCGCTGCGAAATCCTCGGTCAGGTCAAACGGGAAGCCGTACGTGTCGTACAGACGGAACGCATCCTCGCCGCCGACTACCGTTCCGCCTTCCTTCTTCAGACCGGCGATAATCGACGAAAGCATATCGAGCCCGTCGGACAACGTCTCGTGGAAGCGCTCCTCCTCGTTCCGGATCACTTTCTCGATAAATTCCCGCTTCTCGACCACCTCGGGATAATAAGCGCCCATAATCTCGCCGACGACCGGCGTCAGCTCGTACAGGAACGGCTTGTCGATGCCGAGCGACTTCCCGTAGCGCACCGCACGGCGCAGCAGACGGCGGATAATGTAGCCGCGCCCTTCGTTGGAAGGAAGCACGCCGTCCCCTACGGAGAACACGACCGTACGAATGTGGTCGGCGATGACCTTCAGCGCTATGTCATGCTCTTCGTTCGTATGATACGTAACGCCGGCGATGGCGCTCGTCTTCTGGATAATCGGCTGGAACAGATCGGTATCGAAGTTCGAGTCGACGTCCTGCAAAATCGAGGCGAACCGCTCGAGTCCCGCTCCGGTATCGATATTTTTGTTCGGCAGCGGCGTGTAGCTGCCGTCCTTGTTATGGTTGAACTGCGAGAATACGAGGTTCCACACTTCGAGGAACCGCTCGTTCTCTCCACCCGGCCAGCATTCCGGATCGTTCAGGTCGCCGTATTTGTCGCCGCGGTCATAGAAGATTTCCGTACAAGGACCGCACGGGCCTTCGCCGATATCCCAGAAGTTTTCCTCCAGCTTGTAGATGCGGTTTTCCGGAATGCCGATTTTTTTGTTCCAGAACTCGTAGGCTTCCGTATCTTCCGGATATACGGTTACGGACAACCGATCCGGATCGAAGCCGATCCATTTCTTGTCGGTCAGAAACTCCCACGCCCAGGTGATCGTCTCTTCTTTGAAATAGTCCCCGATCGAGAAATTGCCGAGCATCTCGAACATCGTATGGTGGCGGCGCGTCTTGCCGACATTTTCGATATCGTTGGTGCGGATACATTTTTGCGAGTTGGCGATCCGAGGATTTTCCGGTACGACCCTGCCGTCGAAATACGGCTTCAGCGGCGCCATCCCCGCATTGATCCAGAGCAGAGAAGGGTCGTTGTGGGGCACAAGCGAGGCGCTCGGCTCAATCTTATGTCCTTTCTCCGCAAAAAACTCCAGCCACTTCCCGCGTATTTCACTTGCTTTCATCGGGTTCCATGCCTCCATATTCGATAGTGGGGGTAAAAAAACAAAAATCGCCCCTGAAAATTCAGGGACGAGGTCTTCTTCTCGCGGTACCACCCTGGTTATTGCAGATGTCCGCCTCTGACCGTCCTTCGCGGATAACGCCTCCTTGCCGGGAAACGCCGCTCGAATCGGCCGCAGCGCAAACAGCCCGCAATCGCCTTGTGCCGGAAAATAACGGTTCCGTACCGGTGGAGTTCGTCCACGCTCCGAAGTAGCTTCGGCCATCCTTCTTCATAAAAGCTCTTGCAGCGCGCTGCCGGACACATGAGGAGCGTCCGACCCGGAGCTTTCTCTCTGGATCAAGGGCGATGGCTTACTCGTTTCGTCATGGCGTTAAGCGATATGCCGTTTTTTTGAAACGCATTCATCCCTTAATTTTATAGCCCCGCCCCTCGCTTGTCAAATGGTTCGCGGGTTTTGCCGCCCTGTGCTAATGAATGTCCCTCTTCTTGAACTGCCCGCCCATCACGTCGTGAATATTGCCTACGGCGAGAAACGCCCCCGGATCGATCTCCTCGACGACCGCCTTCAGCTTGGCTTCCTCCAGCCTCGTAATGACGCAGAAAATGACCTGCTTGTCGTCGCCGGTATAAGCGCCTTCTCCTTTTAAGTACGTAACGCCGCGGCCGAGCCGGTCAAGCAGCGCATCCCCCAGCTCCCGGTGCTTGTCGCTGATGATCCAGACCGATTTCGATTCGTCGAAGCCGGCCATCGTGATATCGATCATCTTAAACGCGATGTAATACGCGATCAGCGAATACATCGCACGGTCCCAGCCGAAGACGAAGCCCGCGCTGCCGAGTATGAAAAAGTTAAAAAACATCACGATTTGTCCGACGGAAAACGGCGATCTTTTGTAAAGCAATATCGCCACGATCTCCGTACCGTCCAGCGACCCGCCGGCCCGGATGACGAGGCCGACGCCGATTCCAACGATGATCCCCCCGAATACGGCCGCCAGCAGCGGGTCCATCGTGAGAGGCTCCACCGGGTGCAGCAGCGTTGTTCCTGCCGACATCACGAGAACTCCGTACAAGGTCGATAAAGCGAACGTTTTCCCGATCGATTTGTAGCCGATAAACAGAAACGGCAAGTTCAGCAAAGTGAGGAACAGGCCAAGCGGCAATCCCGTCAAATATTTGCTTATAATCGAGATGCCGACAACCCCGCCGTCGATAATGTTGTTCGGGACGAGAAAAATTTCAAGCCCTACCGATACGGACGCCGCGCCGAGAAAAATAAGGATCGCCCTTTTGGCGATCAGCGCCTTGGAGCTTCTCCGATGCTGCTGCCGGATGGCGTCGATGACTCCGGATTCGTGCGAAATGGACACGGCAAGAACTCCCTTCCTTACTAACGCTCGTATAGCGGTCTTCTTTTTTTTATTGTACCCACTTCTCCCGAATTTGCTTTTGCTTCGCTTACCCGGCACCCGACGCTTCGTTCCGGCCGCAGGCAGAAGCCCGGTACTATGGAAAGTTAGTACTTCTCGCTTGCGGCTTCACCGTCTAAGATTAGGATCAGGTGCTAGGACGTGATGCAACAGTGGCAACTACGAACGACAGGAAGTTTCAGGACGCATGTCCGGCGCCCATCCTACAAATCGAGGTGTATTCGTATGATTAGAAGAAGAAATACCGCCGCTTTCTCTTTTTTATCCTGGGCATCGTTCGCTTGTGCGTTTCTGGCTATGTTTATCGGTATCTATACATTAGAGGAACCGTTGTCCGTCAAAGGTTACTACGCAGTCGCCGCCTTATACTTGACGATGTCCGCTTTTGTCCTGCAAAAGACGATCCGGGACAACCAGGAAGATGCAGACGCGGGGAAGAAACGGAACTCCGGAGCGTTTACGTTTCTGTCCTGGGCCGCTTTCGCCACGGCGCTGATTGCCATGTTCGTCGGTATCTACAATTTGAATCAGCCGTTGTCCGTACAAGGGTATTACGCGGTATGCGCCTTGTTTCTGACGATGTCCTCCTTCGTTCTGCAAAAGACAGTGCGGGACAACAAAGAGGACGACGACCTGATCGGTCCCGCTCACGCAGACGTTCAGGAATGACCGGACGTCCCTGCCGCCGATTCAATCATAACGGTGATTATAGTGCGATTCTCCCCCGCTGTCTATGAGGCTGACGACGGATGAAACGCAAAAAAAAGCCCGGTACCCCTCAGGGCGCCGGGCTATCGTGCTTTTTTCTTACAATTTCATTTCATGAAGACAGCTTAACCGGCTGACCGCTCTTGACGGACTCGTATCCGGCCAGCGCAACCTCGGCCGAGCGAAGGCCGTCCTCGCCGCTGATCGGAGACGCTTTGCCTTCGATCAGAGCGTCCACGAACGATTTGACCATGTAGTGGTCCATCGAATCGCCCCAGTACAAATATTGCCCTCTACCGACATCGTCGCTGTACAGCTCGTTTTTCTGAGCGAAGCTGTCTACCGAGATCGTACCCTTGGTGCCGATGATTTCCATCGTTACGTCACCCCAGGTCGGGAACGTCTTGGAACGCGACCAGCTTGTATCGAGTACGCCGAACGCGCCGTTGTCGAATTTGACATGGATCATCCCCGCGTCGTCTACCTTCAGCTCTTCATGGAACAGCGTTGCGGCATACGCGTACACTTCGTTCACTTTGGAGCCGGTGAACCAGTTCATCAGGTCCATCACGTGTACGGTATGGTCCAGCAGCGCGCCGCCGCCGGAAAGCTCGGGCTCGACGAACCATCTGCCCGGCATCGAGCCGCGGTTCGTCCCTTTGATCGCGATAATCTCGCCGATCTCGCCACGGTCGACCGCTTGCTTGGCGTTAATCACCGCAGGCAAGTAGCGGCAAGGGAATGCGGTCATCAACTGTACGCCGTTGTCGCTGCAAGCTGCGATCATCCGCTCCATCTCGGCAACGGAAATGCCAAGCGGCTTTTCGCAGATTACGTGTTTTTTGGCGTTCGCCGAATCAATTGTCTGTTGGGCGTGAAACGCGTTCTCGGAGCAGATGACAACCGCGTCCATATCAGAGATAGCCAGCAAATCCCTGTAATCTTCGTAATAAGCGATCCCGTGTTTGGTTACGACGCCTTCCACACGGCTTTTGACTTCGTCGGCGATACCGACGAGCTCTACTTCCGGCAAGGCGAGCAGCGCATGGAGATAGGAGAACGCATGTCCGTGCGCAAAGCTGATCATGCCCACTTTAAGCTTGCTCATCGCGATCCCTCCCCTTTATTGAACACTACGGCTTGACCGGTGCGGACCGATTCCATCACGGCAAGACCGATCTCAAGTGCCTTGTACGCATCCTGGGCCGTTACGATCGGCTCGCGGTTTTCGCGGATGCAATCGATATAGTGATGGATTTCCTTCTCGAACGGATTCGTGAAGCCCGGGCTTTGCGGGACTTCCACAAACGGTCCGCTTGCGTCTTTTGCAGCCGCTTTACGCACCTGCACCGATTTGGTTTGCGAGCTGTCGCTGCGGATAATCCCTTTGCTGCCGGCAATTTCAGCTGCGGTCGTGAACGGTCCCGGGTAGCCCCAGTGCGCTTCCACGTTCGCTACTGCGCCGCTCTCGAATACAAGCGTGGCGGAAGCGTAGTCCACATTGCCTTCGACGGTGCGCAGTCCGTATACCGAACGCACTTCGCCAAGCGACCAGCGGAAAAAGTCGAGGTCGTGAATCATCAGGTCGATGACGACGCCGCCGCTTTTCTCATCCTCGGCGAACCACGGACGGCGGTCTCCGGGATGTCCGCCGATCCGCTTCGCGTGAGCGACGCCGATCCGGCCGAGGGAACCGTCGTTGATTTTATTTCTCATCTGCACATACTCCGGGAAGAAACGGACGACATGTCCGATAAACAGCCGCACGCCATTTTTCTCGCAGACGCTTATCATCTCCGCCGCGTCTTCCAGGTTCAGCGCGATCGGTTTTTCGCAAATAACGTGTTTGCCCGCATTAGCCGCACGAATCGAATACTCCTTGTGCAGATAGCTCGGCAAGGTGACGCTTACAACTTCGCAGCCCGACTTCTCGAGCATCTCGTCAAATGACGAATAGGCGGTCGCGCCTGTGCGCTTGGCCATGTTCTCCATGAGATCCGGCTGAATATCGCATACTCCGACTACGGTTACGCCGGGAACTTTCGCATAGCTGCTGGCATGGACGTTGCCTAGGCCGCCGCAGCCGACGATTGCTACTTTCATGGCTTTCCCTCTCCCCATTTCATGTATAATGGATTCATAAGCAGTACAAGGCCAGACATTACTCTGACTTGTTCATGAACCAACAATACAATGTTTGGGATAGGACGTATATGCCGTCATTTGTCGGCTTTGTATCCAATTTTGTCATGTCCCTCAAAGCAGGTGCCGCCCCTATGGAAATTTATAAAGAGCCGATCCATTATCAGAATCCGGTGCTGTGCATCAAGGTATGGAAATTCGAGCAGCCGGGCCGCCCGAGACCGAAGCCGGCTGTTGCGGCTACCCAGGAGCAGCTTCAGAACGTGCGCTGGCACTATCATAAAGAAGTGGAGTTCATTCTCGTCCAGAAGGGCATCCACGAAATCCATACGCCGAACCGCCCGTATCTGCTCCATCCGGGCGACGTGGTGGTGATCGGTTCGTCACAACTGCACCGCGGCCGTCCCTATAGCGAGGAAGGGCTTGTCTATATCGTGCTCCACGTCGATCTGGAAGCTTATTTCGATCCGGCGATGATGAGGTATTACCGGCATTTCTCGGAAGTGCACCACCCGCTGGAGGACTTGAACTATATGTTCCGGGAGAACGAGAACGTCCGCCGGGAGGTCGGGCGCATCATCGAACGGATTCACGACGAGATTATGGGCAAATCGACCGGTTATGAGATTGCGGCCAGCATGCATATCAAGCATCTGCTGCTGACGCTGCTGCGCGGGGATACGAGAGGACTGCTGCAGGCGCACGATCTGGTCGATCCGGGCGTCATGAAGCCGATTCTCGAACATGTGGACAACCATCTGTCGGAGAAAATCGATATGGAACGGGTTAGCCATCTCGCAGGAATGAGTTACTTTTACTTCTCCAAATATTTCAAAAAAGCGATGGGCTCCTCGTTTACGGATTACGTCAACCGGAAGCGGATCGCCAAGGCGGAACGGCTGCTCGTGACGAGCAGCCAGAATGTGACGGAAATTGCCCGGGCGGTCGGCATCGAGAACATGGCTCATTTTTATGAGCTGTTCAAACGGTTTAACGGCTGCACCCCCAAGCAGTATTTGCGCAAAATCGACAGCGGCGGCGAGTGACCAGCGGTTGCAAGCCCGGCCGGCCGCTGTCGCGCAGAGGGAAGTTATTCGTTCTCGTCTCCCTCTCCGCCGCCGCTGCCTTTGCTATTCTCTCCCGATTTTTTTGCGGATTCTTTTTCTTTTTTCTGCGCTTCCTGCTCGGCTTTCTCCAGCTTTTTCTGCTGTTCCTGCTCATATTGCTGCAGTTCCTTATACATCTGAAACTGTTTCTTAAGCTCCTGGTCGATAACGCTCGGCTGCTGGGTTTGCTGCTGCTTGCTTTGCTCCTCCTTGGCTTTTTTCTCTCCGCCGCATGCGGTTAATGCCGCAATCAGACCAATGCTGCCGGCGATTACCAGAACCTTGATCCCGGCTATCGCTTGAGCTGCTGCTCCGTTCCGCCTCATGTCGTGTCCCCTCCGCTCCGCCTTTTAGAGATTAGCTTTCCCACGCAGGCAGATTCGATTCGTTTGCGTGCGCATAATAAAAAGCCGCAGACTGGATAGTCACGGCTTCTATGCACGTCAGGACGGTATTATTCGCGAGTCGGATCAGAAACCGACGGTTTGGCCGGAGCCGGAGGAACGATGGAGATTTCCGGCGCAGGGCCGACGGCTGCGCCACTCGCAACGCCGGCGCCTCCCGATAGCTTGCTGGTGAAGCCTTTGACCAACTTGTCGAGGTCGATGCCCGACACGCTCTTCAGCATCTCCGGCGCCGTCGCCATAAGCGATGTCACATAGTTGCTCAAGCGTGCGGCGCCTTCCCCGTTGCCGGTGTCGACGACCGTCAGCTTGTCGATCGAGCTGATTGGCTGCGCCACTTTGCCGGCGAGCTCCGGAAGCATTTTCACGATAATATCGAGAACCGCTGCTTCGCCGAACTTCTCGAACGCTTCAGCCAGCTTCTGCTTCGCTTCCGCCTCGGCCAGACCGCGCAGACGGATCACTTCCGCCTCGGCCGTACCTTTCGCCCGTTCCGCATCGGCGATCGCCAAACCTTCGAGACGCTTCTGCTCGGCGTTCGCCCTCGCCTCCGCTTCGATCTTGTACTGCAGCGCATCGGCTTCGCGAATACGCTTCGCCTTATCCGCCTCGGCCGCCTGCTCGACGGCGTAACGGTCGGCGTCCGCCTTCTTTTTCACTTCCGCATCGTACTGCTTCTCGCGGCGCAAAATCTCTTTCGCCTCAAGGTCGATTTCCCGCTCTTTACGGACCAGTTCCACCTGCATCTGCTCTTCGACGACGCTTTGTTTCGAACGCGCTTCCTGGATGTGATAGGCTTGGTCGGCTTCGGCCTTGGCCATATCCTGGTCTTTCTTAAACGCGGCCGTCTTCAGCTCTTTCTCCTTGGCTGCTTCGGCAATGTTCGTATCCCGCAAAAGCTCGGCCTTCATCCCATCCTCTTCGGCTTTCGCCTTCTGAATCCGGGAATCCCGCACCGCCTGGGCTTCGGCAATCTCGGCGTCGCGCTTCACCGCGGCGATCCGCGGCTTCCCGAGCGAGTCCAGATAACCGTGCTTGTCGCGCACGTCCTTGATCGTGAACGAAACGATCTGCAGCCCCATCTTTTTCAAATCTTTTGCCGCTACGCCTTGAACCTCCTGGGCGAACTTGTCGCGGTTCCGGTACACTTCCTCGACCGTCATCGAGCCGAGAATGGAGCGGAGATGCCCTTCCAGCACTTCCTGCGCTTCTCCCTTCAGCGCCTCGGTCGGCTTGCCCATGAATTGCTCCGCCGCCGTAGCGACGTCTTCGACCACACTGCCGATCTTGATGATCGCCACCGCGTCCGTCATAACCGGCACGCCTTGCTCGGTATACACTTCCGGGGTGGATACGTCCAGCTTAAGCGACAGTAACGATAAGAACTCCGCTTTCTGGAAAATCGGCAGGATAAAAGCTCCGCCTCCGCGTACGATTTTGATTCGCCGTCCCGAATCGTCTGTGAGCACATTTTTGCTTCCCAAAAACGATCCCGTTACAATCATCGCCTCATCCGGGCTAACCGTCTTGTACCTGGCCCAAAACGCCAGCCCGAGCACGACAATTACGCCGATGACTATCGCCGGAATGACCAAAGCTTCTGAAAATTCCATCCAATCTCTCCTCTCTGATTACGGGTTATTCCCCATTGAGCGCATCGTCCAGCCGGGATACGAACAACGTATCGTCCCGGACCTCAACGACGACTACCCTTTCCCCGGCCGCAAGCGTATTCCCGTCGAAGCTGGCTGCGATCTGGTTGGTCCGTCCGGCGCCTACCTTTAGCAGCACTTCGCCGTATCCTCTGGGCGGGATCGGCACAAGCACTTCGCCGATAAGACCGGACAGCTCGCGGATCGAGAAGGCTGTGGAGTTTTCGCTGTTTTCCATCGGCCGGACATAAGCGACGAAGACCAGAATGCTCAGACCGATTGCGGCTGCCAGCGCGATAACGACTACCCATAGCGACCCGAGTGCGGTGTAATGAGCAAGTAAAAGTCCGGCCCCGCCAAATGAAGTAATCCAGCTAACGAGCACCATCGGGCGAATCTTCCACAAGCCGTCGACCGACAGGAAATCAAGCACCCCGTCGATCGCGTTGCTGATCAGGTCTCCGAAGATGACGGTTACTAGGGCGAACAAGGCCCCTCCAGCCAAACAAGCCCAAAACAGTTGCTCCACATCCGATCCCTCCCCGCGCCGGTGCCGTCTAACCATAGCTAGCTAAACAACACCTGTAGTTCTGCAAGCATTTCCCATATATTGAACGATGCTGTAAGTTCACTATGTATTACGTTGTTCAGCGACTCGAGTTTCACAATTTCGACACAAAATCGCTTTTTGTTGCAAAGGCCTCGCATAAGCATCCTCCCGGACTTTAGATCAGGGACGAATCCGGGTATAATAGACATACTTATGACAATGGCGGGGATATGAAATGAAGATACCAAAGCGTAAACGGAACCCGCTCCGATACATACTCCGGCTGCTGCTGTCGGTCGTGCTTGCGGTCGCGCTTTATTTCGGTGGGATGAGCTGGCTCATTCTGCATACTTGGAAAACGTCCGCAGGGGCAAACAGCGACACGATGATCATCTTGGGGGCAGCCGTCTGGAACGGCAAGCCGAGTCCGGCCCTCAAAGAGCGGCTCGACGTCGCCGTCGCCCTCTGGAATGAGAAAAGAGCTGCACGCATCATAACAACGGGCGGAATCGGTCTGCCCGGCGAGCCGTCGGAAGCGGCGACAATGAAAAAATATTTAGTCCAGCAGGGTATTCCTGCAAGCGCCATCCTCGTAGAGGATCAGTCCCGCAGCACCTATGAAAATTTGCAAAACAGCCGCATACTGATGGACGAGCATAACCTGCGCACGGCGATTCTTGTCACGCACGGATTTCACGCGTTCCGCGCCGATATGATGGCAGAGATGCTCGGCATCCCGTCCACGGTCGAACCGGTGCAGCTCCGGCCGCACAAGCTGGCCTACTATACGCTCCGCGAATGCGGCGGAGTCGCTTACCTGCTCGTCACCGACCCGCTAAGGTCGATCAAGGCATTATTCTAAGTTGTTTATTCTGCTTATATAGGGAGGCGTTTGCGGATGTCGATCTCGGTTCGCACTTATACGATAAACGATTATGAAGCTTTGCTGACGGTCCAGCGCGAGGCGTTCCCTCCTCCCTTTCCGGAAGAGCTGTGGTGGAAGCCCGAGCAGATCGCCGCTCATGCCGCCACTTACCCGGACGGTGCGATGGTGGCGATATGCGACGGCGAGATCGCCGGTTCCTCAACTTCGCTGCTCGTCAAATTTACCGGCGAGCCCCATACTTGGGAGGAAGTGTCCGACAACGGCTATATTCGCGGCAGCCACGATCCCGAAGGCGACAGCTTATACGGAATCGATCTTTGCGTCAGGCCGTCCTTCCGCTCGCGGGGCATTGCTGCGGCGTTGTACGAGGCGCGCAAAGCGCTCGTCGTCCGTTCCGGCCTGAAACGGTTTATGGCCGGCTGCCGAATCCCCGGCTACCACGAAGTCGCGCATTCGATAAGCGCCGAGGAATATGTCCGGCAAGTCGCCGCTGGAGAACGTAAGGATCTGGTCCTGTCGTTCATGATCCGCCAAGGGCTGAAGCCTGTTCAAGTGCTGGACGGCTATCTGGAGGACGAAGAGTCTCTGAACAAAGCCGTGCTGGTTGAATGGAGAAACCCGCAGCTCACCGACTAGGAGGAACAACATGTTGCCAACAAACCGCATCGCGGCCGTCCAATACGGCCTGTCCAGACTTCGCTCCGGTGAAGCGTTCTGGGCGAATGTCCGCCGTTATATAACTAAAGCCGGCGACGAGCAGGCGAAGCTGATCGTATTTCCCGAATATTTGACCGGACACTTGCTATCCCTCGCCCCTGCGATGACCAACGCCGAGGCATGCGAATATTTGCACGCGCGGACGGACGAATATATGACCCGGTTCACGGATTTAAGCCGCGAGTACGGGATGATGATATTGGCGGGCACCCATATTCACCGGGAAGGATCGTCTGCCGCCCCCGGCCCGGAATCCAAGGCGTATTATAACGAGGCGTTTCTGTTTTTCCCCGACGGGCGGATCGAGCGGCACAAAAAGAACCATCTGACGCCCGAGGAGCAGCGCGCGTGGCCCTTGCTGCCCGGCGACCAATATGAAGTTCTCGATACCGAAATCGGCAAGGTTGCGATTCAGATCTGCTATGACATCGAATTCCCCGAAGGGTCGCGCATTGTGGCGGATATGGGAGCGGACATCATTCTCTGCCCTTCCTATACGGATGCGGCGGCGGGATACTGGCGGGTGCGCAACTGCAGCCAGGCAAGAGCGATCGAAAACCAGCTGTACGTGGCGTTAAGCGGACTGGTCGGCAGCATGGCCGGCGTCGAACAGGTCGATGTCGGCTTCTCGCGTGCAGGCATATTCGCTCCGTGCGACAGACCGTTTCCTCCGGACGGCATATTGGCGGTCGGCTCCGGCAGCCGCGGCGGTCTCGTCTACGGCGATGCCGATCTCGGTCTGCTGACGGAAAACCGGACCCAGGGGGGCGTGGCTCCGTTCCGGGACCGCCGTCCGGAGCTGTATGCCGCATATGCGCACCGCACCTGATTGCAACGGATGCAGCCTGCACCGCTAAGGGCGTTGCATGAAGCTACGTCGTGGGCTTGCGCTGCACGTAATAAATAAAGATGTGCTGAACGATCACCTTCAGGACGGCAAATACCGGGACGGCCAATATGAGGCCGATAATCCCGGCGAGCTTGCCTCCGACGAGCAGCGCGAAGATGATCAGCAGCGGATGGAGATGCAGCGTGCGCCCTACGACTTGCGGGGATATTACATTTCCTTCCAGTATTTGCACAATAAAATTGACCAGGACGACGAACAGCACCATTTTCAGCGATACGGTGGAGGCCATAATGATCGCCGGCGCAGCTCCGAAAAAAGGGCCGAGATACGGAATAATGTTAAATACCGCCACGATGCTGGCCAGCAGCAGCGCGTACGGCATTCCGATCAGCCAATAGCCGAGATAAGCGAACAGACCTACGAGCAAGCAGACGAGAAACTGGCCCCGTATGTAGTTGCCCAGAGCGGTATCGATGTCGATTACCAGCTTGATCGCGTTTTTGCGGTGGGTGCGCGGGACGGTGGCGAGTACGGTTTTCTCGATCAGCTGATAATCCTTGAGGATATAAAAGGCCAGGAACGGGACGATAAAAGCGACCATCAGCGTATTGATCGTGCTGCCGATGCCGTTGACCAGGTTCGAAATAAATGTCGATAGCGCGTCCTCCGCTTTCAACAGCGCATTGTTGATGCCGTTGCGGACGCTCTCGGGCACCAGACGGTTTTCGTTCAAGCCGTCGAACAACCCTTGCGCCCGGACGGTCAGCTCCGGCATATGCTCGTTCAGCTCGCCCAGCTGCTTGACGAACATCGGGGTCAGATTCATCACGACGACAACGACAGACGTAATAAACACGGCATAAATGAGCAGAACTGCGGCCGTACGCGGCACTTTGCGTTCGTTCAGCAGCCGTACGATCGGATTCAGGACGTAAGAGATAATCAACGCTATGACAAACGGTGCAAGCACCGCTTTTAAAAACCCGAATGCGGTCGACAGGATCGGTTTGATCTGCTGCAGCAAAAACAAAATGACCAGTCCGAGCAGCACGTATACCAATGTGACGAATGTCCGGCTCTTCATAAACTTATCCACCGCTGGCGCCTCCTTTCCTCGTTACAGTATATGTACAACCCCGGGCACTTCATTCAAAAGAAAAAACCGCCCGATGGGCGGCCGAAGGCTGTATAAATGCAAGAAACCCGTCCGGAAAGGACGGGCTGTTTCTGTGCGGCTTGCAGCCGGCGATTAGTTAGCGTGAACTTCAGGCATTTCTTCCTCGAAGAACAAGTCGTCCAGCGAACTCAATGTGCCGTCTTCCTCTACCTGGTAGACGGACATTTTGTCTCCGTTTACCGTTAATTCGATAAAGCAGCTCCAGCAATAAAACTGATGGGAGCCGATTTTCCCTATATCCTTTGAATTGCAGTTCGGACATCTCAGCATTATACTCACCCTATTTCATGAAATGATGGCGTTTCTTGTGCGACGCAGCCGACCGGCACCATCACAGCGTCTTCCCCGATCGTAGCCGATTGCGGAGAAGGCAGCCACTTGCGCCCTTCTTTGATGTCGGATATGAAACCGTCGGACAACTCATAACCTACTATCTTTTTATCCATTTTATCTCCAAAGTAAACATCTTCCACCAAACCGAGATTTTCCCCGTCCAGCGTGATGACCGGCAGGCCCTTTAATTTGAAGCCGCCGTCCAGCAAAGCGACCCATTCGGACCCGGAGTCGTCCATACTGCGGACAGCCTGCTCGTCCTTCACGGTGACGGCGTCCGTCCCGATCGATACGATGTCTTCCCATCCGATGTAGCGGGGAGAAGCAAACCAATTTGTCGATTCCAGCAGTACACCTTGAAGATTCCAATCGCGATCGATCAAGAAATCTTTTGCTATGCCTAATTGCTTGCCCGCTTCGATATCGAGTACGGGAAGCCCCATGATGTCTTTTGCTCTTCTCAAGGTGGTGCCCTCCTGAAAATGAAAGCTGGCTTCGTCACCATCCACTAAGCTTTACCTAAAGGGGACCAGGCGGTCCCCTCCTGCGGCAAAACCGGTTAAAAGCATACCTATATCATGCACGCACCTTCGGAATTTCATTCCATAAGGTGCAGGTTGTCCTAGGCTACCCGTATTCTAAGCTGCAGTCGAGAACGTCTATTCCTGATGTCGGTCATTGTATCGGAGCGGCACAGTCAATCGCCGCCTTCCCACCTCCTAGCATACTATACGGGGGATCAGTTGCCTTACAAACTATTACGAATTCGCCGCGAAATGGTTGCAACTTTTAACGCTGCGGCGCGGATTTGTTCAATATTTTGCGAGAATCCGAAGCTAAACCGGATTGCGGAACGTTTGACTTCTTCCGGAAGGCGCATCGCGCGAAGGACGTGCGAAAGCTCCAGGGAGCCTGACGTGCAGGCCGAACCGCTAGCTGCCGCGATCCCTTCCAGATCCAGGCTCATCAGCATCGTTTCGGTATCGGCACCGGGGAAGCTTACATTAAGAATGTGGGGCAATCGTTCAGTAGCGTGGCCGTTTACAATAAAGCCGTCGTTCCCGAGCTCCGAACGCAAAATTTCGATCATTTGCGCCCGCAAGCGGCTGACGTGTTGCAAGTTGCTCTCCTGCTCCCGCACCGCAAGCTCCACCGCTTTGGCAAAGCCGGCGATGCCGGCTACGTTTTCCGTGCCCGCCCGCCGTTTGCGCTCCTGAGAGCCGCCTACCAGCAGAGGGGCGATCGTCGTCCGCTTGGACACGTACAGCGCGCCTACCCCTTTGGGGCCATAAATTTTGTGGGCGGTGAAACTCATCAGATCGACCGGCAGATCGGACAAGTCCAGCGGCATCAGCCCTAGCGCCTGCACCGCATCGACATGGAATACGATCCCCCGCTCGCGGGCGATCATCCCGATCTCGCGAATCGGCTGAAGCGTTCCGACTTCGTTATTGCCATACATGATGCTGATCAGAAACGTATCGGGCCTGATCGCCGCAATCAGCTCCTCCAGACGGATCTGTCCGGATTCGTCGACCGGTATATACGTTACCTCGTAACCTTTACGCTCAAGCTGTTCGCAGGCGTGCAGGACAGCATGATGCTCGACCTGTGAAGTGATAATATGTTTGCGGTTCGTCCCGTACTGCTCGGCCGCCCCGAACAGCGCCGTATTGTCGCTTTCGGTGCCGCCGCCTGTAAATAACAGCTCGGCAGGCGAGCAGACGAGCTGCCTCGCGATCGAATCGCGGGAACGGCTTATGGCGATCCGGCTCTCCCGGCCGAAGGAATGAAGGCTGGAAGGGTTGCCGAACGTTTCCTTATAATAAGGAAGCATCGCTTCCAGCACTTCCGGCCGAACCGGAGTTGTAGCTGCATGATCGAGATATATCGGACTCATCGGACGGTCACCCGATCAAATATAAAACATGTAATTTTCGTTTTTGCCTTCGTCCTGGAACGTAATCAAGCTGGCAAGCGTGGTCGAATCCAGCACTTCGGCGATGCTGTTTTTGATCCGAATCCACAAATCCCGCTTCGCCGGATCGTCCTCATCCGTAAAATCGACGGGGCTGATCGGCCCCTCCAACACGCGAATGATATCGCCCGCCGTTATTTCATCCGGCATCCGCGACAAATTGTACCCTCCGTATGCGCCCCGGATGCTTTTCACCAATCCGGCGTTGCGAAGCGGCGCGATCAGTTGCTCCAGGTAATGCTCGGACAGCTGATGCTTCTCCGCTATACTTTTCAAAGATGTAGGTCCCTCGCCGAATCTGGTGGCTAGTTCCATCATGATGGTGAGCCCGTATCGGCCTTTCGTCGATATTTTCAAGGTGACACCTCATTCGTCGGTTGTTAGTCCCCTGCTTATTCGGCAATCCGGATGATCGTCTTTCCGTGCCTTTCGTAAGGAAACGTGCTTAGCCCAGCAACTATGTAAATAACAGCTGCAAGAAGGAAATTGCTTCCGAATTATAGCATAGCCAATAATTGGACTGGATTTACGTGTTAATCTAAAGAAAAGGAGGAAAAACGAGAATTGTCGTCATTCCACGATGAACGACCGGGGAAATGCGGCGCTGCGCCGCCGGTTCAGGAAGCCGCTTAACGCTTCTGCTGGCCGAATCTTTGGAAAAAACTTGCATAATGATGCGAATATCATTTATATGTTAACATATAAAGAACGGTTATGGTATCGAAAACCTTGACATCTTCATGAAAAGTTTTTAATTTCGATCGAATTTGTCGGCAAAACGAAACGCTCTCATGAAGCGAATCGTCATCCCTCTTCGAATTAACCGCTTTTATATGGTAATATAGGAGAACAACCGGGTGACTAGCGGTTCCTCGATCGCAGTGCGCCTATTTGCTTATAGAAAGAGGTAGGGCAACATGGCTACGAATCATGCAAATACTAGAGTCGTCGTCGGCATGTCCGGCGGAGTCGATTCGTCCGTTACGGCGCTGCTGCTGAAACAGCAAGGCTATGACGTGATCGGAATCTTTATGAAAAACTGGGACGACACCGACGAGTTCGGCCACTGCACCGCAGAAGAAGACGCCGAGGACGTGCGCCGCGTATGCGCCCAGATCGATATTCCGTTTTATACGGTCAACTTCGAGAAGCAGTATTCGGAGAAAGTGTTCCAATATTTTCTCGATGAGTACCGCAAAGGCCGGACGCCCAATCCCGACGTCATGTGCAACCGGGAAATCAAGTTCGGCGAATTTCTGCAAAAAGCGATTGCGCTCGGCGCCGACTATTTGGCCACCGGGCATTATGCGAGAGTGGAGCGCAAGGACGGAGCGTACCGTCTGCTTCGGGGCGTCGATGCGAACAAAGATCAGACGTACTTTCTGAACGCGCTGAACCAGGAGCAGCTCTCCAAGGCGATGTTCCCGATCGGGCATCTGCCGAAGCCGAAAGTGCGGGAAATCGCGCTTGAGGCCGGGCTCGCCACCGCCAAGAAAAAGGACAGCACCGGCGTTTGCTTCATCGGGGAACGGAACTTCAAGGAGTTTCTGAGCCAATACTTGCCGGCGAAGCCGGGGGAGATCCGCACGTACGACGGCGAGGTGAAAGGCCGCCACGACGGTCTGATGTATTACACGCTCGGGCAGCGGCAAGGACTCGGCATCGGCGGATCGGGCACGGGCGAGCCCTGGTTCGTAGCCGGCAAAGACCTCGAGAGCAACGTGCTGTACGTCGTGCAGGGCGAGACCGACCCGCATCTGTACACGAAGGGGCTCACCGCGACCGACCTGAACTGGATTCATCCGGTCCTCCCGGACGCTCCGCTCGCCTGCACCGCGAAGTTCCGGTACCGCCAGCCCGATCAGGGCGTGACGGTCCGCTTCCTGGGCGAAGGCCGCTGCGAGGTCGAGTTCGACAAACCGCAGAAGGCGGTTACGCCGGGACAAGCCGTCGTTTTCTACGATGGGGATGTGTGCTTGGGCGGAGCTGTCATCGATCGGACGTACGGAATATAGGAAACTAGACAAGCGACCCGGCCGGCTAAGGCAGAGTCGCTTGTTTGTTGTTGGCGGACGGGCCGCTGCGTCAGAGCCGATCCAAGTCTTCAAATCGGCGTGCCGGCACTCTCCAACCTTCTGTCCGCTCGTACTCGCATCCAAGGCTCAGGCTGTCCTAGTTATCGAAATATCCAATACGCCGGGACAGCTGGGAAGCCAGACTTTTAACCGTAATGCCGAGCTCGTTAATTTTCTCCTCTGCGATGCCGTACCCGCTCGTGCTGATGGCGGCGATCACATCGCCGTCTTTATTGCGGATCGGCGCGGCGAAGCAGCGGATACCGTAGCTCGATTCCTCGTTGTCGACCGCGAAGCCTACCTGACGTACCCGCTCCAGCTCTTTGCGGAATGCGTCCATGGACGTAATCGTATGATCCGTCAGCTTCTCGAACTTGCACCCTTCCATCACCTTGTCCAGCTGCTGCTCGGGCAGCCACGCCGTCAAGCATTTGCCTAGCGCCGTATTGTAGACGGGTCTGCGCTGCCCGATCGCTCCGAACAAATATTTCATATGATCCGGCTCTACATTAACCAGATACAGCACGGAGTCTTTCTCGAGAATGGCCAAATGAGCGGTAGACCCGATCCGGTCCACCAGCTCGATCAGCACTTTCTTCCCTTCGTCGACCAGATTCGTCGAATTCGTAAATACCGATCCCAGCTCGAACGCTTTCGGCCCGATCATATATTTATCGGTATTTTTGAGCTGCTGCAAATAACCGTGCGTCAGCAGCGTCAGCATCAGCCGGTGCACCACGCTTTTGTTCAGCTCCAGCTTGCGGGCGATCTCGCTGACGCCGAGCGGGCGGCGGTCCTCGATGAAGCATTGCAAAATCATTAGCGTCCGGTCGACGGACTGGATCATAAAGTAAGGGGCGTCTTTTTGCGGTTTTTTCGGTTCCGTGTCCATTTCGCGTAGTCTCCTTAGTCTCGTACCGGCATCCCTTCATGATACAGATCACTTTTGATACGCTACAGCTTGTACCAAAGCTCATTTCTGTACCGCTTCAAATGCCATTCGTACCGTCTCTTATTGCGTTACATTATATTATATCAAAAAACCGCCCGCAAAGGGTAGTCTTCCTGGAAAGAGCCGGACGTTACCTCATTTTGCGGCACCTGACACAAAAAAACGGACTGCCCCGCTGCTTGCTCGCTGGAACAATCCGTCTTCTCTCCGTATGGTTACCCGAACCTTGCCGTATCGCGCTCATCGGCCTTCCGGCCTACTTCCTCCATATGGGTGGAGTGACCACGTATTCCGGAACGCTGCGGAACCGCTCCGCGATCTCCTCCCGTAAACGGCCGGGCAGCGCCGGACCTTCGACCAGCTCGAAATTGGCCCGGACCTGCTCTTCCGTCTCGGCTCCGATGACGAGACTGTCCACTCCCTCCAAGTCGCGGATGTAGGAGACAGCCATTTGCGCAATCGATACGCCGTATTTTTCGGAAAGGTTCTGCAGCGATCGAACTAGGCTTTTGGCTTCGTGCAGATGATCCGGTACTTCGTCTTCCTTCATATAAAGAAGTCCTTGCAAAAACACGCTGCGCACATAAACCGTCTTCCCCGCTCCGGCAAGTCTTCCTAAGCAGCCGTTCACAACCGGACGGTGGTCCAGTACGCTCATCGGCAGTTGGATCGCTTCATAAGCGGGATGATCCAGATATACCGACAGATAGCGGTACTCTTCCTCCGTATTGGTGGCGACGGATATGCCCGCCTGGCCGATTAGCCCTTCCCTGAGCATCATCTGGAACGCAGCCGTAACTTGGTCGCCGAAGTGCTCCATGATCCGGGTGTTGTGCAGCATCACGACCGGGATCGAATTCATCCGCAGACGGGAAAGCGATTGTTCGATACAGCTTCGCATCTCCCGTCCGATTTGTTCGCCGCTTGCTCCGGGCTCGGGATTCAGATGGATTTTCGTGACGATCGTAGGACGTTTTCCTTCAAAAAAACGACCCAGCACGTCTTCCGACTGCCCATAAGCAGCTGCCGTATCGTAGCAGACGACGCCACCCTCCCAGGCTTCCCGCAAAATCCCGAAGCTGCGTTCCTCCGAAGGCATTCCGTCGCGGTTATGAATGCCATACGGCAGGCCGAGCTGCACCGTGCCGAGAGTCAGCTTCGGCTGGCCGGTCGCGCGTTTTGTTTCCCCCATCGTGATTCTCCTTTTTGTTCGCCAGCGGGCTGCGGCTTCTCTCCGTGTCTGACTGCGTCTAACAGCCGCTAAACGCTTCTCTCTTCCTCTTCCAATCCGGCGTTATTTCGCCGTATATCCTCCGTCTACCGGCAGGTTGGCGCCCGTTATATAGGCAGATGCATCCGAAGCGAGAAAAACGACGCTGCCCATCAAGTCGGTCTTGCCCGCCATCCGGCCCAGCATCGTCCGCTCGCTGTACCGCTCGATAAACGCGTCCGGCGTACGGTGCGAAGCGAGCCCGCCCGGGCTGATGCAGTTGCAGCGGACATTGCTCGGACCATAATAGCTGGCCGCAAAGCGAGTGAAGTTAACCATCCCGCCTTTGTGGAAAAAGTAGTCCGGTACGAAGCCGTGGAAGCCCATATCTTTATAAAGCGAAGCGTCTGCGCCGACCATCCCCTGAATCGAGCCGATATTAATGATCGAGCCCGAACCCTGCTCGGCCATCCGGTCCCCGAAGGCACGGGTAATGGCGAACAGTCCCGTCGCATTAATCCGCATGCTTTGGTCGAACGTCTCCAGCGGATCATTCCAGTGCCCCATCGTACGGGCTACCGCATTGTTTACGAGTATATCGATCCGCCCGTGATCGGCAAGCAGTCTGTCTCTCAGCTCCAGGATCGACTTCTCCTGCTCCTGGTCGAGACAGTAGGCGGAGATACTCACGCCATCCTCCGCGAAGCTTTCCTTCAGCTCCGGCAGCCGTTCGCGGTCGCGCGAGGTCATGCTCGTAGCCGCTCCCGCCTGAGCGAGCGCCAGCGCGACTTGCCGGCCATATAGTCCGGCACCGCCGGTGACCAGCGCTACTTTGCCTTCCAGCGAAAACGATTGCAGAACGCTCATGTCGTTGCCTCCTTCGGCAATCCGGCGTACACGCTTGCGACGTTGTCCACCTTCTGGTTGCGAAGCTCTCCCATGATCGACTTGTAATATTGCATCAGGGCGACTACATCCGCGCCGATGCTGATGAACCGGTACCCCATCGCCGTCAGCTCGGCGGCGTTGCCCGTAGAGCCGACCGTCCCGGCAATTTTGCCGTGCTTCACAGCCAGCTCGGCGATCCGCTTGCGCGTCTCCAGCAGCAGCGGATGGTTCATCTGGCCGGGCGCCCCGATCGATTGGCTGAAGTCGCCGGGTCCGAAGAAGATAATGTCCAGCCCAGGCAGGGCGATAATCTCTTCAAGCTCTTCCAGAGGCTCCACATCTTCAATCTGCAAAAGGTTGAACCGCTGCTCGTTCGCCTGCTTCAAATAATCGGCAAGCCCAAGGCCGCAGTAGCCGCCGTCAGCATTGCCCCCGTCGACGGGCCGCAATCCGAGCGGATGGAACTTCGTGCTGCGGATCACCTCTCTCGCATCGGCTGCGCTCATAATGTGCGGCACCATAATCCCGGCCGCATCCATCTCCAGCGGACGAATGTAATCGCTGTAGCCGCCGCGGGCTACCCGCACGATCGTGTCGACGCCGTGCACCTTCGCTGCGAGAATTTGCTTCTCGATCACCGACCAGTCGTTCGGCACATGCTCCATATCGGTCCAGATGCAGTCGAAGCCGCTCATCGCCGCAATTTCCGCCGCCCGGGCATCCCCCAGATTAAGCTTCGTCGCATAAGCGACCTCTCCTGCCCTCAGCTTTTGCAGCACCCGGCTAGGGCGCATCGAAAAGGTCATTTCCGGCATCGTTTTTCCTCCTAAAGATCGTGTAAGTCAGGACCGATCTCCGACAACGGGATTTCGCGTCCGTCCTGCTCGCGGCTTCGAATGCCGGCTATAATCATCTTCATCAGTTCGGCGGTTTCCGAGAAAGGGAACGGGCGTATTCCCGTCCGTAAGTAATCGATAAAGCTTTGCAGCTGCGCCTTGAACGAATAAAACGTATCCTGAAACGGGACAAACGCATGCTCCGCCGTACCGCACAGCTGCAGCAGCCCGAACGACCCGTACATGTCGGCATGCGCCGCCACGACGATATCGGCTCCGCTGACGTGCTTGATATGCACGACGTTCCGCTCCGCCGTACCGGTATTGCGCACCGAGACGAAGCCCGGGCCGAAGATCGGATAGATCGCCTCCAAGGCGTGGATGCCGTACCGTTCCCACGATTTCGGAGTCGTGATGGTCGCAAACCGGACTTTGCCCAGATTGTGCGTCGATTCCCGGTACGGTGCGAATTCCTTGCTGTAGCGCATACTGCTGGAGGACAAGATCGGCTTCCCCTGCCCGATCCAGCTTGCGAACGTACGCAAGTCCTGCTCGTTGTCCACAAGCGGCTTATCGACGAAGACGGGAATTCCCGCCTCGACGAACGGACGGCACCGCCTGGCGTGCTCATGCCCTTTGTCCGTAGCGACGATAACCGCATCCACCTCGCCGATGACGTCCTCCGGCCGGCTTGCCACATTCGGAATAAGCGACGCTTTCGCTACACGTACCGCATCCTCCGGGTCGTCCGTCCAGATATGCGTCACTTGCGCCCCCTCGATCGGAAGCGAATGCTTCGGCTCTTTATCCAGATAAGCGGGGATTCCCGGAAAAGGACACCGCTTCATCTCCTCCGGATCGTACCCGTTAAAGATCGCGCTCCACGAATACGGGTGTCCGTTGCCGTCGACCATCCCTAACATGGCAAGCCGTATGGGCGCTTGCCGGACGAGCGGCCGGCTTGCATTCCTATCGATCTTATCCATTGTCGTCTTATCGATCGTTTCTCTTGAAGTTCTATCGATCGTTTCTCCTGACGTCCTATCGGTTTCAGTCCTATCCGCTTCTGTCATATCCGTTTCCTCTCCTGGATGAACAGTCTTTAACGTCTCTTATTGTGAGACTGTGTATCCATTATAATCTGCAATTTCATTATATCCGACTTTGAAAGGGCTGTAAATCTTCATTTACGCCTCATTTCCTGACGGCTCCTCATCCATCAGACACATTCGCCGGATAACGCTGTCTTTTCGGTTTTTGCAGCAATGTCGCGATATTTCATATTTTCATTTTTATAAAAAGAAGTTAGCTTAAAAATTGATATACATCGTAGCATAATGAGAGAAAACGTTACACCTATTTCGAGGGAAATTCAACGACGAAGCAAAGAAGCCAGGAGGATGGCAGATCCAAGCAATGGCAGCCGGAGAGAGCGCTGCTCCCCCTGCTCGGTGCAGCCGGAGAGAGCTGCTTACTCTGCTCGGCGCAACCGCACAGCCGCTGCCTTGTATTCGGCGGTTGGAGCCGGGCGAGTCGGCCTCTTGGCCGAATTCAGGCCGTTCGCTAATCCTTCTCCTTTCGGCAAAAAAAAGAATCCCGTCCAGGCACGGAACGACCGTCCGAGCCCTTGGCGGGATTTATCATTGTTAGTTATCCGCGTCCGCATACGGCAGCGGTATGGCTGCCGGGCGTCACAAGTGGAACAAGGAAGAGGTGGAAATCAAATAATACAGCATTCTGCCCAAGAAGAGCAGCAGGACGATGCCGATCATCGCTGCCGTCGGAGCGAGACAGACGAATAAAATCATCGAAGCGCCCGCTTCGCCCTTTAACGTATCTCTGAACACGATTTTCCATATGAAGTATAAAGCGACGAGCGTCATGCCCAATAAAATTTTGGCCGCCAAAGGCGTCATCGTAAAGCCTCCCTTCATTCTATAGGGGATGTGTCAATTATACGATATTACTGGTTATTTTTGTATGCTTATTTTACATTTTTTCTAACTGTTCCTTCGCCCTCAGGACAAGGAAATAGTTTACAGCGATCGGGGGCATACTATCCGCATCTATCGACATTACAGCCAAAGGAGAAAGATCGCTATGAGAGAGATGCTGAACAAAGCCGTTTCCCTGGGGTTCGGCCTCGCAGCCGCAAGCAAGGAGCAGATCGAGAAGCTGGCCGAAGAATGGGTCAAAAAAGGCGAGCTGAGCCGGGCCGAATCGAAGGAATTCGTCGAGGAATTGGTGAAGAAAGGCGAGGAAGCGCGGGATAAAGCCGACTCGATGATTCGTGACCGCGTCCAATCGATGCTCGGAGAAGACCGATATGCCACCAAAGAGGAGCTGGAACGGCTGGAACGCAGGCTTGACGCGCTGGAGCTTAAGCTGTCTTAAGACCGGGCGGCTTATCCGTAAAGTGATGGATATTAATCCACACAGCAAGCATCGGGCAATTCGCGGCCGGATGAAACTGAGCAGCGCGGGCTGCTCGGTCAAGGCCAACTCCGCAGCCGGACGAGCCCGGACGGAGCGGGCTGCTCCTGTGCGCCCTACGGCTCGTTTTAGTTTATCGGAAGGAGGGAACGCATGGACGTAGGGAAAAAGCTTAGGCATCTGCACCGGTACCAGGAAATCGCCAGGGCGTTCGTTCGCAACGGCTTCGGTTATGTGGCCAAAGAGCTGGGGCTGCCGGAAACGCTGCCGTATCTCCGCCGGAAGTCTCAGGAGCCGTCGCCCGGCAAAACGCTCTCGGAGCGAATCCGGCTGTTTCTCGAAGAGCTCGGGCCGACCTTCGTGAAGCTGGGGCAGATCGCCAGCACCCGTCCCGACCTGATTCCTCCCGAGCTGATCGTCGAGCTGGAACGGCTGCAGGACCGGGTCGCCCCGTTTCCGTTCGAGCAGGCGGCCCGTATTATCGAGGAAGAGCTCGGAGCCCCGCTCTCCCGGCTTTTTGCCGAATTCGAGGAAACCCCTATGGCCGCTGCATCGATCGGTCAAGTATACCGGGCTTTACTGCCGGACGGCGCCGCCGTAGCGGTCAAAGTGCAACGCCCCAATATCCGGACGGTCATCGAGACCGACCTCGACATCTTGACGGAGCTTGCCAAGCTGGCGGAACACCGGATGGAGTGGGCCCGTTCTTACCGGCTCGCGGATATGATGGAGGAGATGGCCAAAGCTTTGCTGAAAGAGCTCGATTACGAAGCCGAGGCGCGCAATACGGAGAAATGTGCGGCGATATGCAGCAAGCTGCGTTATATCCGGATTCCCGGCGTTTACCGCAAACTTTCCTCCAAAAAAGTGCTGACGATGGAATTCGTCGACGGCATCAAGCTGTCCGACCAGCAGCGTCTGCTGGAAGCGGGCTGCGACCGGAAACTGCTTGCGGAGCGGTATGCGACGACCATTCTGCATCAAGTACTGATCGACGGTTTCTTCCACGGCGATCCCCACCCGGGCAACGTATTGGCGCTGCCGGACGGCAAGCTGGCGCTCCTCGACTTCGGCATGGTCGGCAAGCTGTCCCCGGAGATGAAGCACCATTTCGCCTCGTTTGTCATCGCCCTGCGCAATCAGAGCACGAGCGGCGTCATTCGCGCGATTTTCCGGATGGGACTCGTGCCGGACGAGACCGATCTGCAGGAGCTGCGGGCCGATGTCGACGAGATGCGCGACAAATATTACAAAGTGCCGCTGAAGGAGGTCAGCATGGGCGAAGCCGTTAACGACTTGTTCGCCCTGGCGCTCCGGCACAATATCCGCATCCCGGCGGATTTGACGCTGCTCGGCAAAACGTTTCTGACGATGGAGGGCGTCGTCACCGCGCTCGACCCGTCGTTCAGCATCTTCGATGTCGCCGAGCCGTTCGGACGCCGCCTCCTGCTGGAGCGGTTCGATCCCCGCCGTGCAGCCTCCGCCTGGCTGCGCCACATTCCCGATTATGTAGACATGCTGAACGAGCTGCCGATGAGGCTGCGCGACCTGATGACGCTTGCGCGCAAGGGCAAGATCGGGCTTGAGGTTACCGCCCCCGACCTGGAATGGATGATGAAGAAGATGGACCGGATCGTCAACCGGATCTCGTTCAGCATCGTCCTGCTGTCGTTCTGCATCATCATGGTCGGTCTGATGATCGCTTTGTCGATGGGCAACCCGGACACGGTGCTGTGGAAAATTCCGGTCATCGAGATTGGCTTCGGGTTTGCTCTGATCATGTTCGGCTGGTTGTTCATCGCAATCTTTCGTTCCGGCCGGTTTTAGCCGAAAAAACTTTACAACTCGGGCGGTTCCAACTACAATGAACTTCGACAACACGAAGCCTTTCATCAGGTACGGACAGATCAGCCGCATGATTGTAAAAGGAGAGATTGCCATGATACTAGATTCAGTTGCCCGGCTCGGCTCGTACAAAGCGATCAGCCCCCGGTTCCAGCAAGCGATCGACTTTCTGAACGCCAACGATCTGCACACGCTGGAGCTCGGCAAATATGAGATCGACGGCCCGCACTTGTTCGCCATCGTACAGGAGTACGAGACGAAACGGAAGGAAGACAGCATCTGGGAAGCGCACCGCAAATACGCGGATATCCAGATCGTAGTCGAGGGCGAGGAACTGCTCGGACATGCCCCAATCGAGACGGCGGAAGAAACGACCGCTTACAAGGAAGATTCCGATTATGCGCTGTATTCGGCGAACGGCAATTACTTCAAGCTGGATGCCGGCTACTTCGCATATTTTGCGCCGCATGACGTCCATAGCCCTTGTGTAGCGGTCGATGAACCGAGCAAAGTCCGGAAAGTCGTCATCAAAGTGGCGATGGACTAATCTCCGTCTCCGCAGCCGTGAGCAGCCGGGTTCTCTCAAGCCCGGCTGTCCCAACCCCAACGCGGACGCTCCCTACCTGATTGCAGGTACGCGGGCGTCCGCTTTTGTCGTTTTCTGAATCGCAAACCAGATCGTTTTCCCATCACGTGCATAAGCACCTCGGTTCCCCTGCCAGGAAGTCGAATTATTGCACAATCACGCCACGCAGCATCACCCGGTCGACCTCGATCGCTTCCGATACGATCACAAGATTGGCCAGCTTGCCTTTCTCCAGGCTTCCCATCTCGCGGTCCAGCTTCAGCACTTTGGCGGGATTCAGCGAAGCCATAATGAACGCATCCACCAAGCCCGCGCCGGTATGGCGCATCATATTCCGGACCGCCCGGTCCATCGTCAGCTTGCTGCCGGAGAGGCCCACTCCTTCGATAAACCGGACGTCCTCGTATTCGCCGCCATCCGTTCCCGGCAGTCCGGCCTCGTCGATCGCATCGGTAATAATGATGACACGGTCCGTCCCCTTGGTCTTATGGATCAGTTTGCACATCAGCGGTCTCACATGAATGCCGTGCGCATCGGGAATGACTTCCGCATAAATATCGTCATGAACGAGCACCACCTCGTCCACACCGACCTCCCGCGTCCCCTCGAAACGGGAGGGCGACGGCGTCGTGCCCGAAGCGTTCGTACAGTGGCAGCCGATCTGCAGCCCTTTGCGGACGAACGAGAAGATCGTCTCCGCATCGGCTTCGGAGTGGCCGACGGATAAGGCGATGCCGTACCGCGCGGCGGCGTCCGCAAACTCGGCTTGTCCCGGAAGCTCCGGAGCGAGCGTCCATACTTTGATCGTATCGCCCGCGATCGCCAGCAGCTCTCCGTATTCTTCGGGGTCTACCGGGCGGATCGGCGAAGTAATCGCCCCGTACTTCGGATTGATGAACGGGCCTTCCATATGAATACCGACGATCGCCGAGCTGTAGGGCCGTTCCCCGACCTGCATAATGTTGCGGACCCCCTGCGCCATCTCTTCACGGCTCTGGTTGTAAACCAGCGTCGGCAGAATGCCGGTCGTGCCGTGCTTCAGATGGGACAGCGCGAACAAATAAGGCTCTTCCCACGACCAAAAGCCGCCTCCCCCGTGGCAGTGAATGTCGATAAATCCAGGGCCGACATATTGATTGCCGGCATCGATCAGCGCCGCTCCCATCGGTATGGTGACAGTTGCTCTCGGCCCGCAATCGGCGATCCGGCCGTTCTCGATCAGCACGACCCCATTGTCCACGATGGAACGGGGCGTAACCAGTCTGGCGTTGACTATGGCTTGAATGCGACTCTCGTTCATACAGGGAATTTCTCCTTTACTGGACGGTTTAAGTATGATCGTTTTTGGAGAGGCTCCTGACCTTTCAAAAGCCCCGAACGTGATCCTTATGTGAAAAGACGCTGGATTCCCCGCCCGATTACCAGGCGGTCCAGCCGCCATCGACGACGATATTCGCTCCGGTCATGTAGCTCGATGCGTCGGAGGCGAGAAAGACGACCGGTCCGGCAATCTCTTCCGCCGTTCCGCCCCGGCCGAGCATCGTCTTCTTGGCGAGCTTCTCCAGAAAAGGCTCGTTTTGCTGGGTATGCGGATTCGGGAAAGGCCCGGGCGTCACGCTGTTGACGCGAATCCCTTTGCCGGCCAGATGCGCCGCACAGTAGCGGGTGAACTGAAGTACAGCCGCTTTGCCCGCCCCATAGTTGGCCGGATTGTTCGCGCCGCTGTCCCCGTAGATGGAAGGGTCCGGCGATACGACGCCGTACATGGAGGCAAAATTGATTATATTGCCGCGTCCCGCCTTCTCCATATAAGGGATCACCTCGCGCGTACAGCGGAACACCGTGCCGGCCGCTCCGTCCAGCCCCTTCCGCCAATCTTCGTCGCTCATCCGCTCCACGGTGCCGAGTGGCCCGTAACCCGCGCCGTAAGTCGCGCAATTGACCAACACGTCGATCCGGCCGAATGCGGCGTCCGCTTCCCGGAACAGGCTACGAATCGAGTCGGTGTCTGACACGTCGCACGGGATGGCGTGCATCCGTTCATGCTCCAGCTCTCGCTTCTGCAGATCGGCCACAACTACCGTCGCTCCGAATTCCGCAAGCGCCCTTGCAACCGAACTTCCCAAATATCCGTTGCCACCCGTAACGACAGCTGTTTTGCCGTCTAATGCAAATAGTTTCTCGAACATTCGCTCCGCTCCTTTATTTAGGGGGCCGTACATCGGCCCTGAACAACCGTGCTCGATCCGCAATGTGATCAAAAAGTTTTTACGGACGGGCTTTTGTCTCTTATTATGTTACATTGTATCAATAACTTCTTTAGAGTTTTATTATATCCCACATTAAATGGGCTGTAAATCTTCATTTTGCCCGTCCCGGAAAGGTTGCTCCCTTATCTGATCCCCGCTTCCGAATGCAAAATCCCGCCATCGCGACTTATTGGATGACGGGATATTTATGGTTAAACCTGCTTCTTACAAATTGCCTTCACTGACCCATGTCCCGGGCGTCCCAGCCGCGACACACCGCCAGCCTTTTGGCGAGCCCGCCGCAGGCGACAAGTTCGTCAGGCTGTCTCCGGCCCGCCAATACCCGGTCGCCGGCACATCCTCGGCGAAGCCCTGATACAAGCCGCCGACATACCGGCCTTGAATCGTCCCCGGGGCGGTAAGCGTCGTGCCGTTTGCGCTCGTATTTCCTGTCATGCAAATCTTCCCGAGCTGCGAAGCGGCCGCGGATTGAGGCCCGATCGCGATCGACGGCAGCGTGCTCCCGCCGAAATGATTGCCGCTGATCGTTACGTTCGACAGCTCCGTGCCGCCGACGATGTTCCGGTGCACAATCGGAAGACCCACCGGCTCAAAGTCGCAGCCGACGATCGATACGTTGTCGCCGTTCGTGCCCAGATGGATGTTGGCCATCAACGTGCCGTCCTGCTTCTGCCCGCCGCTTTGAAACCGCGACCGGCTGATCCGGATCGCATCCGCGCGTGACCCGGACAATAAGAGATCGTATTTGCCGTTCCGCTCAAAATCAGCCTCGATAAGCGCCCCGTTCACATCGGACAGCATCACGCCCTGCTCCCACTTGGAGAAGGAACCTTTAATCTTCAAGCCGGAGCAGATCACTTGTATAACGGCTGCCGCCCCGGCGTTTTCCGTGACTTCGGACCGTTCGATCGGGACATGGTTCGTCCCGGTCGCGGAGAGCGGCGTCGTCTTGGCGATCACAACCGACTTGCCGTTCGTCAGCCGGATTCGCTGGCCGCTCGGCACAGTAAGCGCGGTGCTGACAGCCGACAGCGTGATCGAGGTCGCCCCCGGCGCAAGCGCTGCCGCAACCGTTGCGGGGAGCGATCTGCCCGCCGCCGTCAAACCGGTTTTGCCTCCCGATTGCGCTGCCGGCGTGCCGGTCGTCCGGGCGTCGACCGTACAGTTCAACGAACCGAAGATGCGGCTGCCCTCCGCGGTCGCTCCGGTGAAAGCGATCGCGCAATCGTTGCAGTATTCGACGAGCGCCAAATATTCATTCACCGCCTCGAACCCGGAGACAGTGACGTCTTCCACCGTGATCCCCGCCGAATAATAAAGGAGGAACAGCGGGCTTCCGCTGTAAGCTTTACCCGGCGAAAGCACGTAACGGACCCCGGAGATCCGGATATCCGAGATCGAATCGAGCGTATACGTCGGAGCGGCCGGCGTCCGGATCGTAGCCGACGATCCTTGGATAAAGATCGGAGCGGAAGCTTTATTGGAAGCCCGTACCGGCGGGTCCGCAATTTCGAGGTCGCGGATCACGATCCCGGTCTGTACTTTGTTTTTCTGGTCGTTCAGAGCAACTTGAGCGTAGACGTCTCCGGGCAGTATGCGAAGCGGACAGCTCCAGCCGTCGGAGACGACGTTTTCGACCGTAATATCATATACAGCCGATAAAATAATGCCGTAATTGCCCGTCTTGCCGTCGCGAGGCAAGAACCGGATATTGCGGATCACTCCGTCATGAGGATGGCAGGAGTAGGTGACGAACTGGTTATGAGCGTCCGTGCCGCCCACATCTCCGCCCCAATGCACGATAATTCCCGCGTCGAACGGCCCGTAGAAGCTAATATCCTCCAGTATAAAATCGCTGACATAGCCCAGCACCTCGACCGCTTGCGCGACCCGGCCGGCATTGCCGCAGATCACCTTCGCACCCTGCACCCGGATATGGGAGTAAGTCTCTTCCGGGACGGCTTCATAATCGCCGATGCGAAATACGTTGCCGAAATTGCCGTCAGGCGGCGGCGCCGAATTCGTGACTTCGAAGGTGGCGTTATACAGCCGCACATTAGACCGCAGCAGCAGCCCGTTGTCGCGCGCTCCCAGCTCGAACACCAAGGTGGCTCCGTCATCGAATGCCAACGTGCAGTTTTCGACGACGAGATTTTTTGCTTTCCAGCGGCCTTTCGGAATCCGGACGGCTCCGATCATGCCGCTCTTGGCATCGTCGATCGCATTCTGAATCGCCGCGGATACATCCTGCGTTCCGCCCGGGACCGCACCATAATCCGTAATCACAAGATCTGCCGCACCCGCGCCATATACGGCGTTCGCATTTGTTCCCATCATTCCTCCTGCGGCGAAAGCCGCTCCCGCCATGCCGAGCGAAGACAGCATCGCTCTTCTCGTCATCCCTGCTTCGCTCATCGAGAATCGTTCCTTTCCCGCCGGAATACGTTCCGCACCGCTTCCAAATACGCCATCCCGTTCACCGTATCCGGCTCAAGATAGCTGCCTTCCGTCCATTCGTTCCAGGCGTTGATCGTCAGAATCGACTCTCCCGGCCCGCTCCGGTTCGCGAGAAATGCCTTGGCCTCCCGCAGCGCCCGCTCGAACCGCTCCGGCGTATTGTCCGCGAGCATCGCCATGTACGGGTAGCCAAGCGGGTCGAACCGGTCGGACTGGATCGTCCGCGGCGACGAATCCCAGCCCATCGTTACGTTCGGGTAATACGGCAGCCGGTATTGCCGGCTAAGCGTCTCCATCGTACCTTTCGCTTTCTCGCGAATCTCGTCGTAAGGCGTCTCGGGAAACTTCTCCAGCTTGTGATGATGAATCCAGACGTAGGAAGCGACCGAATCGAAGCCGAGCAGCTCGAGCATTTCATTCGCGTTCGTCACTTCTTTCTCACCGGGCAAAATCTGCACGCCCCAGACGACGGCATTCAGGTGCAGCTCGCCAAGCCCCGCCTCCCGCACCATGCCGCGGAACTGTTCCAGCGCCTCCCGCATCTGCCCGATCGAGCCGAAACCGGCCACCAGACTCATCAGCTCGTAGATCGACATATACAGCTTGCCGTCCACCCTGAGGTACGACGGATGAGCGAAATACGTCCGGATCATATGCTCGCACGCCTCACGGAACGCCTTTCTCGATACCGCGCCGGGAGCGAGCGTTTTGTAGGGACGGCTTCTCGTCGCGGGATGAATGTCCAGCCAGTCGTGATTCGCCCACATGAGAGCGAACTGCATCCGGTCGTTGTTCGGCGCGTTCAGAAATCCCCGCTCCAGCGCCCCTTGCAGGTATGGTCCGTCTTCGTACCAATACCAGTCGAAAATAAACGCATCGATTCCGTGGCTTGCGGCTGCATCGATTTTTTTGCCCATAACGAGCGGATCGGACTCGTCCTCATACCCCCAGAGCGGCACCTTCGGCTGGTTGTGGCCTTCAAACCGCGGGGTCGCCCGGCGGACCAGCTCCCATTCGGTCCAGCCTTTCCCATGCCACTGGTCGTTTCTCGGATCGGGATGGTAGTTCGGAAAATAATAAGCCGCTACTTGGATATTGCTGCTTGGATTCATCAGATTCGTCCGCCTTTCTGCCGCTCTCACGGAACGACTTCGTACAATTGGATTTCATTCAAGCCGGCCCAGCCCGACGAGGCGGTTACCGTCACTTTCACATACCGGATCGACAGCGGGGAATCGAAATAACGGTAATCGACTTGGTTCATACTCGCATTCGTATACGTCTGTACCGTAACCCAGTTGACGCCGTCCGCCGAAACGTTTACGTCCGCCGTCTCCGCGTAGCCCACCTTAAGCAGCACACCGAGAGCGACGATCGTATGATTACCCTGCAGATCGATCTGGTACGTCGAGGGCGAACCGGCTGTAGCCGCCGCATTTTTGAAAGCGGCGCTGCCGTACGCGATGCTGCCGTCCAGCGCTCCTTTCGGGCCGGTTGCCGGATTGTTCGGGTCCAGGTATTGCTTATCCGTCGTCACGGTAATCGCCGACGCCGCGTACAGCCCTGCGAGGTCCATCTTCGTGCCGAAATCGCCTTCCCAATCGCTTAGCTTGGAATACGTGCCGCCAAGCATCTGCTTCTGAGCGTCGTAATAGACGGTAAACAACGTTCCCCCGTCCAACAGTACGGTGGATGAATAGCCCATATCGGACGTTTGCCGATTCGCGTATAACAGCCGGCTTTCCGCGGTATTCCAAGGGTCGCTGATGTCGCCGATCTTCACGAGAACCGGGCGGCCGCCGGACGGATGCTGGAATTCGCTCCACGCCTGGAAGATGCGATCAGTTCCGGGAATGCGGAACAGCTCAGGAGCGTGGATTTTGGCGTCCAGCTTGACGGGAGTATCCCAGGTTACCCCGTAATCGTAAGAATTCACTTCATATCCCATGTTATCCGGAGACGTTACCCGAATAAGCCCGCGGATATGTCCGTTCTCCAGCTCGGCGACAGCCTGTTCCACCATATGGATGCCATACGAGTATCCCATGACGGTCTCCGTCGAAGAAAGCCATGTCGCTCCCTGATCGGCGCTCCGTACGACGGTAGATTGCTGATGGCCCGGACCGGGAGAAGGGCCGTATAGCGGGATTAACAAATCGCCGTTCGACAGCTCGATGATTTTGGAAGATGTGGCCGCCCACGGCATATTCGTACCGACGGTCACCGGACTGCCCCATGTCGTTCCGTTGTCCGTACTCCGGATTACCCGGACGTCGATCACGCCCCCGCTGTACGTAAACCACGATACGAGCAGCGTTCCGTCCGACAAGGCGGTTATCGACGGGTCCCGGTCGTCGTAGGCCGTGTCGATGACGGTAGCCGCCGTTCCCCAAGTCGCTCCGTCGTCCGTACTTCGCTTCATCCTGATTTGACCGTTGCCGCCGGCATGACTCTCCGACCAATAATATACGACAAGCAAATCGCCGTTCCCCGCCTTGACGATATCGGGAAAATACGGCTTATAGCTGCCTGACGCCCCCGCAACGACTACGTCGGGGATCGTCGTATGCCGCACCTCCGCGAATGCCTTGCCGGCGGGAAAGAGCAGTAAAGCAAACAACCATAACGAAACCACAAAAGCGACGAATGATGTCCGGTGATGAAAGGGTAGCTTCATTTCCGATTCCTCCCGTTTCTTTTCGTTTCCTCTTCGTTTCTTTCTCCACTCTTTCCCGTCGCCGGCTTCCCACGAACGGGGCCGGACTAATCGATCTCGCAGACCGTCCCCGCGATATACCGGTGCCGCTCCCCCGGCACCGAATAGTAGTACATGACGAGCACCCGCCCGTCCTCCAGTTGAACGGCGCTCGTATAACCGATATCCGAGCCGTGTCCGTCCTCACGCAGCACGACTTCCTCCGCCGTGTCCAGATTGTCGCATTCCGGATTCAGAAGTACGGCGCGAATGCCGAAGGGCCGGAACCGGTAGCCGTACGACATCAGCACCCGGCCGTCGGCAAGAGGAAGTACATGGAACGGGCTCGGTGAATAAATCGGACGGCGGACCGGATGGCTCCAGGTCCGTCCTCCGTCAGCCGATTCGCTCGTCACGAGCGGGTAAGCCGCTTGGCCGTCTCCCGGCTCCGGCTTGCTCTTATGGCAGCGGCTGAACAGCACCAGCTTGCCCGCAGGCGTCCGGTACAAGTTCGGCTCGAAGAAACCGTAGCCTTCCTCAGGGAATATCTCCGCGTGGACCGACCATGTAGCGCCCCGGTCGTCCGTCCGGCCGACGACAACGCGCCAGACGCCGTCCGCCGGGCCGTAGAACGGAGCCAATACGGCTCCGTCCTCCGTCTCGACGCAGTTGCCCCGGATATAGACACCGGGTATCGCCACGTCTGCCGGACGATCCCACGTCTGTCCGCCGTCCACGGAACGCACCGTGTAGGCTCCCGCCGGTTTGGCCATCCACTTGTCAAACACCCGGTGCGTATAGTCGGAACGGTCCTTCACCTCTTCCCGGTCCGCCACCTTCCACATGAATAACGTGGCGAATACGGTGCCGTCGCCAAGAACATTCAGGCACGGGTCCTGCACCCCGCAGAAAAAATCGTCGTACAGGACGGAAGATCTCTCGTCCCAGACGATGCCGTCCCGGGAAGTGACGAATGCGGCTTTGGATGACGGGTCGATATGCTCGAGCCCGTACGTGCCGAGTCGGTCAGGAGCCTGCCGAAAGGCGGCGACATATTGCCCTTTCTGGTTTCGGACGACACTCGGGAACGTGTTGTACTGCTCGTCGTTGTACACGATAATATTCCGGACAGGTTTGATCAACAATTGACATGCTCCTCTCGTGCTTGTTCTGCAACTCCGCGGCGGCGGTGCTCCTTGCTTCTCTCTTGTCCTTGCTCATACCAGGTTTCATCCGCTCTATCCCACGCAGCATTAAACCGTAAACTAGTCGGATCGCGAGTTACTGGGTTTACTTTTACTTCGCCTTCTCCGCCTTGATCGCCGCATTCGTCCGTTCGGCCGCCTCGCGCAGCGCGGTATTGATATCTTTTTTTTGCAATACGTTGGCTTCCAGTACCGCCTGCAGTTGGTTGCGGGACAAGTTGTTGAACTTCGTAAACGCCGAAGCTTTCGCATATTTCGCGGGCAGCATCGCCTTAATATTTTTCCCTTTGTACATGGCCGTGTCCTGTCCAAACGAATTGCGCAGCAGTTCGCTTGCGAGCGCTGTCGGGAATTGACCCTGCTTCACCATCGGCAGCTGGTATTCCTCCGATGCGAGATAAGCGATCACCTCAAACGTGGCGTCCTTATGCTTGTTCGTGGTCGTGATATAGAAGGAAATCGGATAAGGCTGCGGACCGGTGCCGGGCAGCTCCTTAAACTCGGGGAACGCCGCCATATCCCAGTTCATCCCTTCCAGCTCGGCACCTGTCAGAAGCGTACTGACCGGCATCCACATGGCCAGTGACTTCTCCTTCGTAAACAAAACGCGCTGATGAGCCGCTCCCATCTTCTGCGCGTTCGGCTCTACGCCGTCCAGTTCGTAAAACCGGGAGATGTTCGCCACCATCTTGTTCCATCTTTCATCCGCGAAAGAAGTTTCCTCCCTCGCCGGATCGACGAGATCGAGCGAAAACTGGTTGCGCACCATCAGATGCTGGAAGGAGACCATGAATCCGTAATACTGCTGCGCCCCGTCCTTGCGGGTCAGCTTTTTCGCCAGCTCGTACAAATCGTCCCATGTCATGTTGTCCTTCGGGTACGGTACGCCGAATTTATCGAACAGATCTTTGTTGTAGTATATCGGCGACGGGGACATCAAGGTAGGCAGCGCATACATGCCGCCTTTGGACGTTTCCTTCATCATGTCTACGGACACTGGATCGATCTTTTTCAGGTCGTATTTGTATTTCTCGATCAGCGGCGTAATGTCGGATTGCATGCTGTATTTGTTGACTACGTCGTTAAACATGCCGCTGGAAGCGAAGATGACATCGGGCGGCTGGCCCGCCGAGATTAAATCCTGGACTTGCGTCAGCTTCGTAAACGGCGAGAACTTCGGCGTAATATGCGGAAACTTTTTCTTGATCGGCTCGCCGATTTCCTTCATAAATCGTTCTTCGCTATAATCCGATACCCCGTCGTAAAAGACGAGCTCGATCGGCTCCTTGTTTACCGCCGTTTCCTGTTTCGTCTCGGGCGCCGCTTCTCCGGCTTGCCCGCCCTGCTTGCCTCCGTCCGAGCATGCCGCCCCGAGCAGCAGCAATCCGGACAAAGGAATCAGCACATACTTGTTTCGTTTATTCATCGACCTCTCCCTTTCATGTGTGCAAAGTGTGGTGTTCGACGTACATTCCATTATTTTGCTGTCGCTGCGCCTATATTTCCGCATACATTCGGAACCGCTTTCAATTCACTGAATCTATATTGCCATATTGCCGATATCCGTTACAATGAGGGGTAATAGAACTCTGAATTTTTCGGAAAAGGTGAACGATATTGCGCTTCCCTCATGAATCGCTGACTCCGCGGTCGTTTTATACCCGCTATTTGACCCCGATGTCCGACAGCCTCCGCCTGCTCGCCATCGGCTGGGAATACGTCAACTCCTCCTCGTACCGGTGGGACGGCTTGAAGCGGCAGGCCGAAGACGGGGCCATCTTCCAATTTACGTTGTCCGGGCAAGGAATTATCCGGTACCGGAACCGAGAATACTTCGTGCCGAAAGATTGCGGGTTTTTGTGTACCGTGCCGGGCGATCATATCTATTATTTCGACGAAAACGACGGAGATTGGGAGTTTATGTTTATCGCCGTACAAGGAGGAGATGCGCTCCGGCACTGGAATTCGCTTATTCAGTGGTTCGGCCCCGTCATCTCGTTCCAGGACCAGTTGGAGCCCCTTCTATGCGTCAGCAGGCTGTACGCCCATATCTACGATAAGGACCTGCAGTTCGACAAGTTCGCCATCTCCGCCGAGCTGTACCGGTTCGTGATGGAGATGCAGCGGATGGCCGAAGGGCGCCATATCGTACTGCCGGGGCATACGCCCGAACCGATCCGGCGGGTGATCCAGCTGATGCAGTCCCAATACGCCCTGCCGCTGTCGCTGGATGAGCTGGCCTCTTGCGCAGGGATGTCCCGATACCATTTCAGCCGGACGTTTCATGCGAAAACCGGGCTGCAGCCGATGGTGTATTTGCGCAAAATCCGCATCGAGAAAGCTTCGGCGCTGCTTACTCAAACCGGCAAAACAGTGGAAGCGATCGCCCGCGAAACCGGCTTCGAGAGCAGCAATTACTTCATCCGCATCTTCAAACAGTTGGTCGGGATGACGCCTAACGAGTACCGCCAAAGCTGCAGCTCTTTATCGGCGCACACACTGCGGATCGAGAAGTGATGGGGTGCTAGCGCTCTATAGCTGCAGCGGCAACCGGTCCATACTTGATCCGCACGGTCACTTCCCGTCCCGGCTCCCCATCCGCCGCCGGACAGATGATCGTGTACAGACCGGACATGTCCTCGTCCTCCTCGATCACCACAGGCTTTTCGTTTACGAAAGCGGCAGCCGGTTTCCTCTCCGAGACGAACGCAAACGTCCCTCCGTCCTTCAGCCGGACGGTCGCGGCTTGCTCGTCGTACTCGGTGCCAAGCATAGCGCCGGAAGATACCAGCTTGTCGGTTAAGCCGATGGCGGTGAACTCACCCGTCACCGGGACGATCACATACAGCTCGGCCTCAAGCGGCAACAGCCGGACCGGAATCGACTCGCCCGCTTGCAGGCGGTACGCTTTTTTCCGGAACGAATCGAACGCAATATACGACGACGACGATCCTTCCAGCAGCGGGATATCTCCCGGCCCAACGCGGCCTTCGACGGCGCACCGGCCGTTGTAGACGTGAAAAGCGGCCACGATCCCGGCTCCCCCGGCCGTATTCCATACTTTAAAAGCTTGCGGCGTCGCGAGCGGATCGACGGTCAGCCATTCCTCCGTCGGCTGGCCGATCCGGTCGCAGCGGATGATTTTGCCGTCCCCGTAAATAAGCGGACGAATGATATCCGGCACCGTCTGCCCCGGGCCGTCACTAAAGTAGACCGGTCCGCCGCTTACGGCACGCAGCGTCATATGCGGGACCGCGTCGTGATGCCCCGTCCAGAACATATCCCAATCGCCCCAATAAAACGGGCCGTGGTACACCGAGTTGTACACGTTTTGCAGCGCATGCTCCCCGAACCCGTCGGCGATTTTCGGCAAAAAGTCGTTACTGCTGCGCGAGACGGACGACAACGGACGATGCCATACGTTCTCGGAAGCCATCCCCATGCAGTTGATGACACAGCCTCCGAAATGAAGGGCGGCCGACGCTTCCAGTCCGGTATGAACGGCATGAGCGGTGGCCGCAATCGACCGTTCGCCGCCCATGTAGGCGTACAGCGAGCTTTGATTGTCCACCTTGACGAAATCGATCCCTTGCCGCTTGAGCTGCGAGTGCCACATATTCCAGAAACCGAAATTCAGAGCCGCCTCCGGATGAGGAATCCATCGGCCGCTGCGCGTCCGGTGCACAAACGTTCTTGCTTCCGCATGCGCTTCACCCTCCGGATCGATGCCGCCCCAGTAGCCGGCGATATTGTGCCAAGCTCCGACCCAGCGGATGCCATGGTCCCGCTTCAGCCGGCTTACCGTGCGGGCGAGACCGCCGGGAAATTTTCGTTTATCCGCCCCGAATGCAGCCAGCTTCCGCTCCTTCACCTCCGACCAGCCGTCGTCGATCATAAACCAGCGGACCGGCAGGCCGAGCCGGCGAAGCTCCGCTGCTTTTTCCATCAGCCCTTTTTCGTCCACATCGGCATAAAAGGCGTCCCAGCTGCACCAGCCGACATATTCCAAGATGTCCGGATAGGCTTTGCGCGTTCGCGGACTTCCGCCCTTGTTGCGCACGGCAAACCCTTCGTCCGCGGCGGCGGAGGCCAGCCGGAACGGATCGGTATCCGCTCCGAGTACGAGAGCGGCCGTACGGATCGTCTCGTGCCCGGCCTCGCCGGAGGAGACAAGCACGGTCAGCCCGCCTTCGGAGCCGGCCAGATCGGTCCGGTACAGCTCGTCGCACAGCGGCAGCATATACCCGTAACCTGCGCCGGTTTTCCACAGCAGCGATTGCGTGCGGGGCGGCAGCAGACGCAGGTCCGGATCGAAGTGAGGACGCGTCCACCATTCCTTATGCCTCGCGGCGGCAAGCAGCCCTTGCAGGCCCGACAGCTCCCGGAACGCAAGACGGATGCCTCCTTCGGCCGCGAATGTCCGCTGGGCGTGATAGGCCGTCTGATTGCGGATCGACGCTTCCACATGCACCGCCAGAAAGGCCCCGCGCTGCCGCAGAACGAGCCGGGCGGCAATCGCTCCGTCCGCGCTGCCGAACGCGAGCCGGTATTCGCCGGAGTCCGGCCGGGCGGCGCCGGTTCCATCGCCACGGCCAGTTGCGTCCGCGATTGTGCGGGTTTCTGCACAGTCGCCGGCCGTGTCTGCGCTTACGCGGGCTTCTTCGTCGCAATCAGCCGTGTCTACGCTTGCGCGGGCTTCTGCGCCGGCGTCTTCGTTCTCATTCGTCCGGCACAGCTGCACGTCCGTCAGCGTCAGCACAACCGCCGGCTCCCCTGCGACCATCGCCTGAACGGACAGTCCGCGCAGTGCGATATCCGGCACACCCTCAAATTGAAGCGACGATGTTTGTTGATCGAACAAAAACATGAATGTGTGACTCTCCCTCGTTTTTTTCACCTGGATACCAAACCGTGTTTTCTGCAATTGCAGCTTACCTGTCGACACTTTTAACGATAGACGCTGCAGCGCCTTCCGACAATAGCACGATGTTTTGATCGGATGGAACTATTTTGCGCATCATGAGACTGACATACCGGCGATCCCGTCATCTTCGCTGGATATCGGCCGGCAGTCAGGCGCAATTTAATGCTAAGCTTCTTGCTGACTCTTGAATGAGATAAGAGTCTTTGGCACCCGCTATTGTCGGCCTATCTAGAAATCTGTAGCGAATAAAGGCGGTTTGTACCAATTATTTCAACCAATTGGTGGGGGAAGCGTCGGTTTCGCGGATATAAGAGTTGCAAACCGCTCTTATTTCTCCGACGAAGCTGGTTATGGAGCAAATAGAGGGTACAAACCGCTCCTATCTACCCATCCGAGCTGGTTGGGACCTGGTAACCGATGCCATCCGTGTACAAGTTGCTGCTCATATTCGGCTCTATCTACCAATCTATCTTCGTATCTATCTACCAATCTATCCGTCCATCCTCCCCATGAGCCGGGAATGCACAAATGCAAAAAGGCCCGCCGCGTAATCGGCTGACCCCACGATCTAAAAGTGAAACTGCAAACTATCGACCAAACACCTTACTTTCCGTACAGCGCTCAATCACCCGGCGCGTGGAAACCGGTCAAACACGGCTGTCCAAGCTCGGTCACCGAGCGGCACAAATAAGGTCTCCTCGGTCCCTGCGCTGCCCCCAGCCTGCCCCGCTCCGGCGGCAATGCCGCTCCCCTTACTCAGGACAAAGCAACGATCGCGCCGCTGCCGTCTTTGAACTTCAGCTTCGAATCGGCCGTATCGATAAAGATCGACCCGTTCGGAATGGCCACCGCCGCACTCGGGATCAGCGATATATATTCGCCGTTCACCGCTTTGGCGTTCACGTAACCGTTCTGCAGCGTTTCCTTGCCCGCACGGTCCCCAACGGACAAAGCGCCTTGCCAGGACGCGCGCATGAGCGGTTTCATCGCCCCGTTCGACAGCGCATTGAACAATAGATCGGCTTTCTCCGCACCCGCCGACGAGCTTTGCTGCATCGCCACCATTTCGGCATACAGCGTTTTCTGGGCGGACGCGTTATGCGTATACAGCTTCATCCCGAACGTATCGGCCGCGGCGCTGCGCTTGTACGTTTCCGCATATTTCGGTATGCCCGGCTCGATGACGTCGGTCGTGTCCGGAGCCGTATTAACGATAAAGTCGCCCGACTGGTTGAAGCCGTAATTATCGATCAGCCGGGAATTCGCCGACCCATTATAAATGCCGTGCTTGTGCGCCGCTCCGTTCGGTACGGTCGTGCGGATCATGTTGCCGGACACCAGATTTTGCGCGCCCGCCCCGATCGAGATGCCGCTGTACAAGGAGCCGTCGATGTCCGCCCGCTTGTTGGGGGACATGATGTAGTTGTTCTGTACCATAGACTGGCCCAGGTTGGCGAAGCGGATGCCGTCTTTTTTGGGATACGTGATGACATTGCCGGCGATACAGCCGTTTTGCAGCAAAGCGCCTTCCGCCACGATGCCGTAATTCATCTGGGGAGTGGCGTCGCTGACCGGCTTGGTCCAATTCAAATTTTGCGAAGCCGCGATCAGGTTGTTGCAGATCTCGTAGCTTTGCTGGTAAGCGATCGTGCCGCCTTCGGAATGGACGATGCGGATGCCGTCGCCGAAGCAGCCGTATATCTGATTGTCGTTGATTACGCTGCTGTCGACCGGCCCCTGATAAAAACCTTTGCCGAAATCGAACATGTTGCCGATCACCTGGTTGCCGAACGCCCGGATCGACGTAAACCGGATGCACCAGGATTCCGCCCCCGGGGCAAGCACGGACGCCCCTCCGCCCATCGAATGGAACCGGTTCTGGACGAACCGGTATCCCCGGCAGTGTGCGTTCGTGTATTGGTCGACGATAACGCCGTTCACGCTGTTCGAGAAGATATTGTAATTGAAAAAGACGTTGCGGCCGACGCAGCGGACGCAGTCGTTCAGCTTGAAAAACCCGCAAAACTGGATGTCCGCGTCCAGATTGGACAGCGTCTCGGTCCCCGAGCCGTCGGAACGGTCGATCAGGACGCCGTTTACGGTCGGTACGAACGGGTTTTGCCCGGGAACGCCGTCTCCGTCCAACTGGATGCCCTTCATGCATAACGAGTAATTCTTGACCCGGATCATCCAGATTCCCGGCACGGTGCAGAGAATACGCGGGGTGTACTCCGCCTTGAAGTCGGAGAACAGCGTCACCTCGGGATGATTCACGTTCAGCGTTGCGGTAATCCGGTACGACCCCTGCGGAAAATAAATATGGCTCCTCGCTCCGCCTGCATCGATCGCGCTCTGGATCGCCGGTCCGTCGTCGGCGACGCCGTCCCCCTTGGCCCCGAACCATTTGACGTTCAGCGGTCCGTCGAACAATCGCTTGAAGCGGGCGCCTGCGGACGAAACCAGCACCGTACCGCCATTGTCGGCGGAAGTCGTATCCCCCGGCACGTATACGAAAGGACCGGCGCGTTTGTCGTCGGTGACGAAGTACACGCGCCCCTCTTCCGGCACGATCGTGGAACGCAGCTCGCCAATCGTGACGGATAAGCAGCAGTCCAGTCCGTTCGGGCCTTGCGCTCCGCAGCCGTAGACTTGATTCGTGACCGTGGCTCCCGCCCCGAGCACCGTACTTGTTGTGCCGCCCACGACGCCTCCTACGGCCAGCGCCGCTCCCGCCAGCCCGAGCGAGGACAGCATCGCTCTCCTTGACAACCGTTTGGGCTGATCGGCAGCCCCGTGTTCTTCAATCGGCATTTCCATCGGTTCGCGTTGTTCCGTCATATCCGCAAGCCTCCCGTTTCATAAGATTTAGCGATCCCGGATTATATGTAGCAAAACCCCGTCGCCGTTGCTGGCTCTCCCGGTGTTGGGCCAGCCTTGCGACCCGTGCCGGGTCACTCCCCGCATTTGCAGTACGGACTTCGACTTCCGGTTAGTCCCCGTTATGCCCAACAATATCGACCAGCCTGCCCCAGATCGAGAACGGGTTCGGATTCGGAAACCCTTTGGAGAAATCGAAGTGCCAATTCGCTCCGTTGTCTCCTGTCAGCAAAAACTGCCGCTCTCCGGTCACGGCGATGCCGGTATAACCGGTCGTCGTGCCCTGGGAGGTCTCCGCGAACGAGGTCCAGCGCCTTCCGGTCCCGTCCGCCGACAGCAGCAGCCGTGTATTCGGCCTACCGTAGCTGAGCACGAGCATCCCGTCCGGGAGCATCCGAAGCGCCGGCAGTACGCTGTGCGTATGCTCCTCTTCCTGTCCCGGCAGCCGCTCCGGCACGCTCCAGGTCAGTCCGTCGTCCGCCGAGCGGGACTGGTACAGCGGCTTGTTGCTGCCGATCCGCATCACGCACAGCAGCGAGCCGTCCGACGTTCTCGCAACAGCCGGCTCGCAGTACCCTTCGGGCCCGACCTCCGGATCGTAGGCGATCGTAGACACGATGTTCCAATGAATGCCTCCGTCCGTCGACTGCGCCCATACGGTCCGGTACTTCGTATCGGCGGCGAAGTAACCGTACAGCGCAGCTCCAAGCATACCGCTCCCCATGTCCATCACCCATGTAAAAGCGAACCCGCCCCTGCCCGATCCGGCTACGATACATTTCATCGGCTCCGGGGCGACCAGCTTCCCGGCCGTCGTCGTCCACGTCTCCCCGCCGTCGGCGGACTGCACCCACCGGACCCGCTGCTCGTTCGAGATGTCCCCGCCGATCATCTCCGTGACGAACGACGGCCCTCCGATCGCTCCGCCGGCCAGCTGCACGAGCGAGATCGGAAACCACTCGTGGGACTGGTAGACCGGCCAGGTCCGCCCCAAATCGTCGGAGATCCGCACCCCCACCGACGGGGGGACATGGGCGTCGTCTTTCGTCTGGCTGTAAAACACGAACAGCCTCGTATGGCAGCGGCCTCCGTTGTCCACTTGAAACGAGGCCGCAGCGGGAAAGGCGCACATGCGGTCCCCTTCCGGCTTATCTACGATAAACGAATCGTTCATTTGAAATTCGTAAGCTGTCATACTCATGATTCCTCCATAACGTTACTGGTCATGCCAGTTGATTGTAACCGGGGGCGCCGGCCGCGCTAGATACGGCGTCTTGAACGCTGTTGCCGCTGTACGGATTCTCTTGGTTGCCCGGAATCGGACTCCGGATCGCCGGCAGCATTCTTCCATTGGGACCGGTACCCGGCTCCTCTTGACGTTGGTTTTGATTATCCGGCATTGCTGAACCGTCCCCGAATTAATGGTAAGCCGGCAGCCAATTGCCATGACGCTCGATCAGCTCGTCGCACATCGCCACGATATCGTCGATCGACAGCTCCGCTGACGTATGCGGGTCCAACATAGCCGCCTGATAAATATGATCCTTCTTGAGCGTCATCGCCGCCTCGATCGTGAGCAGCTGGGTGTTGATGTTCGTCCGGTTCAGCGCGGCGCATTGCGGCGGCAAATCCCCGACATACGTCGGCGTCACTCCGCTCGAATCGGCGATGCAGGCCACTTCGACGCAAGCCTCGCGGGGTAGGTTCGTAATCAGTCCGGTATTCATCACGTTGCCTCCGAATTTGAACGGTACGTCGGTCTCGATCGCATCCATAATGTACGAGATATATTCGTTGGAACGCGTATGCGTCAGCTCCTTGTTGCCGACTAGCTCCTCGCGCATCGTCTTCCACCGGTCGATCGCCCAGACGCAGCGGCGCGGATATTCGTCCAGCGGTATGCTGAACTTCTCGATTAATTCGGGATACTGCCGCTTGATAAAATACGGGTGGTATTCGGCATTATGTTCGGACGACTCGGTTACGTAATAACCGAACCGCAGCATCAGCTCGAACCGGACTCTGTCGAAATGTTTTTCCTGCTGCTTTAAGGCGGCGCGGCGCTTAATTTCGGGGTACAAATCTTCGCCGTTTCTCGTAATTTCGAGCAGCCACGCCATATGGTTGATGCCGGCGATTTTCCACTGGACGCCGCTCCCGTCCATCTCCAGATGCTTCAACAGCCGGGACGCGCACACCTGAACGCTGTGGCACAGGCCGACGGTTTTGACCCCTCCGTACGTATTCATCACATTCGTCAATACCGCCATCGGATTCGTGTAGTTGAAAAACAAAGCGTCCGGACACACTTCCTGAATATCCCGGGCGATGCCGAGCATCACCGGAATCGTGCGCAAATTGCGGAAAATGCCGCCGATTCCGACCGTATCGGCGATCGTCTGACGCAGGCCGTATTTGTTCGGCACTTCGAAATCGGTGATCGTGCACGGGTCGTAACCCCCGACCTGGATCGTGTTGATGACGTATTTCGCTCCGCGGAGCGCTTCCTTCCGGTCGCCGTACGATTTGACGGTGCAGCCGGATCCCAGCTTGACGATCAAATGATTCAGCATCCGGTCGGCATCCTTCAGCCTTTCCGCATCGATGTCGAACAAAGCGAACTCGAATTGCTGCAGCGATTCCACCAGCATGCAATCGCCCAGCACATTTTTGGCGAACGCCACGCTGCCCGCCCCGATAAACGTCATTTTGTTCATGTTCCATTCCCTCCGAAAATAAATAAATGTCTATGTTGTTTTTGGCTCTATCGTTCTATGAAAATTCAATCTTATATTCGCTGCCTCATTTGCTATAATATTGATGAAAAACAGCAAATTCCCGGAATCGAGGTGGACCTTATTGCTGTTCCCGCATGAGTCATGCAGCCGCAAACGTTTTCAGTATCGCTACCTTACCCCATCGACGTTAAGTATGCGCCTCGGCGGCATCGGCTGGGAATATATCACTTCGCCGAGTTATCGCTGGAACGGTATTCAACGGCCCGACGGTGAAAGCGCTATCTTCCAGTTCACGCTGTCCGGCCAAGGAGCGATCCGATACGGCGACCGCGAATATGCCGTGCCGAAGCATTGCGGCTTCCTCTGTACGCTGCCGAGCGATCATCTGTATTATTTCGACGAATCGTTCGGACACTGGGAATTTTTGTTTATCGCCGTACGCGGAGAAGACGCCATCCGCCACTGGCTGTCGCTCATCGAACGGTTCGGTCCGGTCATTTCATTCGAGCAGCATTTGGAGCCGATCCGCTACATCAGCGAGCTGTATTCGCTTATTTACAACGATACCCAGCTCGACAAATATTACGTCTCGTCCCAGCTTTACCGGTTCGTCATGGAGCTGAACCGCATATCCGAAGGCTACGATATCGTGGAGTTCAAAGATTCGCCCGAGCCGGTTCGGATTGCGATCCGGTATATGAAGTCCCAATACGCCGCACCGCTGTCGCTGGACGATATCGCGGCTAACGCCGGGCTGTCGAAGTACCATTTCAGCCGGGTGTTTCTGAGCAAAACCGGTATTCAGCCGATGCAATATTTGCGCAAAATCCACATCGAGAAGGCGTCGGCGCAGCTCGCGCAGTCGACCAAATCGATCGAGACGATCGCACGCGAGACGGGTTTCGACAACAGCAATTATTTCATCCGCGTATTCAAATCGATCGTCGGCATGACGCCGAACCAATACCGCCTCAGCTTGGGCGACGAATCGGCGCATGCTCTTCGCATCGAAAAATAAACGGCTGCCGTTCCGACGGGGAGAGGCGGCTTATGCCGGAAAGTTCCTGCGGAATGCCAGCCTGCCCGAGCAGCCGGACCGATTGGGTGGCTTATCGGCTGCAGCGAGCCCCCTTCCCTTTCCTTTCCTCCACGCTCAAATCCCGGCTCTCCCCCGCGCCCGCCGCACGGCACGACTACAACTCGCGGCTTGCATCATACCGCTTCGCTTACGTCACTTGCTCTTCTCCTTCGCCAGCTCCTGCTTCAGCTTCTCGTCCAGCTGCCGGAGTCCGGTGTTGATATCTACCTTCTCCGAGGCTACATCGTGGAACGTCTGGGCCATCGAATCCTGCTGGACGACCGTCGGCACGTTCGCCAATCCGGCTTTGCGTTTCGGTGAATACGGCGACCATTGCTCGTAGTAGAACAGCGCTTTCGTGTTTTTTGGTTTCAAGTCCGGCCGGTCTTGACCGAATGCATCCCGGATCGATTTGTTCACGACGGTGGGCAGCATTCCTTTTTTCGCGTCACTGAGCTGAACCTCATCCGAGACCATGGCGGCGATGACCTGGAACGCCTCCTCCTTATGCTTGCTCGTCGCGGAAACGGACCAATAGGCCGGCCCCCTCCACGTCAGCGTCTTCGGACCCTGCGGCAACACCGGGTAAGCGACCATATCCCATTCGATTTCTTTCGGAATCGGGGCATATTGGCTGTACTGGTTGACCTGCATCGCCACATTTCCTTTATTGAACGCTTCGTTGATTTCGGCCGGACGGGTCGTCGCGATCTTGTTGTTCGGCAGCTCGTAAAACCGCTTGAAGTTGCTGAACAGCGGCTTCCACTTCTCCGCATCGAACAACTGGTCGGCAGCGGGATCGAGAATCGGATAGCCGTACGGGTTATCCCGCAGCATCGACATGATGTTGGCGCTGAAGCCACGATACGTTTTGTCGCCTTCCGCCCTGCTCATTTTTTTGGCGATCTCGTACACTTCATCCCAATTCATACCGTCCTTCGGGTAGGGAACGCCGAACTGGTCGAACAAGCTTTTGTTGTAAGTGAGCACCATCGGAAAATAGGGCGGGTACGGCAATCCGTACAAAGCGCCCGTCTGGCTCGCATCGATCATCTCCTGGATGAACGGGGCGTGGAACCGGGTCAGATCGTAATTGGATGATTTGACGAATTCGTTCAGATCCGTCGCAATTTTCAGATCGATATAGTTGTTTTTCAGGTTCGGCACATCGGTCCGGATCAGATCGGGCGTCTCTCCCCGCGCGACAAGCTCTGGCAACGAATTGCCTTTATCCGGCGGGATATAGTTCAGCGTAATGTGCGGAAACTTCTTCTCCAGCACGCTTCGAAACCTGTCGTTAAACTCCTCCTCCTTGACCCCGAGTCCGAAGACGGACATCGTGATCGGGTCTTTTTTCGCTTTCTCCGCCTTGGGCGGTGTGGCGGGCTGGGGTTCCGCGGTGCCGGGCTGCCGGCTTTCGCCGCCGCATGCGGATAATGCCGCCATCGTTACGCCGAGCATAAGGGCGGACCCGATTGCTTTGAATGACATGGTCATGACCTCCCGGTGGAATGTGATCGAGCTGCATCGTGCCGGACAGCGGCAAGTCTTCGCTTCATAATGAACGATAGCGAACATATGTTCTTTTTGAAAGTGAACACCACCCCCAACTTCCATATCTCTGTGCGATTGGAAGCTTGTTTGTTTCCCACCTTTTCGAAACCGCTTACAATAACGCGACTTGGTAAAGAATTGCTGACCGCCGAAGAGGGGGAACCTCCCACTCGCTTCTCTCCGGCGATGGGGAGAAGATCTTGCTCCTTACTTGGATTATACGAAATGCACCGGCTGCGAAATATAGGAGATTGTTTTGATTGGATAGCAAATTATTGCTCCATCCTCACGTTTCGCCGCCCTGGCTGGTTAGGGGAAGAAAAGCTTTTATACGAAGCCTCTGCCACGGTGCATGACCATGTATTAAGAATCCGCATCACGCTTGCTCGAAGTAGCTCTTTGAAGCGACAACTGGTCGTGGGCCGAGCAGGCCGGCGTTGCCGCTGCTTGAAGCAGCGCTTTGAAGCGCCTCCTGTCCGGGGGGAGAGCGAGGCGGCGCAGCGGCTGCTTGAAGCATCGCTCTGAAGCGGCATCTGGTCCTTGGGGCGAGCGACTTGACGCAGCGGCTGCTCGAAGCAGCGCTTTGAAGCGACACCTGTCCGGGGGGCGAGCGAGCCGGCTTTGCGACTGCTTACTTGCGAGTAGAAGCTTCAGTATTTAAGAAAACACATTCGTTCAGGCTCTTTACGGAATTAAGAGTCTTTCGCATCCTCTATTTTCGGCATATTCGAAAGACAGAGGTAAATAAAGGCGGTTTACGAGACTGTCGATTCATTGTGTAGAAGTGTTAGCAGGCCGTTCCATCTTCTGCTCAAACAGGTTGTCCGGAATCCCTTGATTGAATAAGGATTGTAAGGTAGGGGATTCCAGACAAAACTCGCCAAAAGGTAATATTTTCCTTTTCCACTTGGTTTTGAATCGACAGCCTCGTTTACACCCCTTATTCCAACCAATAGGCCGGGTCAGCACCATTTTCGCAGAGAATAAAAGTCTCAAACCGCTCGTATTTCCCCGTCTAAGCAGATTTCGGACAAATTAAGAGGTACAAACCGCTCCTATTCGGCTACCCACCGTCCCTATGCTGGGAGTTCAGTTTCGTGGAAAACTTAATATGTTACTCCCAAAATAAAAAACGGCCGCTTCTCCCGACGAGAGGCGACCGCTTGATATTTATCGCTTGTTAGTTGGTTAAGTTAGTTGGTTTGATGTTTTGTTCGTTTGATGTTTTGTTGGTTTGTTAGTTAGCAGGTTACTTGACTTGCATCGCGAACAGATCCGCATCCTTCAACCGGAACCGGAAACGGACGGTTTTCCCTTCAAGTGCCTCCAGCCCGGCCCCCGACTTCCACGTGACCTCTCCCTGCAGCTCGTCGCCGTAAAGCGGCTCCATATCGGCAAAGGACAGGTTCTCGATCGCCCGGCCCTGCTCGTCCAGCACTTCGACCTGGATGGAGCCCGCGACCGATGTCGAGTAGTTGAGGAACAACCGGCTGCCGGCAAACCGGACCGGCCTCGTCGTGAATTCGCCTTCCTCGTATCCGGCATGGACGGAGGCGAAGCCGTGCTTCCGGACTGCGTACCGGTGTAAATGGGCCGTCTGCCAGCGGTAATTTTCCGTTAAATAAAATGACAATTCGGTATCGCTCTCCACGCAGCCGTAAGCGGTCGCCATGTTGCGATCCGTCCAGTTGCGCCGATCCAGACCCGGCCGAATCCAGCCCTCGAGGAACGTCCGGTCCCAGTTCACCCCGTCCCGGCTCGTCATAAATACGGCATCGCTTAATCCGTTGTAAGGATGCTCCGCTACCTTCTTCCTCGATTCGATGAACCTCATCGGAAACGACACGTACATATGCTCGGCCTGCGGACATAAGATCGTCGCATTCGTATAGAAATGCTCGAACGGCACGCCCTCCGCGTACCGGTTCAACTGCTGCGGCTCCCATTCCACGAAGTTGGCCGACAAGGCGCTTTGGACGCCCCGGATCTTGTCCGGCGTAAAGTAACGGTTGTAGCAGCGGTACATGCTGCGATTCGCGTCCCAAAACGCGATATTTTGCGAATCGAAGGCGCCGTTCGTCATGATCGGTTCCTGCTGTTTCATCGTCCAGCGGAGGCCGTCCTCGGATACGAGCCCGTGCAGCGCGGCGCGATTATTAATAATATCGCCATGAATGCCACCTACCGCCTTGTACCGTTCCTTCGGGTCCGCCGCAGGATTCGTGTCGTAAAACGGGGCAAAGTTATGGGCGATGCTTCCTTTCAGCACGATGTTGTTCCGGTTCGATCCGGCGTAATCGTAGAGCCCGAGATTCGGCTTGTCGAAATGAATGCCGTCCGCGCTCTCCGCATAGCAGGTTACCTGATCTTCGGACAGGTCCGTGGTACAGTTGCCCCTGTAGTACACCTGCACCTTGCCCTCCCGCTGAATCACGGTTACATACCCGCTGAACGCCCCCTCCCATTCCCGGTCGAATTCCAGTACCGTTTCCTTTCGTACCGGGGAGTGAAGCTTCAGACCGACACCTTGTTTGTCCTCTATAAGCCAGTCGTCCACAAACATTTCCAATCTTGAACCGATGCTTACCGCTTCCTTCACTCTCGTCGTCCTCCGCTCCGGCGGTTCCCACCTGGTATCCGTTGGTTACTCTTGCTGCTCGGCAGCCCGGCCCCGCGGATTCATCGTTCGAAGTTCCAATGCGGATGTGCCGCCGCCCGTTGACACCGACCAGGTAGACCTCATTCGTTTGTTTGTTTGTTTGCAGCCCTAATCTGTTTCTAATTGATGTCGACGTCTCTTATTATGTTACAGAGTATTTAAATAGAAGTGCACCTTTACTATAACTTCTAAATGCCGGATTGTAAATATATCCAAACCGAACTTTTGCCGTATTTAATGAATGATTTTATGAATGAATCAGAACCTGGAAGTTAGCGGAGAACCAACACTTGATCGTGGTTAGCGGAAAGCCCTCGCGGATCTTGTATTGAAATTGCACACTTGCACTTGCACTTGCACTCGGAGCTAGCTTACGAACTCAGCCGCCCTTATTACGCCAGCATGCTGCAATTTGAGAAGGTAATGAACTCCAGAGACGTTATTTCCTCCTCTCGAGCACATTTCTACGTCGGTTTTACTCCATAAGACCGCTGGAGTTCGTTAGATGAGAATAGAGGTGTTTTTACCGCAATAAGAACGATGAGGTTCGTTAGAATCGATGACTTCGGCGTGGTATGGGGGAGTCAGCGCCATTCGGCGGACGTACGCCTCATTCTCACTCCTAGCGTCATTTTCGGCCCACGTATGCCTCATTCTCACACCTAACGTGACTTCGGCCGAACCGGATGCCTCATTCACACCCAACACAACAACACAAAAGCCCCCCGACCTTTACAGTCGGGGAGCCGTTTTCCATGCTGTACCATTTCCTTCAAACCCGACGCTTAGTCTTCCAGCCGGCTGCTAGTTGTCCTCGCGGAACTCGGGAGGGATTCTCCGCGCTACGTTCGTCTCGATCGCCGCCTGGATGACCGCTTTGCGGATAAGCGGCACAATCTTGTCGTTGAAGATGCTCGGAATGATGTATTGGTCGTTCAGCTCTTTGTCGCTCACCGCGGAAGCGATCGCCCAAGCCGCGGCCAGCTTCATTTCCTCGTTAATGACCGTGGCCCGGCAATCCAGCGCCCCCCGGAACATGCCTGGGAAACAAAGCACGTTATTGATCTGGTTCGGATAATCGCTCCGACCGGTCGCGAGGACCCGCACATGCGGCTCGGCCAGCTCCGGCTCGATCTCCGGCTCGGGGTTCGCCATCGTAAATACGATCGGGTCGCGGCCCATCTTTTGGATATCCTCGACCTTCAGCACCCCTTTGCGGGAAACGCCGATAAAGACGTCCGCTCCTTTGATCACGTCCGACAGAGCGCCTCGCTTCATCTGTGGATTCGTTCGCTCCGCGACCCAGGTCCACATCGGATTCGGATAAGACTCGCCCCGGCACAAAGCCCCATCGCGGTCGACCGCGATCACATCCCGGACGCCTGCCGCCAGCAGCATCTTAAGGATCGCCGCTCCGGCCGCCCCGATCCCCGTCACGACGACACGGATGCCGTCGACCGGCTTGCCGACGATTTTGAGCGCATTCAGCAGCCCGGCCAGGACGACGACGGCCGTGCCATGCTGATCGTCATGGAAGACGGGGATATCCAGCTCCCGCTTCAACCGTTCCTCGATCTCGAAGCAGCGCGGCGACGAAATATCTTCCAGATTGATGCCGCCGAACGCCGGAGACAGCAGCTTGATCGTGCGGATGAGCTCCTCCGTGTCTTTGGATGCGAGCGAAATCGGGAAGGCGTCGACTCCGGCAAGCTGCTTGAACAGCATCGCCTTGCCCTCCATGACTGGCATCGCCGCTTCCGGACCGATGTCCCCGAGGCCGAGCACGGCCGTTCCGTCGGTGACGACCGCTACCGTATTGCGCTTGATCGTCAGCGAAAACGCGCTGGCCGGATTGTCGTGAATCGCCATACATACTTTCGCCACACCCGGCGTGTACACTTTGGACAAATCTTCGCGCGTCTTGATCGGCATTTTCGGTATCATTTCGATTTTCCCGCCCAGATGGGCCAGAAAAGTCGGGTCGGATACGTTGATCAAGGAAACGCCCGGCACGTCCCGCAGCCGGTCTGTAATGTCCTTGGCGAGAACGCCTACCAGATTTACGGTAATATCCCTCGTGGTCGTTTCCTTGCCGGCATGAATCATGTCGACGGCGACAATATCGCCGCCCGCTTGCCCGATCACCTCGGCGATAGCCGCGAAGGAGCTCGGCGTTTTGGCCAGCTCGAGCCGGATAATGATACTTGTATTGGAAGCCAATCCGATCCCCCCTTTATCTTGTCCGCCTGTCTGTTACAGCTTGATGCAGACCAGCTTCAGCTCCGTCATTTCTTCGACCGCGTATTTGACCCCTTCCCGGCCGAATCCGCTTTCCTTCACGCCGCCGTACGGCATGTTGTCGACGCGGAACGTCGGGAAATCGTTAATCATCACCCCGCCGACCTCAAGCCGGTCCGCAGCGCGCATCGCGGCTTGAATATCGCGGGTGTAGATGCCGGCCTGCAAGCCGTAGCGGGAATCGTTGATCGCTTCGATCGCTTCGTCCAGCTCACGGAAGGGAGTCAGCGTAACCAGCGGTCCGAACACTTCCTGGCAGGATGCCGGCTCATTCGCCGGCACTCCGGTCAGGATCGTCGGCGGGAACAGCCCGGGCTCGAGCATCCGTCCCCCGGTCAATACGACGGCCCCTGCAGCAACGGCGCTGTCCACCCAAGCTTGCATGCGCTCCGCTTCCTTGACGCTGATCATCGCGGACAGATCGGTCGCCTCGTCCAGAGGATCGCCGATGACGAGCTTCTCCGCCGCTTCCTTAAACTTTTCGGCAAACTCGTCGTACTTGCTTTCATGAACGAAAATCCGCTGGATCGAAATGCAAACCTGTCCGCTGAACGAAAACGCTCCGACGATACACCGGTCGATCAGCTCCGGGGTAATGTCCGCCGTCCCGTCGATGATCAAGCCGGAATTGGAGCCGAGCTCCAGGGTGACCCGCTTGAGACCCGCCTTTTGCTTCATCGCGATTCCCACCTCCGGGCTGCCGGTGAACGTAATCGCGGCAACCCGCGGGTCCCGAACCAGCTTCTCGCCGACAACGGAGCCTTTGCCGGGAACAATATTAAGCGCCCCCGCGGGAAGCCCCGCTTCCGCGAACACATCGGCGAGAGCCAGAGCCGACAGCGGCGTTTGTCCCGCCGGCTTCAGCACGACCGTATTGCCCGCCGCAATCGCCGGACCGACCTTGTGAGCGACGAGGTTAAACGGGAAGTTAAACGGAGTGATCGCCCCGACTACGCCGAGCGGCTTGCGCTGCGTAAAGGCGATCCGTCCCTCCCCGCCCGGCGCCGCGTCCACAGGAACGGTCTCGCCATGAATGCGGCATGCCTCCATGGCGGCGAATTTATATGTCTGAATCGTCCGGGCGATCTCGCCCCGCGCGGTGCGGATCGGCTTGGCCGCTTCCAGGGCGATCAGACGCGCCATCTCCTCCTTGCGCTCCTCCAGTAAAGCGGCCGCTTTCTCCAAAATCGCGGAACGCCGAAAAGCGGGCAACGCAGCCATCACAGCCGCGGCTTCCGAAGCGGCGCGAATCGCTTCCCCGGTATCCGCTTCGTCCGCTTGCGCAACGTCGACAATCTTCTCGCCCGAGTACGGGGAGCGGAGCTCGACGTACGATGACGCCTCTTTCCACACCCCGTTCATGTACAAATGCTTCACGGCTCTCTCCCCCATTCCTTTATTCGGCCGTAACCAGCGACACGGCCAGCGACCCGATAATATCCAGACCTTCCTGCAACTGATCGTCGGTTATGACAAGCGGCGTCAGAAAGCGGAGGACGTTGCCGTGGACGCCTGCCGATAAGAGCACGACCCCGTTTTCGCAGCAAGCCTTCGTCAGCCCGGCGACGAACTCCTTGGCCGGAGCCTTCGTATCCGGATGAATAAATTCCACGGCGCACATCGCCCCGAGCCCGCGAACGTCGGCAATCAGCGGAAGCTTAGACTGCAGCGACAGAAAATACGACCGGATCGTCTCGCCGATGACCCGGGAACGTTCAACCAGACGGTCGCGTTCCATCAGCTCGAGAACGGCCAGCGCCGCCGCGCAGCCCAGCGGGCTGCCGCCGTACGTGCCGCCGATTTCCCCGGGATTCGGGGCGTCCATCACGTCCGCTCTTCCGACGACTGCGCTGATCGGCATGCCGGCCGCAATCGACTTGGACAGAGTAATCAGATCCGGTTCGATGCCGAAGTGGGTGGAGGCGAACATCTCGCCCGTCCGGCCGAAGCCGGTCTGAATCTCATCGGCGATAAACAAAATGCCGTGTTTGCGGCACAAGTCGTAGATCCCTTGAACGAATGCGGCGGGCGGCACGATAAAGCCGCCTTCGCCCTGTACAGGCTCCATGATGACCGCTGCGATGTCCTCGGGCGCCGCCTCCGTATACAGAAAATCTTCGAACTGGCGTACGCAGTGAAGCGCATAGTTGGTCTCGCTCATTCCTTCCGGACGATGGAGCGGATACGGGTACTGCGCCTTGTACGTAGCCGGCGCGAACGGACCCATCCCGAACTTGTAAGGCTTCACCTTGCTCGTCAGGGACATGCCCAGCAGCGTGCGGCCGTGAAACCCCCGGGAGAAGGAGACGATCCCGCTGCGGCCCGTAAATTTGCGGGCAATCTTGACCGCATTTTCCACCGCTTCCGCACCGCTGTTCAGAAACATCGCTTTTTTCGGAAACCGTCCCGGCGTAAGCAGCGCCAATTTCTCGGCCAACTCGACATAAGGCTCGTACATCGCAACATGGAAGCAGGTATGGATGTACGCTTCCGACTGCTTCTGGATCGCCTGCACCACTTCCGGCGGACAATGGCCGGCATTAATCGTGCCGATCGCCCCGGCGAAATCAAGATACACGTTGCCGTCCACATCGGTAAGTTGCGCTCCCTCCGCTTTGTCGACGAAAATCGGCGTATTGTTGCCTACCCCCTTCGGCACGGCGGCTATTCTCCGCTCCAGCAAATCCGCCGTCCTGGGACCGGGAACGGAAGTCTGCATCGAAACAAACCGTCTCGTCTTGGTGTCCATATCTCCTATTCCCCTTTGCCTTTGTAAAATCCTAAAGGTTTGAGCTCCATGTTGATGTTCACTTGCTTCACTTCCGTATATTCGTCCAGTCCGAACGTGCCCAGCTCGCGGCCGAGGCCGCTTTGCTTAAACCCGCCCCACGGCGCCTCATTATAGGTCGGATGGTACGTATTCACCCACATAATGCCGGAGCGCACCTTTCTTACCACCCGCATCGATCGCGACGCATCGTTCGTAAACACCGCTCCCGCCAGCCCAAATACCGTACCGTTCGCCAGTCGGATCGCTTCCTCCTCATCCCGAAACCTCTGGACGACGAGCACCGGTCCGAATATTTCTTCCTGCACGACCCGCATGTCGGGCGTCGTATCGGTCAGAATCGTCGGCTCGACGAAGTAACCCCGGGCGTATTCCCCCTCCGTCATCCGGCGGCCGCCTGCCGCTACAGTCGCTCCTTCCTGACGCCCGATCTCGATATAGGACAGCACTTTCTCCATATGCGCTTGCGAGACGAGCGGCCCCATCTCCGTCCCGGGCTCCATTCCGTTGCCTACCCGAATTTGGTTCGTCCGGTCCACCAGCTCTTGCATAAACGTATCGTAAATTTCGTCCTGGATCAGCAGACGGGAGCCTGCCGAGCACACTTGGCCGGAGCCGATATAGATGCCGTACATGACGTATTCCGCGACGATGGAAGGGTCCGCATCGGCAAACACGATATTGGGCGATTTGCCGCCCAGCTCCAAAGACACTTTTTTGATATTGCCAGCAGCCGCTCTCATGACCGAACGTCCGGTCTCCGTACCGCCGGTAAAGGCGACCTTGTCCACCAGGTGGCTGGCGGCCAGCTCCGCGCCGACCGTCCGGCCTTCGCCCAGCACGAGATTGGCGACTCCTCTCGGAAATCCGACTTCCTCGATCAGCTCGAACAGCCGAATCGCCGTCAGCGGCGTAAGCTCCGAAGGCTTAAAGACGGTTACGTTTCCGGCGCCGAGACACGGAGCGAGCTTCCACGCCGCCATCATCAGCGGGAAATTCCACGGCACGATCTGGCCGCACACCCCGACCGGCTCCCGGACGACCATCGCTTGAATCGGATACGGGACCTCATACGTTTGCCCGTGGGGCTTCGTAATCAATCCGGCGTAATAGCGGAAGCAGCTGGCCGCGCTCGATACGTCCGACTCGGCTTCCCCGAGCGGCTTCCCGTTGTTCAGCGTCTCAAGCCGTGCCAGCTCGTCCACATGCTGCTCGATTTTGTCCGCCAAAGCAAATAACAGTCTCGCCCGTTCCCGTGACGAAGTATCCCGCCACCCCGTCTCGTCAAACGTATGCCGGGCCGTTTCGATCGCGCGCCGCACGTCCTCAAGCCCGCCTTCCGTCACGACGGCGATGCACTCGCCCGTAGCCGGGTTCGTAATCTCACGGGTTTTGCCGGACAACGCCTCCACCCATTCTCCGCCGATGTACATTTTGCCGATCCCGTCGATCGCTGCCATAGCTGTTCCCTCCAATATATAGGTTCTTCCCGGGGATCGCCCCCGAAAGGAAGTCCGATTCGCTCCAAAGACGGCTTTCGCTTTCGTGGCCCGCGGACGGACGCCTTATTCGGCCGCCGTAATGTCGCAGACGTAGATGTATTCGTCCATGCGCGGCTTCCAGTTCCACTTTTTGTTCAAGCCGTACAAGTCGTATTGCTGGAACAGCGGAATCCAGGGCAGCTCGTCGCGGAAAATGAGACACGCCATCCGGTACAGTTCCTTCCGTCGCTCCGCGTCCAAAATATTGCTCGCCTCCATCACCATCGCGGCCATATCGTCATGGTGGAAATCGGTCGGGTTCCACGGGTTGGGAGCAATATACGCGTTGCGGTATACTTCGTCGGGATCAAACGTCGAATTGCCCCAGCCCACATAATACATCTGATCGTACTCATGATTGCGGAACCGGCTAATAAACTGCGGCCACGGCTGAATATCGACATGGAGGCGAATGCCGACCTTGGCGAGCTGCTCCCCGATCCTTTGGGCGATCTCCTTATCCTGCGTAAACCGGCCGTCCGGCACTTCCAGCTTCACCTCGACCCCGTCCGGATACCCCGCTTCCGCGAGCAGTTGTTTGGCAAGCGCGGGATCGTAAGCGATAGGGGCGATTTTCGGATCGACGCCGAACGCTTGCGGATACACCGGACCGGCCAGCGGAGAACCGCAGCCGCTGAGCTCTTCCTGAATCAGCTCGCGGACGTCGATCGCATGCGCCATCGCCTGCCGCAGCTTTTTATTTTTCAATATAGGGTGATGCGTATTGATCCCCATATAAATCACGCCTACGCTCGGCGTCCCGACGACCGACAACGCCGGGTCGGTCTCCACCTGCTTGCGCATCAGCGGCGGAAAGTTGGCCGCCAGATGGATCGAGCCGTCGTGCAAGCCTTGCACGCGGTCGCTTCCGTCCGGCACGGCCTGGAAGACCAGCTTCCGAACCGACGGGCTGCCCCGCCAGTAGCCGTCGTTCGCCTCCAGCTCTACCGTCCCGCCCGGCTTGTCCCAGCGGACGAACTTGTACGGTCCCGTTCCGTTCGGAACGCGGCTGAAATGCGCTTCGCCATGCTCGGCTATATACTGTGGAGGAATGATCATCAGTCCGGTCAACTGCGCGAGCAGGTTCGGATCGGGACGATTCGTGACGACGCGCACCGTCCGGTCGTCCACGATGTCGACATGATCGATCGAGTTAAAGCGGCCGTAAGGCGGGAACTTGGGCTCGCGCTGCGGATCGACCATCCGTTCCAGCGAGAACTTCACCGTTTGCGCATCGAACTTCTCGCCGTTGTGGAACGTTACGCCGCCGCGAAGACGGAATTCGATAACGGTATCAGTGATCACCTGCCAGCTCTCGGCCAGCCAAGGCTCGATGTCCATGGAAGGATTGCGGCGGACGAGAGCGTCGTATACTTGCAGCAATATATTGGCCGTCGTCGTCTCCGAATGGGCGTACGGGTCCATCGTGGAAGCGTCCGTCCCTTGAGCGATTACGAACGTTTGCGTATTGTGATCGGTCATTGTAATTCCTCCCGTTTCATATCCGATTTGAGTGAAATGATCGTTGTACCTTCGTTTACAGCAGCAGAGTGGACGCGATCGGCCATACCGCATGGACGGAGTCGCCTTCGCGCACGACGGGGGACGCTTCCGCACCGTGCATCGGAGCCTTGACCAGAAACGGCTTGTCCAATCCCGGAACCTGCAGTCCGATCAGATACGATGTCCCCGTGTAGTGGACGTACAGGACGGTCCCCGCAATCTGATTATACTTGTCGGACTCGTGCTGAGCGCCCGGCCCGCCGTTTGCCGCGAACAGCCGGACGGCTTCCGGGCGGATCATCACTGTACTGCTCGACTCCCGGCTTCCGGAATCGGCGGCTTTGATGTTCTGCCCTCCGGCTAACGTAATTTCCGGGCTACCGTTAGTTGTCTTTAGCTCCCGAACCCCGAGCAGATTCGAATCGCCGACAAAATCGGCTACGAAGGAGTCGCTCGGGCGGGTGTACACGTTCTCCGGCGTATCCAGCTGGACGATATGGCCTTTGTTCATCACCGCGATCCGGTCGGACAACACCATCGCCTCTTCCTGGTCGTGGGTGACGAAAATCGCGGTGAATCCGATCCGTTTCTGCAGCTGGCGAATTTCGATGCGCAGCATTTGGCGCAATTTCGCATCCAGGTTGCTTAACGGCTCGTCGAACAAAACTAGCGGAGGACGCAGCACGAGCGTACGCGCCAGAGCGACGCGCTGCTGCTGGCCGCCCGACAGCTGGGCCGGCATCCGCTGCTCCATTCCCGCCAGTTGAACCGATTGCAGCGCTTGCAGCACGCGCTCCTTCACTTCATGCTTGGGCGTCCCGTGACGGCGCAGACCGAACGCCACGTTATCGAAGATGGTCATGTGCGGGAACAATGCATAATTTTGAAACACCAAGCCGACATTACGTTTATAAGGAGCGACCCGGGTCAGTTCTTTTTCCGCCAGATGGATCGAACCGCTCGTCGGCTCCAGCAGCCCCGCTATCATCCGCAGCGTCGTCGTTTTGCCGCATCCGCTCGGGCCCAGCAGCGACACCATCTCGCCGCTTCCGACAGTCAGATCCAGATTATCGACAATGACATTGCCGCCATATTGCTTTCGAAGCTGCCGCAATCGCAGTTCACTCATATAGGGACCTCCCCGTTACAAAATTTTGTTTCGTTTCAGCATCCCCATACCGATTAATCCGATCAGTACGGTGCCCAGAATAATAATGGAGGATACGGCGGCGATCGCCGGAGTCATATTAAACTGAATATCCGAGTAAATCAGCATCGGCAGCGTCACCATGCCGGGCCCGGTCAGAAACAAAGCCATCACGAGCTCGTCGAACGACATGATGAAGGCGAAGAAGGCGCTGGCCATCAAGGCGGGACGCACGAGCGGAATCGTCACAAGCCGGAACGTCTGCCACGGGCTGGCGCCGAGAATAAGCGACGCCTCTTCGACCGAAGCGTCCAGCCGGGCAAAGCCCGCGCTCATCGTCCGGACCACATACGGTACGGTTAATATGACATGAGCCGTCACCAGACGGAAAAAGTAGTCGCTTACTCCGAGGTTGCTGTAAAAAATGAGCAGCCCGATCCCGAACAGCAGTGTCGGTACGATAAGCGGCGATAAAAACAACGACCGCATCGTTTCCTTGGAGCGGAACTGATACTTCTTGAACGCCAGCGCGATCAGCGTGCCGACCGGCAGCGCGAGGCAGGTCGTCGTCGCCGCGATCCAGATGCTGTTCCAGAACGGCTTGGTGTAGCGGCCGCCTGTCAGCACCTCGATGTACCAATGAAACGTAAACCCTTTGGGCGGAAAGACGAGATAAGAGCTCTCACCGAAAGAAGTAAACACCACGACGGCAAGAGGTGCGATGATGAACAAATAAATCAACAGGTTGACCAGCGTCAACAAGGAGAAACGTTTCTTCATAAGATACCCGCCCCCTGCGAAGTACTGCGTCTAAGCGCCCGGTTGTACAGGTTGGTAATGACGAATACGGTAACAAGCAGGATCACGGCAAGCGCGGACGCGTACGGCCAGTTCATCGAGTGAATCGTCTGGTTGTAGATCTCGGTGGCCATCACCTGCACCCTCGGACCTCCGATCAGCGCCGGCGTAATATAAAAGCTGATCGAGATCGAGAACACGAGCAGCGTGCCTGCCACAATGCCCGGCAGCGACAGCGGCAGCGTCACGAACCAGAATACTTTGGCCGGGGAAGCGCCCATATTCGCCGCGGCGGACTCCAGGTTCCGGTCCATCCCTTCCAGCACGCTGTACAAGACTAGAACCATAAATGGCAGCAGCACATGAACCATCGCAATAACTACACCAGTGGATGTATACAGCAAGTCAAGCGGTTTATCGATCAAACCAATGTTCAGGAACAATTGGTTGAGTAGTCCTTTTCGGCCCAAAATGACGATCCAGCCAAAGTTTCGGATAACAGCGCTCGTCAATAGCGGCAAAGCGATCAGAAGCAGCAGCAAATATTTGCGTTTCGGATTGGAGCGGGCTACTCCGTAGGCAAGGCAATAGCCGAGGATCAGGCTGATGAAGCTAATCGTGATGCCGAGAACCAAGGTGCGCCCTAATATTTTCAAATAATGCGGATCTTTAAAAAAGGTCATGTATTGGTCGAAAACAAAAGCTTTCTCCATCATTCCATCGGGAGTCGAGCGAAAAAAACTGAAAAGCAGCAGCTGTCCTACCGGCAATATGAAGAAAAACAACATTATCAGCGCACCGGGCGCCATCAAAATCCACTGCGGAGGCAAGCGTCGAAGCATAGGATTTCCGTCCTTTCCGTTGTTCGCGGAGGAGCTGCGGGGATAATTGGCGACAATCGTCCCCGCAGCTCCTCCCGGCCAACCGGATTATTTGCTGATCAGTTTATTCCACTCGGTCGTCCAGGCGTTGCGGTTCGCATTAACCACTTCCCAGTTAAGCGGCACCAGAGAGTTTACCGCCGCTTCGCCGTACGGCATAACGGCCGCCAGGTCGTCGGACAGCTTCACATTTTTGTTGGACGGCGCGAATCCGGTCTGCTCAGCGAACTTCTGCTGAACTTCCGGCCGCAGCATGTAGTTGACGAACTGTTGGGCGAGCTCGGCGTTTTTCGTCCCTTTGACAACCTGCGCGTTGATGAACGTAGCCATCGCCCCTTCTTTCGGAACGACGAACTTGATCGGTTGTCCTTTTTTGCGGAAATTGAAAGCGTATCCGGAATCGTAGGCGGCGATCCATGCTTCTTCCTGAGCGAACAGATTGCCCACATCCGGGGTCGAAGCAACGATGGCGGCCGTATGCGGGAGAAGCGTTTTGATTTTCTCAAAGCCCGGTCCCATCCGGTTCTCATCGCCGCCGGCCAGCTTCGCGTTCATCACGGCGAACTGCAGGCCGAACGTATTCGTCAGGTCGACCAGTCCCACATGCCCTTTGTATTCCGGATTCCACAAGTCGTTCCACGACGTCGGCGCTTTCGTAATTTTTTTCTCGTTATAAATGATCCCCAAAGCGTCAAACGCAATGCTCGGACCGTAACCGCCCGGATTCAGCGCCGCTTTGTACAGATCCTTCAGATTGGTCATCGCTTTCTCGTCGATCGGCAGGATCAGGCCTTCCTTGGCGGCTTGCACTTCCTGGCCGCCGGAGAACTGGACAACGTCGAGCGTCGGAGCGTTTTTCTCCGCACGCATCCGGACCAGCGCATCGGCCGAATACAAGGTGACGACTTCCACCTTCGCGTTGAATTCTTTCTCGAACGGTTTGATCAAATATTCTTTCTGAGCGGTTTCATAGTCCCCGCCGAAGGAAGTGACAATCAGTTTCTTGGGAGGCTCGGAAGCTTTGTTGTCGCCGGCCTTGGCATCGGGTGTTGGCGTCGCAGCGCCCCCGCAGCCGGTAATGACGAGCAGACCGGAAAGTACGGCGGCAGCGGAAAATTTCATCCAAGATTTTTTAGCGAACATGCACAGACCCCTCCTTGAGTTGTTGAGCTTGGGCGTATCCATACGAGCTGTTGATCTTCCTCAGTAGCTGCTTTCTCTCCACGCTTTCCCGTCAATTCCTTCTACTCGCTCTTGGTTGCGGTTGCCTGCTGATTGAGCCAATGAAACGGGCGCAGGCCCGATTCGTCCTTTCGTGCAATCATTTCCGGATGCCATTGCAAAGCGAGAACGTTGCTGCGGTTTCTCATTGCAATCGCTTCCACAATATCGTCTGAAGATTGGCCGACAACTTCCAGCCCTTCCCCCAGCCGGTTCACCGATTGATGATGAATGCTGTTGACTTCGATTTGGGCGCCGCCCAGTACAGCGCTTACAAAATGATCGGGTTTTAGCTCGATCGGATGAACCGACCGCCAAGGTTCCTTCGTCTCCCAGTGAGTCAGCGTCGGATCGGCCAATTCGCCGATGTCCGCGTGCAGCGTCCCGCCGCAAAATACGTTCAGAAGCTGCATTCCTCTGCATATGCACAATATCGGCATATTTCTTTCGAGAGCAAGCTCCATCAGTTCCATCTCGTACTTGTCGCGAACCGGGTCGATCCGATGCGAGGTCGGCTGCAGCTCTTCCCCGTACAACCGCGGGTCCACATCTTCTCCGCCCGAAAATACAAGTCCGTCAATCGTGTCCAATTGCCGGCCGATTTTGTCCCGGTCCACAACGGGCAGCGGAATCGGGGTCGCTCCCGATTGGAAGATCGCATGAATCATATCGTTGCTGAACAAGGAAAACGACTGTCTAGGGATGCCCCGTATATGTCCCCCTACCGCCTCCTCTTCCGAGATGTAATATCCGACTACGCCAATCCGGGGTAATCGCCCTGAATGCTTCATGTTGTCACCTCCTTACAGTAGCGGGTAAGTTACTCGACGAATTGACTGAGCGCATCCAGCGTTTTGCCTACGTGCAAGCTCATCGTTTTGCCGGCCCTGTCGCCGTCGCGCCCCTCGAGCGCTTCCAGCAGAATACGGTGCATCTCATAGCTGGCCAGCTGAATTTGCCGGTTGTAGGGCATCAGGTCGAGACCGGGATTAATCTTCGTGCGAACCTTCCTGACAGCGTTCTCAATATACGAATTGCCGGATGCACGGGCAATCTCCAGATGGAATCGGACGTCAAGCGAACGGAACGTTTCGCGGCTGCAGTCTTCCCCGCTGCTTTTCTCGACCAATTCGCGGATTAATGCAAGATGATCCGGCGTAATCCGCGCCGCAGCCAATCTCGCCGCCTCCGGCTCGATAATCGAGCGGTATTCCAGCATTTCTTTCGTTTCGTCCCAGTTCTCGGCGATTTGCTTGATCGTCCGCTCATGCGTGTTGGCGGTAAGCGGCAGTACAAAAGTTCCGCCCTTTGCACCGAGACGCCTTTCGATCAACCCCTTCTGTTCGAGCTCGGCAATTGCTTCCCTTACCGCGAGCCGGCTTGCTTTGAACAGCGTCGCCAGTTCCCTCTCGGGCGGCAATTGCTCGTCAGGCAATACTTCCTTGAGGATAATCGCCTCTTCCAGCTGTTCCAGAATAAAATCACTCACTCGTTTGGGTGTTACCTGCTTGAAGCGAGCAAAGTAGGATGATTCCATCGGACTTGCCTCCACGTCTCGTTCTAATGGTATAAAGTTCGAACCTTAAACCAATAGTAGCAGTCACCTCCCGGTTTGGCAAGCTGTTTTTTTTGGTAAATGCACACAACAGTAAGAGAAAACCGCCGGTACAGCGCCCGGACAGTCTTTGACGTGTTGAAACGTATCCTTTCTTTCATCGCCAAAAAGGCGAGCAGCCGAATGATTCCGGCTTACTCGCCCTATAGTTCCTCTACCTCTTCGCAGGCTAAGGTTTCCTTACCTGCTCAATCGCTTTGTCCGCCCTTTCGTTCGCCTCCCGCAAAGCGCTGTTCACATCCTTTTGATTGTCCAGCACTTCGTTCATCGCCTTGCCCAGTTCGCCCATTACGATCGAGTCGTATCGGGTAATCTTATACAGCGGCGCCGATTGCTGCTTGAAAATCGCGGAGACGTTTTTCCCTTTTAGCGATTGCAGGTTGGCACCGAACACTTTCTCCAGATCGGGATCGACGAGGCTCGGCAAATACCCGTTTTTGCTAATATCCGCCTGCACTTCTTTGGACAGCAGGTAAGCGATCACCTGGAACGCCTCCTCTTTATGTTTGCTGTGCGCGGATATGCTCAAATTGTGCGAATCGACCTGAAACGACTTGCCCGGCGCGGCGTCGTAAGTCGGTGTCGTGACCATATCCCAGTTGAGCGGGGTTCCTTTTTTACTCATTTCCTCGAACGATGCAATCACGTTCCAGAATACGGACATCGCCACCGTCCCCTTGTAAAACTCCGATACGTTGATGCCGGGCCGATTGCCGGGGATGCCGTATATTTCCTTCAAGTTATGGAGCGCGAGCGCGAACCGCTCATGGAGCAGATTCGCCTTGCCATCCGGTCTCACGAACGGCGTGGACAACGCCGATATGGCGGAGTACGATTCGCTCGCGTCGAGTCCTTTGTATTCCACGTTGCCTTCTTTGCGGGTCATCGTCTTGGCGATCTCGATCGCCTGCTTCCACGTCATGCCGTCCTTCGGGTAAGGAACGCCGAACTTGTCGAACAAGTCCTTGTTGTAATAGGTGACGGCAAAGTTGCGGTAGATCGGCAGCGCATACAGCTCTCCCTTCTCCCCCCACATCTTGATCGCGTCGATGGCGAGCGGGTCGAGCTTGCCGACATCCAGACCTTTCAGCTTCGCCAGCTCGTTTAAGTCCAGAAGCACTTTCAAGTCCAAATAATCGGTATACCAAGGTGTGCTCGCATAAATGATATCCGGGAACGTGCCCGCCGCCAAAAGATCTTCAGGCATCTGCCCTTTTTCCCTAAGCAGCGGTTTGATCGTAATATGAGGATACTTGTTGTGAATGATGTCCATGATCTGATTTTGAATCGGAAATGCGGATTGCATGTACAACGTCAGCGTAACCGGCGACGGAGGAGCGTCCTTCCCGGCATTCTCTTCCGGCTGATTCGCGGCTCCAGGGCTGCAACTGACACACAGGGTCAGCAAGACAAGCGCCGGCGGCAGCGGCCAACAACGTTTCATCATCTCATCATCCCCCCATAATTGGAGTAATTTCCGTCCGTACAGCTTTATCTTAAGGAAAAGGCGCCGGGCGGTCTTTAGATGAATCCAACGAAATCGCCAGCTTCCGCGAACCGGGAAACCGCTTTCTTTCTGCCGGTTGCGAAATCAATTTGCACAATATTGACTTGCTGCCGCAGCTTCCGCACGATTGGCCGGATTCAGTCCGCCCGGACCCGGTTCGTTGCGGATACGCTCTTTCGCCCAACGCGAACACGGTCCCCCTGCTGCCCGCTGTCCTACTGATCCGCAGGCTCCTCCGCCGCGCTGCGCCGCTCGGCTCTCCACTGCTGCGGGCTGACTCCATAAGTACGTTTGAACAGCCGGGAGAAATAATGGATGCTGTTAAAGCCCGTTTCCTCGGCAATTTGCTGAATGCCCATCTCGGTATGGATCAGAAAACTCGTCGCCGCACTCAGCCGGAGATTGCTCAAATATTGCATGGGGGTCACCCCGGTCTCGCTTTTGAATACGCGTACGAGGTAGGATGGGTTGAAATGCACCTGCAACGACAGGGCCGCCAGATCGATCGGTTCGAAATAGTTGGACTCCATATGGCGCATTAACGTCTGGGCGAGTTCTCTCGTCGATTTGTAATGAGCGTCGAAGACGGTCCGTTTATTCGTGCGGAGCCGGTTTTGAACGAGCCGGATGATTTTTTGAATATCGAGCAGAACGATCTCCTCGTCATATTCGCCGTCGCCCGCGTACTTCGCTTCCAGGGAACGGACCAGCGCTTCGAGCGTATGGGCGATCGCCGTCATCCCGGGCGAGCTGTAATCCGCGTTCCGTTGCAGACTATTCCATCGGATAGCCTGCTCGGAGGTCGCAAACCGGTCATCCTCTTCCACATGAAGCTCGATAAACCAGAAGTCGATCGGCGTACGGTGGCACTGGAGACGATGCGGCGTATTGGGAGTGAGCAGAAACAAGCAGGGAGCGGCGCAAATATACGTCTCCCCCATCCATTCCAGATGAGCCTGTCCTCTTGTAATGTACAGCAATTCACTGTGAGGATGGGTGCCGCCGTTGTTTCCGATATCGTCCGGATGAAGCGTATGAGAATTGAACGTTCGTACACGCACAATGTTTCCTCCCTTTGGAAGCCATAGATCGATCCGGCCATGTACTCCCATTTTTAGGGTGAAATGAGGAACTGTCAACCCCGCTTTCTGAGGTGAAGCCGATGTCCTGTTTTTTGAGGCTTTTTTATTTCTCCGGACAAATCAAAAAGCCGCTCCCTTCCTGACTTGAAGGAAACGGCCGTTTTGTTCACATACCGTTTTACCGTGTGAACATTTGATCCCGATGAGGGCCTACCGATATTTGCTTCACCGGCACCCCGATCAGCTGTTCGAGCCGCAGCACATACGCCTGAGCTTCGGCCGGCAGTTCGCCGAACGATCGGACGCTGGAGATATCGGTCCGCCATCCGGGCATCTTCTCCAGCACCGGCTGCGCCCTCTCGAGCTTGGCGTTAACCGGGAATACGTTCGTCTCTCCCGCATCGGTCCGGTAAGCGGTGCACAACGAAATCTCGTCCAAATAACCGAGTACGTCCAAATTCGTCAAAGCCACCTCGGTCGCCCCCTGCACCATGCAGCCGTAACGCGTCGCTACCGCATCGAACGTCCCGACCCGGCGCGGCCGCTTCGTGACTACGCCGTATTCGCCGGCGTCCCCGCCGCGCTTGCGCAGCTCCTCCGCTTCCTCTCCGTGCAGCTCGGTGACGAACGGACCGGTGCCGACGCAGCTGGAGTACGCTTTCGTTACAGCCACGACACGGTCGATCGCATACGGCGGCAGCCCCGCGCCGACCGTCGCAAAGCCGGCCAGCGTCGAGGAGGACGTCGAGTACGGGTAGATGCCGTGGTCCGGATCGCGAAGCGCGCCGAGCTGACCCTCGACCAGAATTGACTCTCCTTGCCTCCACGCTTGCTGCAGCAGCTCCGTCGTATTGCAGACGTAACGCTTCAGCTTGTCGGCGTCGCGAAGCAGCTGCTTCGCCAGTTCCCCGGCCGAAAGCTGCGGTTTGCCGTACAGATGCGGCAGCAGCACATTTTTCGACTCCAGCGCCGTCTCCAGCCGCTCCAGCAAACGATCCGGGTCGTACAGATCGGCCACCTGGACGCCAAGCTTCAAATATTTATCCGCGTAAAAAGGCGCAATGCCTCTTTTGGTCGAGCCGAATTGTCTCGCTCCGAGCCGCTCCTCCTCCAGCTCATCGAACAAAATATGGTACGGCAGCACGAGCTGCGCCCGTTCGGACAGCCGGATGTCCGGCTCCGGTACTCCTTTGCTGGCCAGATTGTCCAGCTCCGCGAAAAAGTTTCCGGCATGAAACGCCACGCCCGGCCCGATTACATTCACCGTACCCGGACGGCAGACGCCCGAGGGCAGCAGATGAAGCGCAATTTTGCCATATTCGTTTATGATCGTATGCCCCGCGTTGCTGCCTCCCTGAAAGCGGACGACGTACTTGGACGTTCCCGCGAGCGCATCCGTTATTTTCCCTTTGCCTTCGTCTCCCCAATTGGCTCCTACGATCGCCGTTACTGGCACACCGCATTACCCCTTCCGTTCTTGTCATATTCCTGCAACACAAATTATAATGGAGATGTCCCTATAAATGAAATGAATATTAATAATCTGAGATATAAAAAGGATTGATACCCATGATTGAAAATATGGAATGGTACCGGGCGTTTTACGAGGTTGCGCAAACGGGCAGCTTCTCCAAAGCGGCCGAACGGTTGTTTATTACGCAACCGGCTGTGAGCCATTCGATCAAGCAGCTGGAGTTCCGGCTCGGAGGCGCGCTTTTTTTCCGGACATCCCGCGGGGTGAAGCTGACGGCCGAAGGCGAGGTGCTGTACAAATTCGTCTCCCAGGCGCACCATTTTCTTGAGAACGGGGAGAAAAAAATTGCCGAGATGCGCAATCTGATGGCCGGCGAGGTGAAGATCGGCGCAGGGGATACGTTGTGCCGTTATTATTTGCTGCCGCATCTGGACTCGTTCCACAGACAGTATCCGGAGCTTAAAATTCAAGTCACGAACCGGACGTCACGCGAAACGATCGCGCTGCTTAAGGATGGGCGGATCGACTTCGGCATCGTCAACCTGCCGATGCATAGCGACGACCGGCAGCTCCATATCCGGGAAAGCATGCAGCTGCACGATTGCTTCGTCGCCGGCCGGACCGGGCGGCCCGACCCCGAGTCGCCCCGATCGTGGGACGAGCTCGCAGCGCTGCCGCTGCTCATGCTGGAGAGGGGCAGCAGCATACGCCGCTATGTCGATGCGTTCGCGGAATCGAAGGGCGTCCGGCTGCAGCCGGAGATCGAGCTCGGCAGCATCGAGCTGCTCGTCCAATTCGCCGGCATCGGGCTGGGCATCGCCTGCGTCATCCGCGAATTCGTCGGGGTCGAGCTGGCCGACGGGACGCTGAGCGAGGTGCCGCTCGCCGACCCGCTGCCCCCGCGCAACGTCGGGCTGGTCACGCTGCGCGACGTGCCCTTGTCGGCTGCGGCCCAGCGGCTGCTGGAGATGCTGCCTTAGAGGAACGTCTGCGGCAGCAATCAGTAACCCGCTCCAAGGCAGCTTCCTCTTCCTCAGAGGCGGCTCCCTGACGGATGCTGTTCTCCCCGGCGCTCATCCGGGCAAGCCAGGTAATGCGCGGCGTTGCAATTTGACGCGGAGAGTGAATCAGCGGCGGGAGCAGCTTTGCGCGGGAGTTATTTTCGTTGGCAGGTAACTCTTGTACGCGCCGTGTGCAGCTCCCAGCACACGTTGTTTCGCCGCATGACAGCTGTCGGTCGCCCCCATAACGTATAGAGTAAATTGGTTTCGGGAGCATGTTGGGTTAATCGTGTATCGGCAATAGGAGGAAGTTGGCAGTAGTGAGTAAATTGGCGGTAAGAGTAGCTTTTTGAGGGAGTTACTTTCGTTGGCGGTAGTTGCTAGGAGTACTTTAGATAATATGTGACTTAATCGGCGTGTGCTTGGGAGGCAAATTCGTACAAGTCCCGGTGTTCGGATATTAAATTTCCAATTATTATATATTTTACTCTACATCCACAAAACTGGACGCACCTTTGTCGTACATCGGCTCCGTAGTGTACTTGTGTCGGGATGATCGCAAATCGAATCTAACAGATATTACCATTAGCACACCTGCTCTCTCGGCTACAGCATCATTAAGAGCTTTTTGCACCTCTTAATTTCAACAAACTTGGGCGCCAGACAAGAATAGCGGATGTTTGTGGAGATGGCCGAGGAAATGGGCCGCACGACCGACGGGTACTAAGCGCGGTCCAGATCCGGCAGCCGTAAGCGCCGCCGCAGCTTCTCCCCGGACCGAATCCCAACAAGAGAGCTTCCACACCCGCAAAGCGGCGAGTGCGAAAGCTCTCTCGTTTTATTTCCGACATTCCGACAGACCGCCGTCCTAGGGGTCGATCGCTTTGCGCTCCTTCAGCGAGCTTACGATCTGCTCGAAGCTGATCCCGTACATCTCCGCGATATCCCTCGCAAAGCTGAGTTCGCTCGGAGGTCCGGGATTCACGAGGTAGGTCCGTTTCCCTTTGGCTGCCGCAGGCCGGCCATCCCCCGATCCCAACCGCTCGACACCGGCGACCATACTGATCAGCTTGCTGTCGCCTTCCACTTCTTCGTTAATCCGCTCCACGCCCGCGGCCAGCTCCAGCAAATGCGTGGCATACACCGCCCGGCACCCTAACACGCGCATCCCTTTGACCACGTCCCGGGCCAGATGCATACTGTCCGCATGGCTCGTACTCGACAGCGATTCATTTAATAAAATAAGACTGGTCCGGGTTGCTTCGCCGAAAATTATGCTGATCCGCTTCGATTCTTCTCCCAATCGGCCGTTGTTGATATTCGGCTTCTCCTCTTCGCTGAAGTGAGTAAAAATCCGGTCAACCGGGCTGATCGCCCCGCTCCGTCCCGGCACGAAGATACCGGCCTGGAACAGCAGCTGAGTGACTCCGATCGCCCGGGTATAAGTCGTTTTGCCGCCTTGATTGGGGCCTGTCAGCAAAAAAATTCTGCCGTCCGGGCCGAACTCGACATCGTTGGCGACGATCGAATGGCTAAGATCCATTCCTGGATATTGGCGGGTCAAGCCGATCGACAAAATCAGGTCGGCCATTCCTTCGAGCCGGCAGATCCGCTCATCCGGGGCGGCCGTTTCCGGCTTGCACATCTTTAATCCTGCAGCGTTCATTCTGTGCGTCAACCGGGAGGCGCCGATATAAAACCCCAGCTCCGCCTCCAGATCGGCAACGATCCGGGTATTCAGATCGATATATTTCTTCAGCGCGTTCCCGATCGGGATAATCGAGTCGTTAAACAGCTCCACTAAGATTTTGGACATCCCCGCGTCCAAGGGCGTGTGGCTCAGCTTGCGGACCGGCTGATGCAAGGAAACGCCTTCGTACGACTCCTCGCCGGACTTCAGTCCCAGCAATCGGGACACCAGGGGACGCTTCTTCACAGTCTTCGATTCGAGCGCGACAATAACCGCGTCGGCCGGCTTAAACTCGTAATCCAAGTCGATCCGGATCGTCACGCTCGACATGCTTTGCAGCTTGTTCTGAAAATCGGGCAGCTCCTCAACAAGCGCCTGAAACGAATCTCCCTCCATCAACTGCGCGGTGAACCGAAGCAAACGCTGAAGCCCCTCGGAACGAATCTCCGACTTATATTCGGTCAAGATCCGGTTCAGCCCGGAGACGCATTCGACGTATAGGCCCAATATCTCCAGCTGCCAAGCTATATTGCGCAGCGGCTCGGCATTTTTCATATATTTCGAATGATTGTAAGTACCCAGCTTATGAAGAGCGGGCAGCAATTTCTCGAAGTCGTCGCCAAGTCCGGAGACGGAGCAGAAATCTTCCATAATATCGAGACGGTAGGCCGACGGGGAAATATGCACGACATCCCTGTACTGTTCCTTTAAAGCTTCCGACAGCCAGAGCAGGCTGACACGTTCGGCATTTGCCATGAGCTGAAGCACCTCCACATAAACAGACGGCGGATACCGTCGTTTCGCTTGCAAGCTTTTCCATTCATTATTTCAAATCACTGGAAAATGTCAACGGAAATTCAGGGGTGAATTTTATAGGACCCCAATTTCACTGTAAAGCGGAGGCTGACGCCCTTATTCTTAAGCTGCATCCGTTCGAAGAGGGGCTTACACCATCGGAAAAAGAAAGAACCGTCCGACAATCACCCGATGGTTCTTTGACGTGCAAACCCATACGCCAGCGCGTGGAAGGGAATGGATACTTTCGCTACAGCCGCTCGCTCTATAATCGTGTTGCCTTCATGCGGTGGTATGGCTAACGAACCCCGCATTCGTTATCGGAGCCGAATGCGGACGTTTGAATTTGTAACGAACTCTTGTATCGTTATTCCCGCCAAATCGGATCGTTTTTTCCACTTTCGGTTCGATAACGATGCCCGGATTCGTTACGACTGGAATAACGTCGTTTTTCAGCCATAAGTACGATCCGATTCGTTAGCCATCGAACGAACTTGAGAGAACAAGAACTCTAACGGACACAACGGTCGTTATTACGGTGAATTTCGATCCAATTGGTTTCTAACGGACATGGATGCAACTATTTGCTGGGAAATGTTACTTTTAGAGGTGGTTCGGAGTAAATAAGCGCTGTGGTGACCGTTACATTTAAAAAAACTGTTTTTTAGCGAAATAGCCTCCACCATGTCCGTTAGAGTATGGTTTAGCTTACATCCCGGGCTCATCTTCGCTTTAATACGGTGAAGAACATCAACATTCTGATCTCTTAAGAAGAGCTTCTAAACGCCCCCTTTGCACGATGAATGACGCTGCGTAAGTGGAGGCTTTTCTGATATGAAACCACTTTAACGCTTTATTAATGTTAAACATCCTTTAACATTCAAAAAAACAACAAACCCCCAACCACGGCCAAAGCGGCCGGTTTGGGGGTTGCTGCGCTTCTGAGGTTTGCTGCCCTCTAGTGAAACTCAATATCGATCTTTTTCTTCGGAGGAGGCTGCAGCTTGGTCATGCGGATCTCGAGCACGCCGTTGCGGTAACTCGCTTTAATCGCCTCTTCGTTCACTGCGGCGGGCAGCGTAACCGACCGGTGAAACCGGCCGTAAAACCGCTCCTGCCGATGCATCTGCTCGTCTTTCACCTCGTGAGTCCGGTTAACGGTTCCGGCAAATGTCAACATATTGCCGTCAACGTCGATATGCACGTCTTCCTTTTTCTCCAGTCCCGGCAAATCGCAGGTAGCCACCACTTCATGCTCGGTCTCGTGGATGTCGATCCGATGGGCGCCGAACTGCTGATCGCCTTTTACAAAGGCCGGAAAATCGTTAAACAGACGGTCCAGATCCCGTCTCCAGCCTTCCAGATTGCGAAACGAATCGTGCGGAATCAAAGCCATTGCCAATACCCTCCCGGCTTGTTTCTAGAATCGTTTTCCTGAATAGATTTCCTTCTCCCCGGTCCGAATATGCGTCATCGGCGCCCTGCGGTTATTTTTTTACCGGAGACCAGGAACGGACCCACACGCTTCCCAGCATCACAGCGGGAATAAGCAATCCGAACGTGGCGCTGAAAGCCCACCAGGTATGCTGAATGAACTGGTTGAAATAAATGCTCGTCGGCACGATGACGAACGAAGCTACGATAACAAGTGCCGCAAGCGGTAAAGATAGCACGTTGTCATCCTTCAGCTTCAACAGACGAGACGTCCCGATCGCCGCCGCATAAAAGCATACGAACAGCTTGACAAATAACGTAAGAAACCAGAGCGTCGCCATAAATACCTCGATCCGTTCGAGAAAATCGGCAATGCTGATTTTTTTGGCCAATACGAACGAAGTGAACAGTTGAAGAGTCGTAATCGGCGCTCCCAGGACAAGCAGGCAGATGAGGATCGTAACGGCCAGCACCAAGCTGCCGATCAGCATGCCGATTCGATAAGCTCTCCCGACCCGTTGCCCGGGCCGTATCGCCGGCAGCGCCATCATTAAAATAACAGTTTCGCAGTAATAACCGACCAGCAGGAGGCTGCCCCGCAGCACCGGATTCGCCCCTTTCTCGTACACCGGAAGCAGACGTTTCGGCTCAATTTCCGGAATAAGCAGCAGGATCAGCACGACAAACAAGAAAAGTACCAAATAAAAAAAAATTTCCGCCGAACGGGCGATCGTTCCGATCCCGAGACGGTACCCCAACACGACAACCGCCATAAACAAAATGAGGAACGACTGTATGGGGGTTTCCGGCATAATATGGGTCACCATAAAATCGCCTACCTGCCACAGCACCACCCCGGCATCAATTATAAAAAACAGGATCGCCGCCACTCCTACTACGGTCCCCGCCATCTTACCGAACGCCGAGCCGTACATCTCCAGCACATGCTGCCGCGGATATCGTCCGGCTAGCGCTCCGTACATCGTTACGATTGCCAGACCCGCCGCAATTCCAAGTACTCCCGACAGCCATGCGTCCTGCTGTCCTTCCTGCACGATTTTCGCTGGCAAATACAGGATAGTGTCGCCAATTACGAAAAGGGCGACGAGCAAAGTGAATTGACGCGACGTTACGATTCCCCGCTTCATGGCTGCCCTCCCTGCCGTCCAGCGCTGCTTACAAATCCGCCATCGTTTATACGGATTAATTTTTTCCAAATGACCGGGGGATATACGCCGGATTATAAACTGAATCCGATTGGTACATAATGGAGATAAACAAACGTTGAGGTAGCCGCCATGAACATCCGCCATTCCCTTGCGCAAAATATATCCCAGTTGAAAATGAACTTTGGGAACAGCAACGACCTGATCGTGCGGGAACTGGCATTAAGCCCGAAATGGGAAGGCAAGCTCGCGATCACCTATGTGGACGGGCTGGTCAACAAAGATTCGGTGTTCCGGCTGATGGAAACGATGCTCCTTCACAGCCATTCCATCGATCCGGACGATTCGACCGCCATTGTCCGCCACCTGGCTATAACCGTTGGCGATATAAGCTGCAAAACCGATTATGACAGTATCCAAACGGCCATGCTGTCCGGAGATACCGTCGTCTGGTCCGACGCTTCGGACGTTGCGGTCGTCGTAGACACCCGCGGAGGCGAGCTGCGGCATGTGGCCCAGCCGGTGTCGCAAACGGTCGTCCGCGGTCCTCAAGATGCGTTTACCGAAGCGATTCATACGAACATCTCGCTGATCCGCCGAAGAATCAAAGATCCGAACCTGTGGCTCCAGATGAAACAAATCGGCAAAGTAACGAAGACCGATGTAGCAGTTATGTATATCAACGGTCTTGTAAAAGAAGACGTGCTTGCCAAGCTGCAGGATCGGCTCGGGACGATCGAGCTTGACGGCGTGCTGGAAAGCAATTATATCGAGGAGTTTATTCAGGATGCGACGTTTACCGTATTCCCGACGGTTAACAATTCCGAACGCCCCGATGTTGTCGCTGCTGCGCTGCTGGAAGGAAGAGTGGCGGTAATCGTGGACGGGACGCCGTTCGTCCTGCTCGTTCCCGGGCTGTTCACCCAATTTATGCAATCCCCGGAAGATTATTATCACCGCGCCGATTTCGGAATTTTACGCGCGCTCCGGTATCTCGCCTTGTTTATATCGCTGCTTGCGCCCGCTTTGTATATCGCCATAACGACGTTTCATCAAGAAATGCTTCCGACCTCCCTGCTGATCAGTTTGGCGGCCCAGCGGGAAGGCATCCCGTTTCCGGCCTTTATCGAGGCGCTCATGATGGAGATTACGTTCGAGCTGCTGCGGGAAGCGGGCGTCCGGATGCCCCGCGCTGTCGGTACGGCAATTTCGATCGTAGGCGCTCTCGTGCTCGGGCAGGCGTCTGTCGAAGCTGGGCTTGTCTCGCCGGCCATGGTCATCATCGTATCGATTACCGCGATTACCGGCTTTATTTTTCCCAGCTTCGAGATCGGCATCTCCATCCGCTTGCTGCGGTTCGCCTTCATGGGGCTGGCGGCGTCGTTCGGCTTTTTCGGAATTATTATCGGAATGATTGCGCTTGTCCTTCATTTGTGCCACCTGCAATCATTCGGCATTCCGTACATGACGCCCTTCACCCCGTTTAACACCAAGGACCAAAAAGACAACGTAGTCCGCGTCCCTTGGTGGCAAATGAATCGCCGAAGCGGACCGGCCGCGGCCGGACGCGGGGGAACATCTTCCGGCGGCGATAAGCAGGCGTCCACCTCCCCTTCGGGAGAACAAGGACATCAACCAGACAAAACATAAGCGGGGGCGAATATGAAGCGGATAACGGCAACCTTTGCAATCAGCTTATTGGCGATCGCCCTGCTGTCGGGCTGCTGGAACCGCAGGGAGCTGAACGATCTGTCCATCGCCCTCGGAGTCGGTATCGATAAGCAAGGAGAGACATACCGGATATCGATCCAGATCGTAAATCCGCAGGAGATCGCCGCCCGAAAAGGTGGAGGGGACAACTCTCCCGTGACGATCTACGAGGAAACGGGCAAAACGATGTTTGAGATTTTCCGGCGGATGACGACGCATACGCCCCGCAAAATCTACATGTCCCATCTGCGGATGCTGATCATCAGCGAGGAAGTGGCCAAGGAAGGCATCCAAAACATATTGGACGTATTCGCCCGGGACCACGAGATGCGCACCGACTTTTACGTGATCGTCGCCCGGGATACCGAAGCGAAGCAGGTGCTCAGCATCCTGCAGCCGCTCGAGAAAGTGCCGGCCAACTTCTTGTACAAGACGCTGCAAACGTCGGAGAGCGTATGGGCGCCGACAGTCGGGGTATTTCTGGACGAGCTGATGACCGATCTGATGGCTACGGGCAAGGAAGCGACGTTAACCGGGGTCCGGGTAATGGGAGATGCGGAGGGCGGCATCACGGTCGATAATTTAAAGACGACGCGAACGAACGCCTTCCTCAAATATTCGACGATCGGGGTATTCCGCAAGGACAAGCTGGTCGGCTGGTTAAACGAAGAAGAGAGCAAAGGATACAACTACATTGTGAACCGGGTGAAAAGCACGGTCGGCGTTCTCCCTTGTCCGGGAGGAGGTCAAATGGACGTCGAGGTGATTCGGACCAAAACGAAGCTGTCGGGCAAAGTGGTGGACGGTCAGCCCGGAATAACGCTCGATATCCGCATCGACCAAAACGTCGCGGAAGTGGCGTGCAATATCGATATATCGGATCTGGATACCATAAACCGGATGGACCGAGAAGGGGAAAAGAAAATAAAGTCGATCGTGGAGAAAACCGTTCAGCGGGCCCAGAAGAAGTACAAATCGGACATTTTCGGGTTTGGCGAAGCGATCCGCCGCAGCGATCCGAAGGAGTGGGAGCGTCTGCAGGAAGACTGGGAGAAGATATTCCCGAAGGTGCCCGTTCAATATAACATTCAGGTAACCACTCTCAGAACCGGTACCCAAAGTAATTCTTTCATTAACAAGATGAAGCGGTGACATTTATGCTGGCAATAGTTGGGATCACGGCAGCTGGAATAGCGATAATCTGGTTGGAGCTCCCCAAGCTGCGAAAGCTCGGCAGACGGGAGAAAGCGGCGTTTTATACGTTCATGGCCGTGTCATTCGGCCTCGGCATAGCGAAAAGCCTCCGCGTTCCTCTGCCCAATCCGCTGGACTGGATCGCCTACGTATATAAGCCGTTCAGCGATTTTTTGTTCGGCTTGCTGAAATAACCGGGAGGAAGAGACCGATGAATCAACGGAAAATAACCGCCCGCCAGCTAAAGCATCTGGTTACTCTCTTTACGGTCGGCAGCTCGGCTCTGTTCATCCCGCTGAGCATATCCTCCCAAGCCAAGCAGGATGCCTGGATCTCGATCATGCTCGGTATGGCTTTCAGCCTGGGGCTGATAAAGCTGTACACCGTTATCAGCCGGCTGGCGCCGGGCTGCACCATTGGAGAGATGAACCGCAAATGGCTGGGCAAATGGTTGGGCTCCGCGGTAAACGTCCTGTATATATTCACCGCTCTCGCGACAGGCGCCGCCTCGCTGATCAGCTATTTGGGCAATTTTATCATCACCCAAATTATAGAGGATACTCCTGCGACCGTCATACATATCTTATTTACTCTTGTCGTATTGATGGGGATGCAATTAGGACTCGGAACGCTGGCCCGCGCTTCCGAAGTGATGTATCCGGCTTTCTTCATCTTGTTCGTCGCCTTAATCGTAATGGTACTACCTAATATGAAGCTGGAGCATCTGCAGCCCGCTTTTGCAAGCGGCGTTAAGCCGGTATTAAGCGGAACGCTGGACTATGTCAGCTTTTCGAGTATGCCCCTCGTCTTTTTTATGATGATTTTTCCCGGTCTGGTCGACGCGACGCGCCAAGAAGCCGTAAAAGCGTTATACATCGGGAGCTTGAAGGGAGGCGCCTATCTGCTGATCATTACGGTCGTATGCATCTCCGTGCTAGGATTGGAAAATACGCTGCAGCAAGTATACCCGAGCTATGCGCTTGCCAAAAAAATCAACATCGCCAACTTTTTGACCCGAATCGAGGTCATTATGGCTACACTGTGGATCATTTCTTTGTTTTATAAATTGATCATTTATTTTTATGCCGGACTCAAAGGAATCGGCCAACTGCTCAAGCTGCAGGACGACACGGTGCTAATCGCTCCCGTCTGCGTGCTTCTTGTCGTGATATCGCTGACGATGTACCCGAATGCCGCATATTCAAAAATGTGGGACAGCAAAATATGGCCGCCTTATATTCAGACGTTCGGGCTGCTCCTTCCCCTGCTGCTATGGGTCGTCGGATCGGTACGAAGCGCAAGGCAAGGGAAAACCCGACAGGGCTCTCCGACTTCGGGCGCCGGACAATAAACAGCCCCGGCCATCGCCGCAAACAAATCGACAGCCGGGGCGTTTCATTTAAGTGTCGGTTAGTCGTACGATCCGACTTTAGCCCATACCCGCCGGAATGAGATCCCCATGCTGGATCTGGACCATCTGATAATATTTGCCCTGCCGCTTCATCAGCTCGTCGTGACTGCCGCGCTCGACGATCCGGCCCCGGTCGAGGACCAGGATGAGGTCGGCGCTGCGGATCGTCGACAGCCGGTGCGCGATGACGAACGTCGTCCGCCCCTTCTTGACGACCTCGAGCGCTTTCTGGATCAGCGCCTCTGTCTCGGTGTCGATATTGGACGTCGCTTCGTCCAGAATCAGGATCGCCGGATCGAACGCCAGCGCGCGGGCGAACGAAATCAGCTGCCGCTGGCCGGCGGACAACGTACTCCCTTTCTCGATCACCGGCTCGTCGATGCCTTTGGGCAGATGCTCCAACAGCCGGTCCGCACCGACGTCGGCAAGCACCTTCAGGATACGCTCGCGTGTGATCGAAGGGTCGTCAAGCGACACATTCGAGCCGATCGTGCCGGTGAACAGGAACGGGTCCTGCAACACGATTCCCATATGCTGGCGCAGCGTCTGCTTCGGCACCTGGCGGATGTCGGTGCCGTCGATCGAGATCGTTCCCCGCTCCGTGTCGTAAAACCGGAACAGCAGGTTCAGGATCGAGCTTTTGCCCGAACCCGTATGGCCGACCAGCGCCACCGTCTGCCCCTGCTTCGCCTCGAAGCCGATTCCTTTCAGCACGTACTCTTCTTCCTTGTAAGCAAACCATACGTCGTCGAACTTGACGTCACCCTTGAACCGGTCCATCCTCCGGTCCGACACGTCCTCGCCTTCCTCGTCCAGCAGCACGAATACCCGCTCCGCGGAGACGAGCGCCGTCTCCAGATTCGGCAGTTGATTGACGATGTTGACGATCGGATTGAACAGCCGGTTCAAATAATCGACGAACGCGTACAAGACGCCCAGCGTCACGACCGCCCCCGGTCCCGACAAGGCGGTGCCGCCGAAATACCAGATGACGGCGACGAAGGCGATGTTCCGGATAACCCCGACCAGGTTGTGACCGGTGAACGAATTCAAGTTCAGCAGCTTGTTGCGGAACGTAAACAGTCTGGAATTAATCGCTTCGAACTCCGCCTCGATCCGTTTCTCGCCTCCGAACGCCTGAACGACCGGCATTCCTTGGATGGATTCGTTGATCACGCCGTTGATTTCGCCGACGGCGGACCGGATCGTCCGGTTGTAGCGTTTGGCCTTGCGGCCGTATACGTAAATCCAGACGGCCAGCACAGGCAGGATGAAGAGGCAAATGGCGGCGAGCTTCACATCGAGAATAAATAAAGCTACAAAGATGCCGGCCATATACAAAGCCCCGGTAAAAAAGTTCGCCAGCACCGTTACGTACAGCTCGCGGATCGTCTCCGTATCGTTCGTTACCCGGGAGACGACCTTGCCTGCCGGCAAATTGTCGAAGTAGCGGACCGGCATCCGGTTCAGTTGCCCGAATACGTCTGTCCGCATATCGCGGATAATCCGGTTCGCCGAAGACTGCAGGAAGTAGCGCTGGCCGTAGGAGAACAGCGCGGATACAGCCAGCAGGCCGAAGTAAAACCAGCAAAGCCGGATCATGCCGGCAATCTCCGGGCGGAAAAAGCTGAACGTTTCTTGCGCCGTCAACTGGCGCGCTTCGTATGTGCGGGATTCGGCACCAGACTGAATCCGTACCTCCCCCCGCTCCGTCACGGAGCGCGAGCCGTCGAAGGCGATGCTGCCATCTATAAAGTAGTAGGCGGTGCCCGCCTGAACAATCCGGACTTCCGCTCCTTTCGGCTCCCCTTCCCCGAACCGGTCCTCCCGCTTGTAGGCCGCCCCGTCGAATGTGACGGCAGCGGCGCCGGCCGATTCCGCGCGGAACCAGGGCTTCTCGATTCCAGAAATGTGCAGGTCGATCATCCGCTTCGCGACGAACGGACCGGCCAATTCAGCAGTCACCGCGACGGCCAGCATTAGCAGCGCCAGCAGCAGCTGCGTCTTGAAGCCGAGCGCGTACTTGATCAGCCGCGCCAGCGTCTGCTTCTTGCTGCCCGCCGACCGGTCGATATCCAAATCATAATGCTCCATATCGCTCATCTATCGTTTCACTCCCCTCCGGTCCGTTTCATCTCCAGCTGCTGCACCTCATACTGCTCCTTATACCAGCCGCCGAGCCGGATGAGATCGTCGTGCGTTCCTTGCTCGGCGATCCGTCCCCCATCCATAACGACGATCCAGTCCGCATGCTGAATGGCGGACAGCCGGTGCGTGGCGATCAGCGTCGTCTTGCCGGCTCTCGCCGTACGGATGTTCGCCACGATCTCCGCCTCGGTGCGCGAATCGACAGCCGACAGCGCGTCGTCCAGCATCAGAATCGGCGGATCGGATACGAGCGCCCGGGCTATCGAGGCGCGCTGCTTCTGGCCTCCGGACAGCGATACGCCTTTCTCCCCGACCATCGTCTCCAGCCCTTTCGGCAGGAAGCTCATATCTTTGCGCAGCGCTGACACGGCGATCGCCTTCTCCAGTTCCTCCGTCGAGGCACCGCCGGTCCGGCTGCCGAATGCGATGTTCGCGCGTACCGTGCGGGAGAACAGGAAGTGCTCTTGCGGCACGTAGCCGTACCACGACTTCAGCTGTTCAGGCGCGATCGCTTCGATCGGCGTGCCGGAGATGGATACCGTCCCTTCTCCCGGCGGATATTCCCGCAGCAGCTGCTTGATCAGCGTCGTCTTGCCGCTTCCCGTCCGGCCCACGATGCCGAGCGTCATGCCCGGCTCCAGCGTGATCGTTACGTCGCGCAAATTATCGACCGGCGAGGACGGGTAACGGAACGTAACGTTGTTGAACTCGATTCTCTCGGGTGCATCGACCGTTACCGGAACCGCAGGAGGCGGAACGTCCTGCTTCGAGCCCAGCGCCGCTCCGACCCGGTCCAGCGAGGCGCTTCCCCGCTGCATAATATTGATCAGCTCGCCGATCGCGAACATCGGCCAGATCAGCATGCCCAAGTAGACGTTAAACGCAACAAGTCCGCCGATCGTCAGTTCGCTGTTGTAGACGAGGTAGGCGCCGTAGCCGAGACCGATCAGGTAACTCGCGCCGGTTAATATTTTCATCGTCGGCTCGAACAAGGCGTCGATGCGGACGACCGCAATATTTTTGTCCAGCACGTCCCCGGTTACGGCGGCAAACCGCTTCTCCGCCTCGCGCTCTTGCACGTAGGCGCGGATGACGCGAATGCCGGATATCGTCTCGAGCACCCCGTCGTTCATATGGCCGAATGCATCTTGCGCGTCCATGAACCGTTTATGAATCCATTTGCCGTACAGGCTGACCAGCACCGCCATGATCGGCAAAGGCAGGATCGCCGCCAGCGTAAGCTTCCACGAGACGAAAAACACCATCGTGACGAGCAGCGTCGCCATCCAGATCGTCGAATCCAGAAAGGTCAGGATGCCGAAGCCCGCCGTTTGCGAGACCGCCTGCAAGTCGTTGGTCGCCAGCGCCATCAGATCGCCGGTCCGGTTCCGTGCATAGAAGGAAGGCGTCATCTTCAAAAAGTGCCTCATGAGCAAGGAACGCTGCATCCGTTCCAGCACGAACGCCCCGCCGAACAGTTTGTATTGCCAATAATAGTTCGTAATGTACGCAATGAGCGTAATGCCCAGCATAATCAGCAGCGTGACCGTAATCTTCTCCCAGGTCAGCGCGCCGCTCTGAATCGCATCGATCGATTGCCCGACGATCATCGGCGGTACGATCTCCAGAATCCCCGCTATGATCAGCAGCGCGATCGCGAAAATATACCTCTTCCGTTCCAATTTGAAAAACCAGCCTAGCTTGTGCAGTACCGACAGCATCTCTCTCTACGCTCCTCTCCTTAGGGCCCGCCTGAGCCGGTCCAGCGCCGGCTTCGTGTATGCCTCCCTTCTCCATCAACCCAAAAAAACACACCGCCCGAAAAGCGATGTGCTCCGTTAAAGAAAACGAAAGGCGCACGCCACGAGCCTAAACGTGACCTGCGCCTTGAATACGGCAGAGCAGCGGACCGCGCTTACCGCGTCCGACCCGATCTCCCGGCTGCCAAGGAAGCCAAGCCACCTGTATTGAAATTCCGGATAAAGCGTTGTTGATCTGCGCGTTGACGGAATTCCATACTGAGCATATTGGCTTCTCCTTTCCGGGACTCAAGTAATTCGAACCTATCTGTTACGTTATCACGGCCGGATTTCGTCTGTCAATCGTTCTTCCTAAGAAAAAACAACTATAATCAATGTAGACCCGCATCACCCGCGATACGGGTGTAAGGTCAGTACTTCAATTTGCGGCTGGATATGTTCGCGGTCACCCGGTGGCCGCCGGCTGTATTCACATGGCCGCAATCGATCGGAGCCGGCCCGACAAATCCGCTTTCCTTGCCTTCGATGGTCAGTAGCCCGGGTTCGAGCGTAACGATCGCATAAAGCGGGTCCTCATAGGGCGCTGACTGCGCAAGAATCGGATACTTTCTCGTAAGCGCTTCGGAATAGCGAATTACGTTGAACGTAGGACCCATGTAGTAGTATGACATGCTGTTGATATGAATGTAATAAATATCGTCGATGACTTTGACGCCGTCCAGATGATTGTGGCCGTTCAGGCAGGCGACCACTTTGCGAAAACCGGCGGCTTCATTGGCAGTACGAAGAATCGCCCTCACCTGTTCCCCGTTCTTAATGCCGAGCTCCGAATCGTCCAGGTTTTGGTGACTGAAGATGAACGTAGGTTTATTCGTCCCCGCCAGATCCTGCCCCAGCCATTCCAGCTGTTCGGCCGATATATGGTCAATATGACCCGGATGCCGGACGTAATTGCCGAATTCGTAATCGATCTCTCGATCGTCAAGCTTGATATAGTTGGCGTCCAGAACGACGAAATGATACGGGCCCCGGTCAAAGGAATAATAGCTCCGATCCATGCCGATAAAGCTCATGACGGTCTTTTTATCGTTTTTATCCATATCGTGATTGCCGAGCACGTGATAGCGCGGTCCGTTAAACTCATTCCATATCGACAGAAAGGAACCGTTTTCCGGAATCGGATGGCAAAAATCGCCCAGTTGGATAATAAAGTCTACCCTCTCCGCATTCATGCGGAGGATGAAATCCTTTAGCCGTTTCTCGGCGTTATACATCAGGTCTTGATGAACATCGGCCATAATGCCGAATCGGATAACCGGCTTCGCCAACCTGCACCCCACCTTATCTTCACCGTCCTCCCCGAGGATCGTTATTCTTTTACCGAACCAAGTACTATACCGTGTATAAAATACCGCTGCAGCAACGGATAGATGAGTAGGATCGGAATCATGCTGACCATGACTTTAGCGGCATTCAGTCCTTGGTCGGACGTTTGCATCATAATCTTCAACTGCTCCGGATCGAGTCCTTCCAACTGAGCCGGCTGAAGCAGGAAGGAGTTGATATACGTTTGCAGCGGCATTTTTTCCGGAGAATGGATCAGCAGCAGGCCGTCGAAAAAAGCGTTCCAATGCCCGACGACACTGAACAAAGTCACGGTCGCAAGTGCCGGAAGCGAGAGAGGAATGTAGATGTTCAGCAGCAAGTACCACGGTCCGGCTCCGTCCATCGCCGAAGCTTCATCCAGTTCTTTTGGTAAGCTGCGGAAAAAGTTCATCAGCAGGATGACATTAAACACCGGAACCGCTCCTGGTAGAACGAGAGCCCAGATCGTGTCGATCAGTCCGACCGCTTTTACCGTCAAATACCATGGGATCAGGCCACCGGAAAAGATCATCGCAAACACAACCGCCCACATGTACACGTTCCGTCCTCTAAACTTGCTGTTGTCCCTCGATAGAGGAAAAGCCATTAGCACCGTGATCAGAAACTGCAAAGCTCCGCCCAGCAATACTCTCTGCAGGGAAACGATGAACGATTGAAAAAACTGCGTATCCTGCATCAAAGTTAGATAGTTATAAAAGCTGAACCCAATCGGAAATAAAGTCACTGCACCCGAAGTAACGGCGGCCTTATCGCTTAAGGATACCGACACCGTATTTAAGATTGGAAATAACGACAGAAACGCAATAAGAACTACGATAATGATAATGGCCGTATCCGTGATTTTTGTGCCTAGCCTATTGCTGTGGACAATCAAAGGATCTCCCCGCTCTCTAGAATATCCGGTAGTTTGCAAAACGAGCAGCCAACAAATAGGACATCACGATGAGTACAAAGCTGACCAGCGATTTCATCAGACCGACTGCGCTGGCGATTCCGTACTGCATCTGAACCAAACCGACCCGGTACACATACGTGTCGATTACATCGCCTGAAGCATAGACTAGCGGGTTGTACATGTTCAGGATTTGCTCGAATCCGGCGTTCAGGACGTTCCCTAACGACAGTGTGGTCAGCAGAACTATCGTGGGGGTAATCGACGGTAACGTCACATGAACCAGCTTGTCCCATCGGGTGGCGCCGTCGATATCCGCCGCCTCATACAGCGCCGGATTAATCGCAGTAAGAGCGGCTAAATACACGATGGCCGAGAACCCGAAATCTTTCCATACGTCGCTGCCGACCAGAACGAGCGGGAACCACGTATTGCTGCCGAAAAACAGGATCGGCTCGAAGCCGAAAAACGCGATCACTTGATTGACGATACCCTTGAGCGACAACAGGTTAAGCAAAATGACGGATAACAGCACCCACGACATGAAATGCGGCAAGTAAACGATCGTTTGAACCCAGCGTTTCAAGTGGCGGTTCCGGATTTCATTCAATAGGAGCGCAAACAGGATAGGCACAATCAGACCGGCAATGATTTTCATAACGGCAATATAGATCGTGTTGAAGAAAATGATCTTGCTGTCCGATATTTGGAACATGAATAAAATATTGTCCAGACCGACCCAAGGGGATCCCCAAATCCCCTTGGCCGGAAGAAACTTTTTGAACGCGATCACCGCACCGAACATCGGATAAAAGCTGAATACCGCCAGTATCGCCATGCCCGGGAGCAGCATCGCATGATAATTCCATTGTACGTTCCAGTTTCTCATCCGCGTTCACCGCCCCGCATCAAGTGCCCGAGCCTTTCGCCGCTTTCCGGACTTCTTGCGTAATCTCGTCTCCGCCTTGTTTGTTCCATTCCGAGACGAAGGTGTCGAAGTACTCAAGCGGCTTGTTGCCGGTAATGATCTGGACAAAGGCTTCATTCTCCAGCTTGGTCAAATTCGCCCACTTCAGTTCCATCGTTTTGGTGCTGCCGTAAAATTGGCTGTACACTTCCTTGTTGCGTGGATCCAGTACAATTTGACCGCCTAAGAACTGGTAAGCCGTGTAAGCCCAATCCTGCGGAACGCTTTTAATAGCATCCCAGCCTTTGCTGTAATTGTCGAATATGCTGACATCGGCCGGAGGGAGATCCGCTTTTTTCAGCTTACCGGCCGCTGTATCTTGAAACCTTTGAAAACGATCTTTAAGCGTAGTTTTCAGCCGGTAGGTCGCCTGCATCGGGCGCACGTTCCAGTTCGTACCGGGACTGTCCGCATACAGCTGCGGGGAATTCGGCCGGTTGTTATCAATCTCGGCGGCTACATTGATCATTTTCAGCAGCGCTTCCGGATGTTTGGCGCCTTTTTTGACGACATAGATCGTACCTAGCGGGTCGGGCTGTCTCGGATAATAGTTGCCGTCCTGCGACAAGATCATATGCGCTTTCCATTCCGCTTTCGGATCGTTCTTGACCGAGTCGGCCAATGCGCTCATCGGCGACCAGGTGGCTCCCGTCGAGATACCCGCTTTACCCGCACTGTTTCCTTTGGCAAACTGGTCGGGTTTAATCGTTCCGAATTCTTTGTCGATCAGCCCTGCCGCATACCATTCGCGCAATTTACCCAGTGCCTGCTTCGTCTCGCTAGTCGTCGAACCGTAGACAATATCGCCGTTTTTGTCCTTCGTCCAAAATTTCGGATAAGCCCGGAGAGAAGTGAAGTAGGCGTCCAGCGAGTTATTGCCGGTAGAATTCGTCACAAAATTGGAGGTACTCATGATACCGTACGTATCTTTTACTCCGTTTTGATCCGGATCTTGTTCGATAAACGCTTTTGCAACTTTCTCGACATCATCGATCGTGATGCCGAGCGGCAGGTTGATTCCGACTTTGTCCAGCCAGTCTTTGCGGATCCATACGACCGGGTCGCTGTCGTGGGCCGGAATGGTTGAAGGAATGCCGAGCAGCTTGCCGTTAGAAGACACCCGGTTCGTCAGTTGGTTGCCGAATCCGCCAATCACTTCTTTTAGAAGCGGCGAAGCATAGCTCTCGTACACGTTCGTCAAATCTTCCAGCATATCCGATTCCGCCAGCAGCTTGAACTGCGCCTCGTTCACGCGCATAAAATCGGGAATGTCGTTGCCCGAGATCAGCAGATTGACTTTCTGGTCGTAACCTCCGCCCGGAATTTGAAACGCATAGTTAAACTTGATGTTCAAATTCTCCTCAAACCAGCGGGTATAACGATTGTCCGTAAACGAATCGTTCGAGCCTGACGGCCATTTGCTATCCTGATTCATCACGTAGCCGATGTTCATCGTTACGGGCTCTTCATACTTGCCCAGGTTGACCGGTTTCGTATCCTTGCCGCTATCCGGACCGTCCGTCTTGCTGCTGCAAGCCGCAGTGAATACAAGAGATGACAACACCAACAGGGAAACGCTCTTTTTGACCGTTTTCATTTCGAATCCTCCCATTATAGGTACAGTGAATTGGAATCAGCTTTACAACAACGTTTGAAGCACATCATGTACGTCCTGCTCGGTCATTTCGATCGGATTGTTGTCCATTCGTCCTTTTGTGTACGCCCGCTTCACAATCTCACCGGTGCTGTCGGCAGTGACGCCGTAATCCCGAAGGCGGGTTGGAATCCCATAAAGCTTATAGATATCAAAAATAATATGTTGAACGTCCTCCACGGAATCCGCGCAAAACGCCTTTAGCAGTCTGTGAGGTTCTATTAATCTTTCCTTATTGAGGGATAATATGGAGCCTATCGTAATACTCGTCGCTATACCGTGCTCGATCCCATACAGCATCGTCAAAGGGTAAGAGATGGAGTGACAAGCCGTCGTTCTCGTATTACTGAATGCCAGTCCGGCGTACAGGCTCGCATACGCCAGCTGCTCCCTCAGCTTTTCGCTCGCCGGATCTTCCTTCAACTGCGGGAGCGCCTCCATGATCCGTTCGATCGCTTGCAGCGAGTAAAGCCTTGTAATCGGGTTCGTGCGAACCGACCAGTACGCTTCCACCGCATGACTAAGCGCATCGAGAGCGGTAGACACGCTTAGCTTCAGCGGCATAGAAGCGGCAAGCTCGGGCAAAATTATGGCTGCACAGGCGTACAACCGCGGATCGTCAACGGAGTACTTCACTCCCCTTTCTTCATCCCAGATGGTGGCCCAGCTTGTTACTTCCGAGCCCGTCCCCGATGTGGTCGGTATGCCGATCCAGGGCGCATAACGTTCCTGTTTTCGGTAGCTTTTGTCGATGACCGCTTCCCTGAGCGCATCCTTCGTCTCCAGTGAGATGCCTTGAAAAGCGGAAAGTACCTTCGCGACGTCCATGACACTGCCGCCGCCGATGGCGATCACGAGCTGATAATCCGTCCCCTCCAGCCGGTTCTTTAACTCCCAGATGTCAGTAACGTCAGGATTGGCGATCCGGATTTCTATGCTCGTCACGTTGTATCCTTGCAGCCAGTTGTATAGAGAAGCAAGACAGGGGCTGCCTTCGACGCCGCCACCTCGAGTCAACAGCAGGATCCGGTCTGCCCCCGGTGCAAGCCGCTTGGTAAGATCCGTTAAAAACGGCGCCACAGACTCGTTGCCGCAATAAACCGCGACCGGGTTATAAAACGTACTCACGCGTGCAACCCCTCTTCCTTCAATCGAAGATTCAATTTCTCGACGATGTCCGGAAGCTCTGCGATCGAGTCGACTACAGCATCCGCACCCGTTTGTTCGAATCTGCCGCGCACTTCCTCCATCCGAATTGCCAGCTCCGACGGTTCCATCGTCCGGACCTCCTCTTGCGTGAGTCCAAGCTCGCTGCTCCCTTTAACGACGGCAACCGTCCAAACGCCCGCATGTTTTCCCTCCAGCACATCCGCTACCGTATCTCCAACCTTGACGACGGTTCGAACCGACATCACGCCGAGCTCCTCCATATTTCGATAGATCATGTAGGGATACGGTCTCGCCGCTTTGACTTCATCGGAGGCGATGCGAAAGTCCGGCTCGTATCCTTTGCTTTTGGCTTGCGGCGCCACCACTTGCATCATCGTCTTCGTATAACCCGTGGAAGACCCGATTTGGATGCCCGAGCTTCTAAGTCTGGCAATCGTTTCAACGACTCCGGGGATGGGGTCGGTGAAATTCGCCAAAGATTTCATCAGCAGAGATTCGAAAGACTCGTACAACCGCTCGACATCGGACAAGGTCGCTTCTCCGCCATATTGACGAATCCATGCTTGCTTGACCCGTTCCATACTTAACAGGGCTTGAATGTGATCCCGCTTCTTCAATCCCATCGGAGCTCTCGCTTCTTCTACCCGTATGGGAACCCCCGCACTCTCAAACGAATTCATAAAAGCTTCCATCGGCGCAAAACAACCATAATCGATTACCGTTCCCGCCCAATCCAATACTACAGCCCGGATTTTACTAGTCATTTTAATAACTCCTCTTGTCTGTTTGGGTGAGTTGCAGCTTGAGTATAAGCTCTATTCTTTGACGATTCAATAACTTTTGCGTTATTTTACAAATAATTTACATGATATTGCTTTGTTTTGCTGTTTTATCAAGTGAACAAAGCATAAAAAAACGCTTATCCGTTTGGATAAGCGTTCACGATCGAAACCCCGTTTTCTATATACTGCTCGCGCAGCGTATCATCCATCTGACTGTCCGTAACGATGGCATCGATCTGCTTCAGGCTGCAAATATTCAGGTACGATACCGTTTCAAACTTGCTGGAATCGGCCACCACGACCGATTGTCTGGAGCTGCGGATCATCGCATTGATCACATCCGACTCCCCTTGCCTGAAATCCGTCAACCCTTTTTCCAGCGAGATGGCATTGATGCTAATGAACGATACGTCGATATTGAAGCCAGCGATTTCGTTTTCAATCGACCTTCCGTGCAGCGAATATTCGTCGTGATTCAGAATTCCGCCGAGCAGGATGACCGTAAATCCCTTCTTATGTGCGAGACATTCCACTACTTTCAAGGAGTTGCTTATGATCGTCAGCCGTTCGAACCGGGCCGCCAGCTTTTTGGCCACTTCTATATTGGTCGTTCCCGCATTGAGGCAGACCGCCTGATTTTCCTTAATCCGTTCAACGGCATATCCGGCCAGTTCCTGTTTTCTGTCGATTAGGGAGATTTTCCTTTGAAGATACGCTTGATTGGTTACGACATTATTTTTGGATGTCGCACCGCCGTGCACCCTTTGAAGCTTTCCGAGGCTCTCCAATTGGGCCAAGTCTCTGCGGACGGTATCGAGCGAAACCTGCAAGAGCGATTTCAATTCGGTTACCGATACGTTGCCTTTGGACTCCAACTCCATAATGATTAATTTATGTCTTTCCTGAACTAACATCCGAGGAGCCTCCCTGCCGTTTATTGCGGCTTTTTGCTTGTTTCACGCCTAAATCGTATCAAAAAACGCTGCTTTCGTAAACGTTCCGTGGGACAATCATATAATAAATCAACAATTGGCGGCATGAAAAACAAAAAGAGAGCTCCGCCCGTCCGGCGTCGCCGCTGGCGGAAGCTCTCTTTAATGATTGGCAGGAAGGGAGTGGCTTCCCGCTTATGCCTGTTTGACGATTTTGCGGATCAGGTAGACAACCGCTGCAGCGTAATCTCCGCCAGCATAGCCGCACCTAGGCCGATGCAGCTCTCATCCGGATTAAATCTCGGACTGTGGAGTCCCGCCGCCTCGTCCGCGCCGGACCGGGGACCCGAGCCCAGCCAAAAGAAGCAACCGTTGGCGAACTCGGTATATTCCGCGAAATCTTCCCCGTACGTCATCGGATCCGGCTCGTAGCGATTCTCTCTGCCGATCAGCCGGTCGGCGGCCTCCACGACATGCCGGGTGCACGTCTCGTCGTTCATCACCGGCGGAACTTGCCGGATATACGTTACTTTCGCTTCGCACCGGTAAGCTTTGCAAGTATCTGCGACAATACGCTCGACGATCCCCGGCATCTTCTCTCTCCACTCGTTGTCGAGGTTGCGCACCGTGCCGGTCAGCTCCACCGTATCCGGAATAATATTGTTGGCCGTACCGGCATGAATCGTACCGATCGTGACTACCGCCCCCCGGGTAGGCGGAATCTCCCGGCTTACCGCTGTCTGCAGTGCCATCACGACAGCCGATGCGGCGACGATCGGGTCGATACAGGAATGCGGGTAGCCGCCGTGCCCGCCCTTGCCTTCGATCCGGATCTCCAGACGATCGATGGAGCCCATCAGCACCCCCGGCTTGACCGATACGGTTCCGGCAGGCAGCGAGGGCAGATTGTGGAGCCCGTAGATCTCATCGACTCCGGCCATAACTCCTTGCTCGATCATAGCCTTAGCCCCGGCCAGTATTTCCTCGGCGGACTGGAAAATAAACCGCACCGTACCGCTCAGCTCAGCCCGGTGTTCCGTTAAAATCCTCGCAGCTCCAATGAGAACCGACGTATGGACATCGTGGCCGCATGCATGCATAACGCCGGGATGTTCGGAGCTGAACGGCAGCCCGGTCTCCTCCGTCACCGGCAAGGCGTCCATATCGGCGCGCAAGGCGATCAGAGGCCCTTCCCGTCCGCCCTTCAGGTCGGCAACGACGCCATGACCGCCGACGCCGGTTCTCGGTTCCAGGCCGAGCCGGGTCAGCTCTGCCGCTACCGCGGCGGCTGTCCGGGATTCCTCGAAGCTCAGCTCGGGAAACCGGTGCAGCTCGCGCCTAATGGCGATCAAATCGGCTTCGAACCGCCGTGCTTGCTCCATAACAAGTTCGGATGTGCTCATCGGTACGTCCCTCCATGTCCGGTTGACGGACGGCATGATCTTGATTGCCCCAACAACGTTACGGCTTTACGGCCTCCTGGCCGCGTAACAGTCCGTAACGGGCCAGCAGCGGCTCCATGACGGTCGTTCCGTAGTTTTCTCCCATGATCGCATAACCTTTACCGTTCGGATGAAGCTGATCGGGCAGATGCTCGGCCAATTGATCGTCGAATATGGTCAACCCGTCCACATAATGCAGCCGGTCGTCTCCCAGCGACGCCATAAACCCGACCGCCTCCTTGATCTGCTCCCGCATCTCGCAAAGCGTAAACCCGGCCGTATTTTTCGCAGTTTCTCTCGGTGGCGACCAGATCGGCGACATGACGGCGATCGGCTTGTCCGGATGCTTCTCGCGAATGAGCTGCACGAAGCCGATCGCCGCCGCCTGGAACGTCCGGCTGTTCAAGCTGCTTCCACCATAAACGTTAATGCCGAGACACAACGAGATGATGTCTGCGTCCAGATCCCGGATCAGGCGGGCGACCATCGGCTCCAGGTGACAGTTGCCGGAGAAGCCGAGGCTGGTCAGATGCAGGCCGAAACGGCGCGCGACGATAGCCGGCCATGTCTGCGCCGGGCTGAACGCCCCGTTGCACTGCGTAATCGAGCTGCCGTACGCGATCCATTTGGGGCGGGTGTCCCCGGGAATGCGGAAATCCGCTCCTTCCTCGATCGCAACCGCTTTCACGATCGTCGCCGTTTTTTGCGGCACATACACCTCGACAACTTTGTCTTGCCCCGGCAGCCCTTCAAAAACCGCGAGCGAATCCCCCTGCGCCAGCTTGCACGTCTGTATTATTGTTCCGCCGATGACGAGGTCCAGCTCGACGGCCGCCAGCACAGGAGCCAGCTCGATCCGGATCACGGCCGAATCGGTGGCGAACCGCAAGCGGACCCCCGCCGATATTTCCGACGTTTTGTTAATTCCGTTCGGCGGATACAACACATAATCCTTGTACGGGATTCTCCACGGCTTGATCCCGCCTTCTACAGGCTCCAAAGATACCGCGCCCTGAAACAGCGCATGTTGAAGTTCAATCGTTCGCAGCATTCGTATTTGTCCCCTCTCCATCGTCAATTCCCACTATTAAATGTACAGACTAAGGGGCGCATGCGCAACCAATAATTTTCCTCTACTGGAATCAGTCTGTGTTTTCCGGCACCGTCTTCCCATGCCGGCTCGTATGCGCGGACGCTAACAGCCCTTGACAATTATCCGCGTTCCAGGACGCCGAATAGCAAAAAAAGAGGCGACTGACCGGCTGTCCGCCAAGTCAATCGCCCCACTTCACATTACCGTCTCAGTCAGTTCCCATGAATCCAATGCTGGGCGCTGCTGACCAGATCCCCCAGCGCTCTACCGGACAGCAGGCCTTGCTGCTGCACGGACGGATCGCGTATATAAGCCAGAAAATCGTTCATATAGTCGATCGCCGTCTGCATGGAGCCTTGACTGACGAGCAGTTTAATAATCGAAAGCCTGTAGCTTAGCTGGGAGGCAAACGTGGCCTGAATATGGCCGCTGCCGGCGTACGAATCCACCTTCGCGCTCATTCCGTCCAGCGTGACTACGTTCACCTCAACCGTTTGCAGCTCTTCCGTGTTCCCGGCCATATCAACGGAGCGGAATTGGAGCACATGGCTGCCGTCCTGCAGCACAATCGGTCCGGTGTAAAGCTGGAAGCCGCTCTGCTGCCCATAAGTGCTCCCCGTTACCGACAACGCATATTCCGTCCTTGCTACTCCGGAATGCGCGTCGGAGGCCGTCAGCGCCACAGATACCGGCGAAGCGTACCAGCCCCCCACCCCCGCTTCCGCGCTCGTCTGCGCCTGCGTAACCGGAGCCAGCCGGTCTACAGGAACGGTTACAGATTGGACCGGTTCGGCGTTGCCGGCAGCGTCCGTCGAACGGAACTGGACGACATGAGTGCCGCTATCGCTTAATACGAACGGCGTATGATACGTCTGCCAGTTGGTCCCGCCATCGAGACTGTACACCGACGAGCTGACGCTGCCGGCCATGCCGTATACGCTGAGCGAGACGGTCGCTTCCGACGTATACCAGCCCTGATGTCGCTGTCCCGTCACGGCCGCGACGGTCTGCACCTGATATAACGCCCTCGTCAGCGGAATCCGGAAGGCGGCGCCTTCGGCCATATCGTAGATATAACCTTTGCTGAAATCGTACGCATCCGCAAACGAGCGGATCGGCGTAATATCCCCGATGTCGAGCTTATACCGCCCGGAGCCGAGTGACGCTGCGCCTTGAATCCGATAAGCCGCGTTGCGGACGCCGTCGCTTGCGACATAGATCGTTTTGCCCGTCAATTGCTCCAGAGTTGCGCCCGTCAAGTCCATCTCGACAATGATCTCGTTTTGAACGGACGGCGTCTTCGTGAAGGTAACCACCGTGCCCTGCAGCGCTCCGGCAGCATCCGGTGCATTCTCGCCGACCGGCGCCATATACGAGCCGTCATGCACGTAGCGGTATACCTCTTGGCCGTTCTGTTCGGAATAAACGCCCATAAACCCTTTAAACCGCAGCTTGTCGTCGATCGTATATTCGACAGTCGTATTTAAGGCGTTGACGATGTAATCGACGCGGCCGTTTGCCAGCGTCACTTTCACCGCTTTGACGTCGTTGCCGTCTACCGGCTGGCCTCCCGCCTTCACCGCAGCCGGTACGATCGAAGCGATCGTGCGGTTGTCCTTGTACGGCTCGATCACCGAGGTGAACAGGCTGTCGAGATTGGTCCCGTTCCGGTGGGCGACCATATAACGAAGCGTCTTCGGATTGCCCGGCTTGTTCTGCGGCGGAACGCCGTCCGCCAGCGCCACATCGTCCACCTGTCCGAGCATCGTCAGGCGCAGATGGATATCGGCCGGGGCCGGCAGCACCTTCCACGTGTCGACTACTTTCCAGTCGATGCTGAACGTGTCTGCCGGACTCGTATCCCGCGATACGTTTTTTAAATAATGAAATCCGCTGCCCATATAGCCGGGACCTGCCACGTCATCGACCCGCTGGCCGTATTCGACATCCGGACCGGCATAGGTGCCCGTAGGCTGCTGGACGAGCTGAAGCCCCTCGGCGGTTGCCGTTCCTTCCGCTCCGTGGAAGCTGAAATAGTGGTCGCTGCCGCCCTTCACCCGGAAAAAGTCGACCGCATACGAGTTGGCGTCGTCGATTTTGATCATCGCGGTCGTCCGTTTGTACAGATCGGTCTGCGTGTATACTTTCGGCGCTTCGACGTCGATCAGCTTCACCATGCCGCCGTCGTCGAAGTGTTTCGGTTCGGCTACGAACTGCGCCAGCTGCTTCTTTTTGTCGACCACGACCGTATTGTGGCTGATCGTATTAATCACCCACTGTGCGCGGTGCATGTCGATGCTGTCGGCGAATTCGGGATAACCGAGATCCGGGGACAGATCAAGCCCGAATGCGTGAACGCCCAGGTTCAGCGTATCGCGGTGGCCGTGTCCGGTGTTCCGTCCGTAGTACATCCAGAAATCGCGCAGCGTGTTCGCCTGAACCCCCGCCTGGTCACGCTGCTGGCGGGCCGATTCGTCAAGCAAGTTCAAGTTGCGGACGCCCATCTTGTAGTTGCCGGAGGCGGCGTTTTTGCCGATATTCTCGAAGCGGATCTGATGCGTGCCGACGGACAGCTGCTTCCGGCCGAGCGCGATGAAGTCGTTCGAGTTGGAACCGTAAAAGTCCATGTCCATCATCGGCTGCCCGTCGACCGAGATGCGGTAGATCCCGTAAGTCGGCGCCTTGAACGGCAGCAGATCGATCTCGTAATCGTCCGCCTTCGTCACGGTAAATTCAAACGTAATGTCGGCACCGGGATTGTTCGCTTCCAATTGCACCGTTCCCGAAGCTTCGAACAGCTTCACGTCGGTATTCTGGTACGCGATATCCATCGAAGGGAATCCGTACGACAGTCCGAAGCTGTTGAACACATTGGCCCCGTCGCGAAGGGCGGCGAAGCCGTAGCCCGTCAAATTGTCGCTGCCCAGATTAAGCGGGCCGTGCAGGGCGATCACGCTGCGGATCTGCTCCGCTATCGCGTTCGGATCGGCTGAGAATACGTCCAGATGGATGCCGTCTGCGCGGTTGTTGTTCAGGAAATAGGCCATCTGCGCATAAACCGGGTCTCCGAACTTGTAGAACGCCTTCACCATGTCGGTCAGCTTCACCGAGATGCTCGGGTTGCCGGTCGAACCGGTATCCCCGATATTCGCCGTATATTTCTCGCTTAAGATGAGCGGGTAAAAGGCCGAGAACATTTTGCGGAACTTGACGTTTTCATACAAATCGGCTTCCGGGTACAGATCGTAGCCTTCCAGAATGTCCGCCGTCAGCTGATGGGTCGACAGCCAGAGCATGTTGTAGCCCGGCGACGCTTCGTTCCCGTTGCCGTCGCGGTCGACGACACTGATCAGCGAGTTCAGGATGTTGCCGCCCGATACGCCCGGAGGACTCGCCACATTGCCGCCCGACTGGAACGTAAAGTCAAGCCATTCTTTCGTCTGGGGCAGCGTGTCGTACACGACCGCGGCCATCGCCAGCGCGCTTTGGTGCATGCCGTCGTTGCCGCGGATTCGCGCCGCCTTCACGCCCGGGAACACTTCGCGGAGGATGCCGTCCTCGATGTTCCGTTTGATGCCCGCACCGGTGCTTTTGCTGTTGATCAGCTTATACAGATTTCGCTTCCCTTCCAGAAACGAAGTCAGCTGGGTGTCGTTCATCGCCGGGAAAAACGCGTCATAGGCCGATATAAAATCTTTCACCAGCCCGGTCTCCCAGATCGAGCCGACGGCGTATCCGAGCCCCGTGCCCCCGTGAGAATTGAGGAAGACGGTTTTGTCATGCTTCATCGTATCCATCTCGGGGTAGACGTCGGCCACCCGGTCGAGCAGCACCGATCCGGCCCGCGCGTATTTGACGTCTCCGGTGTACAGGTAAGCGTCGCGGAGTCCTTGCATCGCATCCTGAATCATGCCGCTCCCGTACCAGACGAACCAGTGATTGTAATAGGCGATAAACGTATAGCGGTGGCCGTTCTCGTCGACCCAGCCGAAACCGTCGTCGACGCCCCAATCCGGACCTTTCTCCGGATACAGCGTGTTGACCAGCAGGCTGCGGTCGGCCAGACTTGGCTGGAAAATGCCGTGATCGTCCAGTCCGCTCTCATAGTACGCGCCGAAGTCGTTCGTCGGGAATTTGTAGCCGCTGCTCGGATCGACGATTTTCCACGGGTCGTTAATTGGATCGGCCTTGTACGGATAGTTGCCGTATTGATCGATCTGCCTGCCGGTAATCGGACTGCCGATCGTCTGGTTGACGCCGTAACTGCGCGGCAGGTTAGGTCCGGTTACGAGGTTCCATAGGAAATCGAGCCCTTTGACCGTATATTTGTCGGCCCGGGCGACGGCCCCGTCCTTCAAGGTTGCCGCCCAGTTGTACTGCAACACGTTGCTCCGGGCAGCCGTCACTTTGGCCGGCGTGTAATAAGTCGTGCGCGTTTTGGCGTTGACGGCCGTATCCGCACGGCGCAGCAGGGCGTCGTCGAAGTAAGCTTCTCCGGCCTGCGAGGCGTTCATCGTCAGACGGAGCGTCACGCTTTTCGCCCCGGCCGGCGCGATGCCGCCCGCGGTCAGCGGCTCCCACGTTCCGGCGCCCGTGCCTTCGGCCGCTGCCGAGGCGAGCAGCGTTTCGTCCGCATCCCAATAATCCAGATGAAGCGCCGGAACGCCTGAAGTCGTATAGACATGGATCGTGCCGTCATACCGCTCTCCGGGCGTTACGGCTACCGGATGGCTTCGTACGCCGGGGACGGCTCCGCTGCCGGAATACGCGATCTTCGCGCTGTTCACGCCGTCTTTCGTCTGATCGCCGGACAGTTGAACGTCGCGGTTTACCCCTTTCCAGCCGACCGGCTTATTCTGCACCACCTGCTCGAAGCTCCCGTTCTGCAGCTGCGGCACCGGGACGGCAGGCGACTCGCGGAACGTCGCATCGTCGAAGTATGCCGTTCCGATATTCGCGCTGTGCAAATAAAACCGGACGGCCGCCTGAGTCGTTCCTTCCGGCGCTAGTCCCTCCACCCGGATTTGTTTCCAGGCATTGAGCGTATCGTTGGTTCCGGTCAAAATCGTCGTATAGTTGTTGTTCGCATCCCAAAACTCCAGGTACAACTGGGACACGCCCTGCAGATTGTACGACCATACGGTCGATTCGTACCGCTGTCCCGCCGTGACGGCGATCCGGTGGCTCCGGACCGTAACGCCGGCCGTGCTGGTCGGGTCGTTGATTTTGACGCTGTAGGTGCCGGACCGCTTCTGCTCGGTGGACAATTGGGCCGTAGCCGCCATCTCCCAATATTTCGGGCGGCCGTTATCGACTTCCTCCAGTCCGCCGTTCAGCAGTCCCGGCTGCGGACCGGTCAGCACTTGACTGAAGGAGGCGTCGTCGAAATAGGCGGACCCTGTGTTCGCCACATGCAGATATAATCGGAGACTTACGGCAACCGTCCCGGCCGGGGCGACGCCGGACACTTGGATGCGGCCCCACCCGTTCAGCGAAGAATTGCTGCCGATATAAATTTGCGTGTAGTTATTGCTTGCGTCCCAATATTCCAGATAAAGCTGGGAAACGCCTTCGAGGTTATACGAATACACGCTCGCTTCATACGTCTGACCGGCCGTTGCCGGCATTTTGGCGCTGCGCAGCCCGGTCGAGCTGGCCGAGCTGGTATCGGTCAGCTTCACGCTGTAGGCTCCCCCGCGCACCTGGGCGGTGGAAGATTCGACGCCTCCGCTTATGTAGCTCCACCCGGCGGGCCGCCCGGCCGCGATCTCCTCGAATCCGCCGTTCGGGAGTTCGGGCGCTTGCTGTATGCTCATCATGTCCCCCGCTTCCTCCATCGTAATCGCTTCAACTTCCGCTTCAATTCCCGTTACTGCTTCTGCTTCAACTTCAGGGTCAGGTTGAGGTTCAGCTTCAGCTCCAACTTCAACTTGCGTCTCCATTCCCGCTTCCGGTTCCAGTACCGCAATCTCCTCGGCCTTAACCGTCTGTCCCGGAACGAACGGCACAGCGCCTAACACCAGGACCGCCGCCATCACCAGCGCGACGGTTCGCAGGACCGACCTGCGAACGAATCGTTTCATACCCGTACCACCTAACCTTTCGTTGTTCAGATGGTTTCCCTGCTTCGTTCCAGTTGCCGTCCTTCTCCGCCTTCCTTCTCCGGTTTCCTTCCCCGCCCGTGCAAAGGCTCCCCGGCCGCAACCTGCGCCGGGAAGCTTGCACGAATCCGGGTGCTGTTTATTTCTTGCTCGCCTTGGCCGCCTGAATATCTTTATCAGCCGCCTCCGCCGCTTCGCGGATCGCCGTATTGACGTCTTTGCCGTCTTTGACGATTTGCGTAAGCGCGGCGTTCAGCTTCTGCGCCGCCACAATTTGATACTCGGTAATGTTGGACATTTTCGCATGCGGTTTCGGGAACAGAACCGACATGTTGCGTCCTTGGTACTTCGGCAGATCCTGCCCGTACTTCTCATGCAGCTTCGTATCTTTCAACGCCGTCGCCAGTCCGCGCGAGTTCAGCGAGATTTGGAATTCCTCGGATGCGACATATTTGATTACTTCGAACGCCGCGTCGCGCTGCTTGCTCGTAGAGCTCATAAACCAGTAGTTCGGGAATACCTGCGGGCCTATGTTGCGCTTATCCGGGAAATCCGGAATCCGCACGACGCCCCAGTTTTTGACCGCATCGCCCGGGGTGAATCCGCAGCAGCCGGTATAGTTGGTCGCCATCGCCACCGTACCCTTCGTATTAAAGTTAGCGACCGTAGCCTGAGCGATATCGACGCCCGGAATGCTCATAAACTTCGTCATCATCTGCACGACCCGTTTCCACTCGTCGGTATTAAAGCTCGCTTTGTGCGTTTTCGGATCGATGAGATCAAGAGACAGCTGATTTACCTGTATATAGGAATAATTGTCGTTGGCGAATCCGTAGTACTGCGTCCCCCCGTCCTGCCTCGTCAGCTTCACCGCCAGATCGTACACTTCGTCCCAGGTCATGCCGTCCTTCGGATACGGCACGGCGAATTTGTCGAACAGATCCTTGTTGTAATACAACCCCGACGTGCCTATGAAAGCGGGCAGCCCGTAAATGCCGCCGCCTGCCAGCTGGCGCTGGAGCTCGACTACAGTCGGCTCTAGCTTGTTCAGATCGTATTTGTCGCGTTTGATCAGATCGGAGATGTCGTTTTGCAGATTCATGTTCAGAATCGAAGTATGGAAGGTCGTATAAGCTCCGAATACGATATCAAGCGGATCCTTGGAGGTAGCCACGTAGTCTGCGATGGAAATGTCGGTCGGGTAATACACTTTGAACGTAATATGCGGGAACTTCTCGCGAAGAAATTTGCCGTACGTATTCTCGAACCATTCGGCTCCTCCGCCGCTGGCGCTGAACATATGCATGTCGATCGGTTTTTTCTCAGTTGCCGCCGGTTCATTCGATTTGCCGGAACAGCTTGCGGCGAGCAGCATGACGGATACGGATACCATCATCCAGGCATATTTTTTTCTTGCCGTTGCGAACATCGGTATGTCCCCCTTAACCATTCGTTTTTTTGATTTCCCCGGGCGTCATGCCCCAATGCTTGCGGAACACTTTCGTAAAATAACTGACGTCGCGGTAGCCGATCGCGGCCGACGTCTCGAGCACCTTCGCCCCGCTTTCGAGCAGTTCCATGGCGCGTTTCATCTTCCTCTCCAGCACATAGTCGGAGAACGCCTGCCCCGTATGCTGCTTGAACAGCCGGGACAAATAAGACGGAGTCAAAAACAGCTTCCTCGCCAGCACGTGCAGCGTCAGGTCGCGATGAATGTCCTTCTCGACCGCCTCCAGCATCGAACGGACGATATCATGCAGCTTGACGCTGTTGCGCTTGCTGGCATAGTCGGTTATCGCGCGGATCGTGCCGTGCAGCCATTGCCGGATCTGCTCCTTCGTATGCAGCGAACGCAAATCCTGAAACGTATCGTACGTGTCGCCTGCCACCTCCTTCATCGGCCATCCTTGGGCATGAACGGTACGGACGAGAAGACTGCTGAAATAAAGCACGTTCTCGTGCACCTCCTCGACAGTCGCAGCCTGACCGATTCCTTCCTCAATCAGCCGGTCAACCGTCTCCAGCGCCTTCTCCCGGTTGCCCGTCTCCAGGGCGTTCTCGAGCTGCTTCTCCAGCGGCGGCGCTGCGGGGATGCACAGATGCGACTGCTTCCCTTCGCGGTACGGCACGACCAAGTCGTCGCCGTAGACGATCCTCTCCTGCAGCGCTTTGTTCGCCTGCTGGTACGATTTGCTCACGCCTTCCGGGTCCGCGGTAACTAGACCGATCCCGGCACTGGCCGTCGTTTTTAAGTACTCTTTAATCATCGTCAGCAATCTGGATGTCAACAATTGAATTTCGGCGACAAACTGCTCCTCCGTCCGCTCGCCCCGGTTCAAAAACAGCAGAACGGTCGAGCCGCGGTAGTCGGGGAACACTTTGCAGTCCAGCTGTCCCGGTTTTTCGGCGAAGTAGTCTTTGGCGATGACCGTAACGGAATATTGCAGCAGCGAGCCGTCCCGTTCGCCGTAACGGGTATCTCCTTCCCGCAGCGGGTCGGGCTCGACTACGGCGGCCGCATACCGGGTGACGCCGGACAGGTCGATCGTCAGATCTTCGCTTTGTTTATCCACCTCCCAGCCGGAATAAGTGCCGGCCACCCAATTTTGATAAAACAGCTCCTGGAGCCGCGGAGCGTGCTCGTTCCACTTCCGGCGCAGCTCCTCCAGTGTATGCGTCGACTCGCGGGCTTCTTCGATCCGCTTCCTCGCTTCGAGCACCGCGCTTAAAATCTCGGTATCCCGGGCCGGCTTCAGCAGGTACTTGACCACATTAACGTCAATCGCCTTCTGCGCATACCGGAAGTTGTCGTGTCCGCTCAGCAGCACGATTTTGACCCGGGGATTCCGCTCGCTGACCGTCGCCGCGACGACGAGACCGTCCGGCTCGGGAATCCGGATATCGAGCAGGACGATATCCGGCTTGGTCTCGTCGAACAGCTGCAGCGCTTCGCGTCCGCTTGCGGCGGCGCCTACCACTTCAATGCCGTGCCGCTCCCACGGGATACCCGATACGATATTTTCCCTCAGCTTGGCTTCGTCCTCTACGACCATCAGGTTCATCGGCGGCACGCTCCTTGTTGTGTCGGACTTTCGTCCGGGTTTGTTCGACCGGCGCAGCGGGGGCGGACGTACGCCCGCTACATGCCTGCTGCAAGCGCATGCATCTTCTCAAGCGGTATCCAGATCGTCACCGCCGTTCCGGCCGTCTCCTCGCTTTCGATGCGAATTCGCGCGTCTTCTCCGTAAAACAGCATGACCCTCGCTTTAACGTTGGATAATCCGTACAGGTCGACAGACTCGCTTCCGGCGTTTGTCACTCGCAGTACGTCTTTGTATGTAATCTTATTCAGTTCGCCGTTAATAAACGACAACCGTTCCGGATCGATGCCCACCCCGTCATCCTTCACTTCCAGTCGCAAGTAAGCGCCTTCGATCCGGGCGCCCACATACAGCTCTCCCCCTTCCGGCTTTTTCTCCAGGCCGTGCAGAATGGCGTTTTCGACGAGCGGCTGGAGCAGCAGCTTCAGGATCGGAATTTGCAGCGTCTCCGGATCTACGTCGAACTTGACCGAGAAGTGGTTCGTATACCGGATCTGCTGCACCTGCAAATAATATTGAAGATGCTCGATCGTTTCCTCGACGGTAAAAATATCCCGCCCCTCCCCCAGACTGAGCCGGAAAAAGTGGGACAGATGAACGACCATCTCGCTGATTTCTTCGGCATCGTAATTTTTGGCCGTCCAATAGATCGAATCGAGCGTGTTGTACAAAAAATGCGGGTTGATCTGCGATTGGAGAAACTTCAAATCCGTCTTTGCCGTATACAGCTGCTGTTTATAAATATTCTCGATCAGGTGCTGCTGTTCTTCGGCCATCTCGTTGAACGAACGGTTCAAAAAACCGAATTCGTCGGGACGGCTCGCGGACAGCCGGGCGTTCAGATTGCCGAGCCGGATCTGCTTGATCCCGTAAGCCAGCTTGAGCAGCGGAGCCGCAATGCCGCGGTACACGCCCCATGAGATGAGCAGCGCCAGCAGCACGCTCACGATCGCGATCAGATAGGTGAACTGGCGCACCTTGTTCGACTTTGCATATATCGCTTTCTCCGGCTGTACGAGCACGAGCGACCAGCCCGAAGACTTCGAGCGCACCCGCATCGATAAGCTGTCTCCGTCGTCGCCGGTCGGGATCATCACGCCTTCCCGGTTTTCCGTGGCCCGAATCTCCGCGATACTCTCTTCCCGATCGGAGCCGACGATCCGATTATCGTACCGGTCGAGCAGCAGCACCCGGCTGGACGGAGTCGAGGCGGTCAAATTCTGGATCACGTTCAGAAACTTTTCCTTGCCGATCGTCATCATCAATATATTTTGTCTGACTGGACTGTCGAGCTGATCCATCAGGCGCAGCAGCGTGACGCTGTCCTCGTTGAAGATGGGGTCGACCTCCCGCTCCCCTCCAACATACATATTGCGGTCGGGAATCATCCAGACGCTGTCGCCGCCGGCCTCGACCGTCCGCGTGTACCAAGCTTCGCTGCGGTATTCCTCCAGACGCCGGACGCCGTACCGGGACGAGAAGATGAGCCCAGACCTCGCATGGTAAATCGAGATTTGCGTCAGCATCGTGTTCACCGCGTTCATATTGGTCAGGCTGAACAGCACTTTCTGAAAATCGATCGTCGCTTCGGCCGGCGAATCGACGTCCTGGTGCCGGAGCTGCTGATTCATGTTGTAATCGGTGGCGGTCAGAACCGACAGCTCCTCGACGTTTTGCAGCGTAAGATCGATGTGGGCCATCGTCGAGCGCAGCGCCGCCAGCGTCCGTTCGCCTACCTGCTCGTTGAGGATGCGCTGGGACTGGACATTGGCGTACAGACTCACCGCGACCAGCGGAATCAGGATCGCCATGAAATATGAGGTCAGCCTCAGCTGGGTCGACTTCCGATAGGCATCGCGTATTGCATACAGCAGTCTCATGTGCGCCCGCCTCCCGTTATGGTGTGTCTGCATGTGCGATTATCGGGGTAACGGCGCGGCCGTCACGGCTCCGCCCGGAAGCCGATCGTACGGCCAAAAGCTTCGCTCATTTGCCGGGCGTAGGCTTCGAATATGTCTTTGCCTCGGTGCGTCGTCATCAGCTCCTGGCGGTATTTCGGCCAGTTCGCCGCACTTTTGTCCTCGAACAGCACCCTGGCCTGATACCTCCACATCTCCTTGCGGAACGAGCTGATATCGAGCCCGGTCGGCGGGGCTACGTTCGTGCCGATCGACGGTTTGAATACATACGACGATATTTTCTCGAAAATTTTCCGGTCGCGCTCGGTCTCATCCGGCTGAATGACCTCCAAGCCTAACGTCTGCGCATCGCCCTGAGAGAAGAAGCTATACACGGCTAAAAAGTATCCGTTGTCGGCAATGTCCCGTTTGGTCGCGACCGGATCAATTGTGATTTTATTGCCGTCTCTCGTGTAATGGACGCCCTCGATTCCGAATCGCGTCAGCATGAACCCTTCCTCGCTTGCGAGCCAGTCAAGAATTTGAATCGACCGCTTCGCTTTCTCGATCGTCGTTTTGGAGCTGAACATGAACGGGGCCCCGGGCAGCGTCATCGTCGCCACCCCCGTATCCGCCCAAGGATGGAACGGCTGCCAATCGACCTTGGCCGCTTCCTCCGGTTTGCCGGCCTGCCTCAGCACTTCCTTCGTCCGGTACTGGATGGACCAGGTCGCATGGTCATACGCCGCCATGGCGCCGCCGGAGATCACGATGCCGACTTTTCCCTGAACCGCTTTGTTGATGTCTTCGCCGGACTTTTGCAGAAACCAGTCTTTGTCGATCACCCCAAGCTGGATCGTCTCCAGCAGATCGGTAAACACCTGCTCCATCCGGGGGTCCGTCGTGCCGTCCACGAACATGTCGTTCTCCATCATAAGGCCGCCGTATATTCCGTTTTTGTAAAACTCGGGAAACACGATCGGAACCGTATACCCGCCGCCCGCCGTTGTAAAGCCGTACGTGTCCTGCTTGCCGTTGCCGTCTGGATCTTTGAACGTGAACGCCTTCATCGTCTCGATCATATCCTCGTACGTCTTCGGGATCGGCAATCCGAGCTTGTCGAGCCAGTCTTTGCGAACGTAATAGGAGATATAGGCCCGCTTCGGATAAGGGACCGGCGCACGGCGGAACATATCCTGCACCTGGTACCGTTTCAGCTCCGTCTCCGTGATCCAGTATTTAAAGTAATTCGGCATCGTCTGCGGCGTCACCAGCTCCGTCAAATCCATCGCGACCCGGTCCATGATATATTTGTTCGACACGCCCCCGTCGACCATGAACAGATCCGGCGCTCCGCTCCCGGCCAGCCGCAGATTCAGCCGGTTCGTATAATCGTTGCTCATCTGCATATGTTCGACGATTAATTCGACATTAAACTTGCGTTCGATCGCCTGCCGGACGAAGTCTTTGTCGCGGGACGGCAGCGACGCGCTGTTGGCCCCGTGGACAAACCAGTTCAATACGAGCTTCTCCTGCGCTGACGCAAGTTCCGCGCCGGTCGCCCGGGCATCAAGCCCGCCCTCCCCGGGTATGCTGTCCGGACGCAAGGAAGAGGTGCAGCCGCTGCCCAGAAGAACGATCGTATATAAGCCTGCGAGACCGATCTTTATCGTCTTCATCTCATCAGCTCCATTCCTTTTCGCTTATAGTGCGTGCTCAAAAAGTCCGGTTTTCAGCACCGAGAAGATGGGATGAAGCCAGGAAATGAGGAGCGGAGCGTAGTGGGCTACGTGAGCACCGGAAGTTCCGGCTGAATTCCATATTCGATGTCGAGTACGCTTCCTGATCTGCTTCGTGATCAAAAGCGGACTTTTTGAACAACCTCTTATGACGCCCGGTAAGACTTGCATGAAGGAAGAGGGCGTTCCGCCCTCCCTCACCCTCCCGTCCAGATTTGCAGCAAGGCGTCCGTCTGGAGCTCCAGCCAGCTTTTCGTGCCGCTGCTTATATCGCCGGGGGTGCTGCTCCGGTCGAGATGTTTCCGGAAGTCGCCGATATGTTTGGCCACCTTCCCCGGGTCCCCCTTCTCCAGCTGATGCACCGCCTGCTTCAAACTGTTGCGGAGCTTGACGGCCAGCGAATGGACGATATCGCCGTCCGCCTCCCCGGCGTTGATGCGCTGGTCGATCACGTCCGGACCGGTCGTGACGTGCACGGTCCTGACCGCGGTCGCTTCATTGCCCGACGTATCGGCCACGCGGTACGTCAGCGCGTATGTTCCGGCCGCCTGCGTATAAATCGAGCCGGTCACAGTCACCTGCGAGGACAGATCGCCTTCGCGGCCGTCCCAGGCGGAGACGCCGGGTTCCGCGTAAGGCGCCCCGACGGTTACCGTCAGCGGGTTGGCGCCGAGCAGCGTCAGCGCCGGCGGATCGCAGTCCGGCAGCAGCAGCTCGGCGCCGCCGCCTACCGATACGATGTTCCAAGCGCCGGCTTCCGACTTCGCGGCATAGGCGTATGGAACGAGCTTCCATGCTTCTCCGCCAGGGAACGGATAACCGTCCGGCGCTTCATAGGTGACGAACTTCGTTTTCCCGTCCTGCACGGTAACGTCAAGGACCGGGTACGCCGTCCATACGGTTCCGCGCTTGACATAAACCATGCCGCCGATCCACTGCTCCGCTCCCGCTACCAGAGCGGTTGCCGTGAAGCCGTCCGTCTGCGCCCCGCCGATCTGCCCTTCCTTCCCTTGCCCGCCGGCGATCGCAAGTCCCGCCCCGTTATACTCGATCCGCCCTTCTCCGGCCAAATACACCGCATTCATGTTACAGGCTGCTGCGGCTGCGGATGGGTCCGCTCCGAAGGACAACACACCAAGCTGTCCGGCGAACTGAACGGGGTTCACATCTCCGTTCCGGAGCAGCTGCAGCGGCTGAGCGCCTCCGCTGCCGGTCCCGCTGACGACGTAGTCGCGCCAGCCATCCCCGTATACGCTTACCCCGACCGGCGTCTGTACGGTTGCCGTCCAGCCTTGCGGCAGAAGCGGCTCCACGTTCTCTACAGTAGGCGCCGCACGGTACGATTCATACAAAGTCGTGAACGTGCTTCCTTCTGTCGATTGGTCGCGGTGGCGAACGAGATAAGGCAGCTCGGCTCCCGCGTCATCCTTCCCTCTTTGTCCCCAGCCCTGCCCGACGTAAACGTCCTCTTCGGCCGACGGAACTTGCCATGCTTTCGTCCTGGCTCCGCCCCCGTTGTTCGCCCAGTCGGCCGTCCATACGCCTGCGGCCGCTGCGGTCGTCACGCCAGTCAGTCCGTAGGCGCTAACCTCGCCCGCTCCGCCCGGCTGAAGCGGGATTCCGCCCGTCACGACGCCGTCCGTAGGCGCGTGAACGATCAGATCGTGCGAAGCGCCGCCGCGGACGCGGAAGAAGTCGACTACATACTCCGGCTTCGCCGGATCATCCTGCCCTTGAACCTGAACGACCGTTCTGCGGTACATGTCGGTCTCCGCATAAGCGTTCGACTCCGCCTCCGCCGCATGGACCGGTCCTTCTCCCGTATACAAGCGGATACTTCCGGTCTTGCCGCTGCTCCGCTGATTTTTCTTATCGACGATAACGAGATTGTGGGCTGCCGAGCGGACGGTCATCGCCTGCTGCGGATGATCCCACAAATACCCCATATCGGATAACGATTCTCCGCCGTTCGCCCAATACGTGAGGTCCAGACTGTCCAGATGGCGGTGTCCGTACCAGTCGCTGGCGTTCAGCAGCGCGACGCTGTCCAGATTGTTCGGACCCCCGCGCAAGTAGGCGAGCTTCCAGTCCGGCAGCAGCAGATCGGGCAGCTCGATCGGCCCCGCTTCATCAAGTCCGTCCGGGTAATACAGCAGCGCCTCGACGCCGCCGTACGGGAACTGGCCGCTCTTCAGCATGCTGAGCAGGATCGGAAGTCCCGTTCGTTTGGCCCCGATCAGCAAAAACTGGCCGGATGGCGCGCTCGTCGTATACGAATCGCCGATCGGCGGATATTTCAGCGACGGCAGCACGGTATCGCCGAGCGCGCGGAACACCATTTGATAGTCCGGGCGGCTATACACTTCGTAGTTGTCGATCCGCGACTGTCCCGGAGGCGGCACGTAACCGGCCGGGTCGGAATATCCGTTCAAGATCTCGCCAAGCTTCCACATCGTTTGCAGCACCTGGAGCCCGTACGCCGCCGTCTCGGCAGGCGTTCCGTCCGGCTTATACCAGTCGGTCAAAAACTTGTCGAACGCATCCGCGCCGAACCGTACCAGCTCCGGCTCGCCGATCAATACGCCGATTGCGGCGGCAGCCGTACGGTTATAGATCGACTTGTTGTTGTAAGCCGGATCGGCCACGAACAACGTGGAAGCTTCGAGGAACAGATCCCGTTCGACCGCCAGCCGGTCCGCATCCGATAGAAGCAGGCCCGGACCGGCAGCCGCGTCGCGAATCAGATCGTAAGCGGTGACGAGCGGCAGAATGAACAAGCCCTCCATCCCGTTCGCCATCCCTCTCCCGGCCATCCAGTAGCCGGCATGGAGCTGCCGGTTCGGCACGTTGGGCGGTGCGGTCAGCTCATAGCTGGGCAGCCGGCCGATCGCGAAGGCAGCGTCCTTCGGGTCCATATCCGCGTATTCGCCGTACCCGGAGTGCAGCAGCCAGCGGGGATACACCTCCGCCATCCGCAGCAAAATCTTCTTCGCCTGCTCCGCATAAGCGATGTCGCCGGTCAGCCGGTACAGCAGGGCGATTTTGCCGACCTGATCGGACATGTAGGCGACTTTTTTGGCCCGGATGTACGACGTGAAGCTGGGCGACAATTGAAATCCGGCAAAGTCGTACGACTGCCGATTGTAATATGTAATGGTCTGAACAGTCGGACCGCCCCAATAAGCGGTCATCACGCCTTCTTCGGGATAAGTCTCGTTCGGAAACGCGACTCCGCCGCAATACGCCTTATCCGGGTCAAGCGGACTCCATGTCCACACCCCGTGCGGAAAGCCGTATTCCGGTTGAATCGGGCAAGGCGTGAACAGATCGACCAGCGGCGTCGTCTCCGGAATCATGTTCGCGATCTGGTTCTGGTCGTAGCCCATGACGAGCTGCGTCTGGCTGATCAGCGCGTTGATCTGGCTGTCTGCATAGGTCCGGAACGCAGCGTCCGACGCATAACGCGCCCGGTACGCGATCCAATCGTTCTCCTTGTAGATCGCCTTCGGAGGCGAAATATCGCCGCGCTGCGCGGGCTCCACCCAGTTCGGGAACAGCTCCTCCAGGTCGACGGGCGGATTCGGCATACTGGCCGGCGACGTATACAGCTGCCAGCGGAGCGGGTCGATGCCGCTCTCGAACGTCTCGGTAAACGTAGTCTGACTATCGGCTTGCACCGATATATTATCAATGTATACGTAGCCGGCCGCTCCCACATCCGTATAATCGTTGGCGAGAAATGGCTGCGTATAGGTAGTCGCCGCTCCGAATCCTTTGCCGACAATCAAGTACGGCGGCGGTCCGGACTCCGGCGCCGCTGCGGTATGCAGCAAGGCCGGCGCGGCTCCGGCGGGGCCTCCCCACAGCTTGACGGTACCGTTGTCCCATGTGATGCGGACCCGGTACGTCGTCTTTAACGGAGCGGTGCCGATATACCCGCCCGGATTCGTATTGTATTTGGCGTTTCCGGAAATCCCGACGGATACCCACTTGGACGTGCTCCAGTACAGAAACAGCGACGGCGCCCAGGAGCTTCCCGCATTTTCCATCGGCGTAATGTCCGCCTCGGCCACGATCTGATTCGGTGCGCTCGTCCACTGCAGCGGAGTCACAAGCACATCGTGCGCGTTGATCGGCCCGCTGAACAGCAGCTGTCCTCCGGCCAGATGCCAGTCGTGGTCTCCTGGCGCGAAAGCGTTTGCTCGTTTTTGCAGCATACCCGGCATTTCTCCTAACATTGTAATCACCAGCACCATACACAATAGAACAAGCGATTGCTTCTTCCATGCCATCCTTTGCAAAGCCATCACGACCTCCTATTCGCATCCCAGGCGGTGTTAGGATATCTGATAAATCCAGGCTGCATATGAAAGTGCTTACAAATTCTATTATAGAATCATTCGCATCGTATCCAATAGACGAAAACATTTCATCCGTTGGTAATTTGATGACTTCTCTAGCACGAATTGTATTCGTATGGAGGAGCTCTCCGTTTCGCTAAAGCAGGAATGCCCTCGGCCGCCTCGTTTCCCGAAGAGGGAACGTTCGCCTTACCCGATTGCGCTCCTCCCCTCCGGCCTGATGGGCTCGTCCGGCTGTAAATCCCTTTATCCGTCAGCGATCCCCCCTCTCTCTACTCCAGCGTTCCGTTAAGGAAGTTTCCGGCTTTATAACTTTTTGAAGTCAGCCAAGTCTGGTTGTATCCCTTCAAGGCGGACGGTTGGGCGATGAGCGGATCTTCGATATGATTGCCGATGCAGGTAAACGTTTGTAAGCTTCCGTTGTCCACAACGGTCACCCCATCGTGACGGTTCGTCTGATGGGTCGATAGTTGGTTGCCCTGTACGTTCAACTGCTTGCATTGCGGCAAATAGAGCGTGTACTCGGTGCACTCCTCGACAAAAGCCTGATTGCCTGAAACGTCAACCTTCGTATCGCGATTTCCGGCTGAAGTGGCCGTGGACAACAGGATCAAATAAGAAATGCGGCCGGCCCGGATCACATTGTTTTTGATCTGCACGGTTCCTTTTTGAAAGTTGAAGTAGCCGTAGATCGGGTAAGCCTCTCCCTCCCCCATCCCGAAATCCGTTAAGGTATTGCCTTCAATCAGGTAGTTTTCGTACTCGTACGGGGTGAGAGCCGTTGAATAATGGCCGAAACTGATCCCGGTAATCCAGGTGTAGGGAGCAGGAATTCCGATCGTCTGTCTGCGCATGCCGGAAATGAAATTGCCGCGAATCGTCACGTTTCCCGTCCGGGGCCCAACCGCATAAATCCCGTACAGCCGGTTGCCGTGACAAATATTGCCCTCGATGATCGCGTTAAGTCCGGCATGCAGGTCGATCCCTTTGCGGTAATTGTAGTTGGCCCGGTTGCCGATGATCTGAATGTGCATGGGCATCGCTCCCGAGAATCCGGCGCAGCCGTAGCCGGTTCCTCCGTCCAGCTGAGAGCCGTGGTATTCCAGATCGCAATCGATGATGCTGATAAATTCGACATAACCGAACAATACGCCTGCAACACGGTTGTGATGAAGATAACACTGATGCACTTTGAACCGTTTGGCATAAGCGGAGCTCGTTCCCGACACGTAAATCGCATTAGCATTAAACCCGGAGATATCCACCTTCTCGACAAGCACATCTTCACACCGGTTGAAGATCAGCGCACTTACTTTGCCGTTATAGCTTTCACCGACGTTCGGGAAAAAAGTGCCGGTATAGTGGAGGTTCAGCCTTTTCACTGTAATGCCGGTCAATCCAGCCTGGAACGTGAACAAGCTGGCTGTCTGCTCGGTGTCGGCCACCGTCTGCTCGTAGGTGTACACGATTTTCGATTGGCAGCCTTGTCCCTCCAGCGTGATACAATTCGTTTGCACGGACAAATTCCCGGTCACCAGATATGTGCCTAGCGGAAAAAAAACAGTGCCGCCTTCAGGTACGGCGCTTAACGCGCTGCGGATGGCGGCCGTGTCATCATTCGTCCCGTCGCCGGCTGCGCCGAAATCCCTCACATTCACGATGGGCCCTGTCATCGAAATCAATGGCTGCAGCTTCGCTTTTTTCTTGCCGGCCGTATTCTCGTACACGGAATCCACTACTTCACCATCCTTGCTTCTCGCATATCCTGGCGTTATTCTGCTCATTACCGTGCCTGCGGCCATCGCAGCGCTCACAAGGCCAACCGACGCAAGCAGCTTTCTTCGGCTAATTGACGCTCTCGCCGCCGCTTGCTCTTCAGAACCGTCCGTCCGGTCCGGTTGCTGCCTAATCGGCTGCTCCTCCTGCGGCCTGCTTCCGTCTTCCTGCAACCTGTTTCCGTCTTCCTGCTTTCTGCTTCCGTCTTCCTGCTTTCTGCTTCCGTTTTCCTGCAACCTGTTTCCGTTTTCCTGCCGCTCGGCTCCGGTTGCCTCTTCGCTGCGATTTTGTTCGGACATGTTCATTCCTCCATTACGGATGGTTTATATGACTGAACTATGGATGGCCTTGGATAAGACGCACCTTCCGCTGTTGTACCGGATCATACCAATAAGGCGCTATCTCGTCTTCACGATAACGGTCCCGGAGCATACCGATAAGGCGCTATTCCGTCTTCAAGATAACGCTCCCGGAGCAACTGATATGGCGCTATTCCGTCTTCAAGATGACGGTCCCGGAGCAACTGATATGGCGATTCCGTCTTCAAAATGACGGTCCCGGAGCATACCGATTGGCTCCGACTTCGACATAACGATCGGGTAGCCGGCAGCGCCTCTTCCATGAGTTGACTGGACGGTCTGCCGCGGCGGTTGCGGCGGTCAGGACTATGGATCGACACGGACTATGAAGCGAATCTTACTCTGAAGCGAGCCAGATGTGCATCGAACTGAACTGTGAAGCGAGCCAGACTGTGCATCAAACTGAACTGTGAAGCGAGCCAGACTACGCTTAAAATTGAAATCGCTTTCATGTTTTATTATAAAATCATTCGACTCGCTGCCAATAGACGAAAACATTTCATCCGTTGGTAATATGATGACTTCTCCTTCGGATGTGGAAGGATTCAGCGGCCTCTCTCCTTTCACAACTTGGCGTCGGTCGTATAAGAGTGGTTTGCACCCCTTATTGGGTATGTTTTCTTGAAAAGGGATAAAATAAGAGCGATTTGCACCTCTTATTCCAGCTAATCCGCCGGAAATCCGCCATTTGACGAAAAATAGAAGCTGCATATCGCTCTTATTTGCATTTGGGACCTGAATTCTTACGGAATAAGAGGCTCAAACCGCTCTTATTGATCTCCCACCCTAGCCCTCGGTGGTGCCCCCCCGAACCGCCCCAGCCTCATTGGCCCCTGCCGTCCTGCCTTTTGCGCAGCTGCTGATTTTGCTTCATCTTTTCCTCCATCCCTTGGGAGGAGGCGTCGAAAAATACGGCTTCGCGGATCTCGTTCGGCAAATATTGCTGCGCCACGTAATGCCCTGGGTAATCGTGCGGATACTTGTACCCCTGGTGGCCGAGCTGCGCCGCCCCTTTGTAATGGGTATCACGTAGGTGAAGCGGTACTTCGGCCGATTTCGTCCGCTCGATCGATGCCATGACGCTTGCGATCGCGATCGGAATCGAATTCGATTTCGGACTCTCGACGGCAAACAGGATCGCCTGTGCGATGTTGTACTTGGCCTCCGGCCAGCCGATCTTATGGTAGGCGTCCATCGCCGTCACCGCCTGCACCATCGCCTGCGGATTCGCCAGCCCGATATCTTCGCTGCAGGCGACGATCAGCCGCCGCAGAAACGTCATCGGGTCCATGCCGAGCTGCTCGACCGCATACAGAAACCAGTACAGCGCCGCGTCGCTCGATCCGCGCACGCTTTTGTGAAAGGCGGACAACACGTCGTACTGCGTCGACTCATCCGCCTTCACCGTCGGGCGGCGGATCGATTCCTCCGCCACCTGCAGCGTGATGCGGACGATGCCGTGCGGATCGGGCGACGTCGTCAGCGCCGCCAGCTCCAGCGCATTCAACGCCCGGCGAATATCGCCGTTCGCCATCTGCGCGATATGCTGCAGCGCCTCCTCTTCGGCTTCGATCTGCATAAAGCCGAGTCCGCGCTCGCCGTCCTCCAGCGCTCGCCTCATCGCGCCGAGCGAATGCTCAAACGTCAGATGCTTCAGCTCGAACAAGGTCGAGCGCGACAATAACGCTCCGTTCACATGATGAAACGGATTTTCCGTCGTCGCCCCGATAAACGTAATGATCCCCTGTTCGACAGACGGCAGCAGCGCATCCTGGCGGGATGTATTGAACCGGTGTACCTCATCGAGAAACAATATCGTTTTTTTGCCATACATCGCTTTATTCGCCTTGGCCTGCTCGATCACCTCGCGAACGTCCTTCACCGAAGCGTCAACGGCGTTCAGCCGGACAAACTCCCCGTTCGTCGCATTCGATATAATGTTTGCAAGCGTCGTCTTCCCCGTCCCCGGCGGCCCATACAGCAAAATCGAGGTGACCTGGTCCGCTTCGATCGCCCGCCTGAGCAGCTTGCCGGGTCCGACGATATGCTCTTGTCCCAGATATTCGTCCAGCGTCCGCGGCCGCATCCGGTCGGCTAGCAGCCTGCCCGCGCTTTTCGACGCATCGTCATATGTAAATAAGTCCACTAGATTCCCCACCCTGATTAATCGATAAATGCCGATCTTGCACGCGATCGAATTCCGGCCTCTCTCCCACCGCCGGCCCTGCAAGCCAATACGAAAGCCGTCACCCGGAGATGACGGCCCTTCGCCTTGTCCTTCTCTAATTATACCAGCGCAGCTGCGGGTTTTCTACCCGAACCGGGTCAATAAACCCGGCATTCTTCCGGCCTGCCGCTCTTATCCGGAATGATCCTGATGCGAATGGATCGAAGCCATCCCGCCCGGAACCCGGCCGCTCTGCCGCTGGGACTGCCCGCTGCGCTCCATGAACGGCCACCAGTTCGCTTCCCCGAACGTGCGCACCATCACCGGAATGAACAGCGGCAGCATGACGAGCGCGTACAGGAACAATCCGCACAATACGATCGTCGCAATTTGCAGCAGCGACATGACGCCGGACGGCAGCATCGCCGCAAACGTTCCGCCCAGAATAACCGCCGCCGACATGATGACCGTCCCCATGTTCCGCATCGCCTTCAGGATCGCTTCCTGCGGCGGCAGATGACGGTACTCCTTGAACCGGTCCATCAGGAAGATGCTGTAGTCGATGCCAAGCGCCATCAGCATGACGAAGCCGAAGAACGGCACCGCCCAGCTGATGCCCGCATAACCGAGAATCCGGACGAACAACACTTCCGTAATCGCCATCGACGTATAAAACGTGACAAGCAGCGACAATACGAGATAAATCGGCATGACAATCGAGCGGAACAGCACGATCAAAATAATCGATATTCCGATCAGCATCAAAATCATCGTGCGAGAGTAATCCGCGTCGGAAATTGACTTCAGATCGTGATTCATGCTCGTTACTCCGTCGATCGCGTAAGCTGCCTGTTCAAACGAAGTTCCCTTCAGCGCACGCGCCATCGCGGCGTTCAGTTCCTCCATCTTCATCAGCGTTTCCGTCGCATACGGATTGCCAGCGAATACGACATCGAATTTGACCGTTTTCCGGTCCCCGGACATATAGACGTCAAGCGACTTTTGGAAATCGACGTTGCTCAGTGCCTCGTTCGGGATGTGCCAGCCGGTCATCTGCTTATTCGGCGCTCCCGACAGCTCGTTCAGGAACGATTGCGCCGTCTGGAGACCGCCGGATACTTGCGACAAGCCGTTCACGCTTTGGTCGAGTCCGCTCGTCAGCTGTCCCAACTGTCCGTTCAGCTCGGCGAATCCGGCCTGCAGCTCTTTTTGTCCCGCTGCCAGCTGGTCCAGACCTCGCGTCATCTCCGGAATCTTCGCCGTAATCTGGCCTTGGCCGTCCGCCGCCTGCTCGATCCCGGCTTGCAGGCCCGCAATGCCTTCGGCCAGCTGGCCAAGTCCTTGGGCAAGCGCGGCCTGACCGGCTGCCGCCTGCTCGAAGCCTGCATTCGCCCGGCCGATACCCTGATCCAGTCCGGCGAGCTGCCCGTTCAACTGCTTCAAACCTTCGCTGATTCCGGCCGCTCCCGCCTGCAATTGGGTCACCGCGCCGATTGCCCGGGCAAAGTTCGGATCTTCCTTCAGTTGCGGATAAGCTTGCTCCAATCCGCCGAGCCCGGCTCTCAATTCGGCAAGCCCGTCAGCCAGCTTCTGCTGCTCGGCGGCAACGTCGCCGTAAGCTTGCGCCAGCTGTCCGAGACCGCTGCCGATCTCGCCATAGCCGGCCCGCATCTGACGGCTAGCCGCCGCAAGCTGCTCCGCGCTCGTCTTGGCCTGCTCTAGTCCCGCTTGCAGTTCGCCTGCGCCTACCGATCCTTCGCGCAAGCCCTGCTCCAGCTGCTTCAGCCCTGCGCCGAGCTGGACGACGCCCGCCTTCAGCGCATTCGTGCCCGCGACGAGCTGCTCGGCTCCCTGCACCGCTTCGTTCAGCTTCGGAGCGTTGCCGCTAAGCGCCTTGCTCGCTTCGGACAATCCTTGGCCGATCTGCCCCAGGCCGTCTGTACTCTGGCCCAGACCGTCGTCCACCATCCCGATCTGCTCGGTGACCTGGAAGTCGTTCATCGGCTCTCCGGTCGGCCTTGTAGCGCTGCGGACCGTCTTCACACCGTCGACTGCCGCCAGCTCCCGGGTCGCTTGCTCGATCGCGGCCAACCCCTCCGGCGTATCCATCCGCTGGTCCGCCTCCATCACGATCGTCGAAGGAAGCGAATCGCCGGGGCCGAAGCTGTTCGAGATGACTTGGAACGCTTTAACCGAGTTGTATTTCTCGCCGATCTCATCCAGCGAATTATACGAGATCGAGCCTTTGTAAGCCGTCAGGAAAGGAATGATAATAACGGCAAGAATAAGCAGGGCGCCTAACGGACGCTTCAGCGAGAACGAACCGACGGCTCCCCACAAACGGCTCGGCTTATGCTCAAGCGATCCCCGGGCCGGCCAGAAAATCGCTTTTCCGAGCACAGCCATAAAAAACGGGACCAGCGTATACAAAGCAACCATCAGTACGGTTACCCCAACCGCCACCGCTACCGCCGAACGGTAGAGCACGAAGGTGGATAATCCGATGGAGGCGAAGCCGACCAGCACCGCAAGACCCGAGAACAGGACTGTCTTGCCCGCCGTCCGGTACGTCTCGATAATCGCTTCCGTCTTGTCTCCGCGATGAGCCAGCTCCTCCTTGAAGCGGCTGATCAGCAGGATGCAGTAGTCCGTGCCGATCCCGAACAACACCGCGACCAGAAAAATTTGCGTAAAGTTGGAAAGCGGGAAGTCGAGATATTCGACGAGAAAGGCGACGACCGACTGGGAGACCAGATACGTCAGCCCGACGGACAGCAGCGGAATAAACGGAGCTACCGCCGAACGGAATACGACGAACAGGATCGTCATAATAAAAACGAGCGTAATCCACTCGGTCTTTTTTAATCCTTCCTGCGAGCTCTGCACGACGTCTTCGTTAATCAGCCAACTGCCCGTGTAATAATGGTCGACCTTTACGTCGGCCACGGCGGCGTACAACGCGTCTCTCGCTTCCGCCTGCGTGCGGCCTTCGGACGAAGAAGCGACGAGCGCAAGCACCGTCTTCCCGTCCTTCGCCACCATCTGATCTTCCAGCTCCTTCATATCGAAGTGAGTGGTGACCGATGTAACCCCGGAGCTGTCTCGGCTGCTCTTCAGCTTGTCGATGCCGCGCCTGATTTCGCTCATATCCGCGGAGGAGAGCCCCTTCTCGTTATGGAACACGAGCACGGAGGTACGCTCGGCCGTTGCCGGGCCGCCGGCCGAATCGTCTTTCATCTTCTTCATCATATCGGCGGCGATCGTCGAGGAATGTCCTACCGGCACCGTAATTTGCCCTTTGTCCCGGACCAGCTGCGCCATATCCGGCGCCGTCAGGAACAGGACGACCGAACCGGCCAGCCATAGCGCAAGTACAACCCACCTTAGTTTAATAATCGTTTTCATGATGCCAGCAAGCCTCCATTCTAGTGCGTGTTCAAAAAGTCTGGTTTTCAGCACCGAGAAGATGGGATGAAGCTAGGAAATGAGGAGCGGAGCGTAGTGGAAGCTTTTGTGAGCACCGGAAGTTCCGGCTGAATGCCATATTCGATGTCGAGTAGTCTTCTTGATCGGCTTTGTGATCAAAAGCGGACTTTTTGAACAACCTCTTCTATTGTGAGTTCAAAAAGTCTGGTTTTCAGCACCGAGAAGATGGGATGAAGTTAGGAAATGAGGAGCGGAGCGTAGTGGGAGCTACGTGAGCACCGGAAGTTTCGGCTGAATTCCATATTCGATGTCGAGTAGGCTTCTTGATCTGCTTCGTGATCAAAAGCGGACTTTTTGAACAACCTCTTCCTCTTCTAGTGTTCGGTCAGCACCTTAGCCAGCTTCTCGTAAGTCCGGATAAACGTCTCGGCCTCCTGCTCCTCGAAATGACTGATATATCTCGCCAGCAACTGCTGGATTTTGATCTCCATCTCTGTCGCGACGCCGGCCCCTTTCTCGGTAAGCTGCAAATAGATAACCCGGCGGTCTTTCTCGTCCGGCATTCGCCGAATCAGCTCTTTATCGAACAAGCGGGTAATGATCGCCGTAATCGAGCTTTTACCGACGCAAAACATATCCGCCAGTTCCGAAGACGTGCAGCGCTGCCGTTCCTGGATATAACGCAATATTCCGTACTGGTCGGCGGTCAGCCCTCCGGGCATCAACTCGCGGATTAGCGCGCTTAGCCGGCGGTTAACCGTAAACGTCGCACTCTCGTACCTGTGAATCAACTGATGGAGCTGTTCCCCGTCCATTAAAACCCTCCTTTTCCTGTCTATTATTTAATTCGACTGTCCAATAGTTTTACAGTAAAACAATTCAACAAGGGAACTATATCACAGTCGGCTGGGCATAGTCAACGCATGGATATGCAGATAGCCGAAGACGCCTCCAAGCCGCTGCAGAAGCGAAATTGGAAGCGTCTGAATGAAAAGGCGTGGGTCGGTCTACAACGGGTCGATCTGAACGGCCGCCTGCTTGCCGCTGAGCTGAATGCCCGTCTTTTTGGCGCCGACCGGGCGGAGCTGCTTAAGCAGGTCCTCAAGCAGCTCCTTGGCGGCGGCGCCTTCCTTGCCTTGAATGCGGACGACGAACAAAACGGCATCTCCCACTCTTAAAATATTCTCCGCCTGCCGCCGCTTCGTCTCCAGATCGTGCTCCTCGATATGCGGCGTAAGCCGGATTTCCTTCACCTTCGGCCCCCGCTCCCGCTTGCGCTCCTGCTGGGCCGCTTCCTTGGCGGCTCCGGCCCGGATCAGCCGGCAGGGAGGAGGGCTGCTGAGCAGCGACGTGCATACGAGGTCCACCTTGAGACGTTTGGCCATCGCGAGCGCCTCCGGGGTCGGAACCACGCCCAAATTTTCCCCGTCCACGCCGGTCAGATGTACTTCGGACGCTTTGATTTTCTCATTTTTAATCATTGTGAACGCACCTGATCTTTCGTTATAATGAACCCATATTACGTCTTTGGGGGAGATTTTTCAATGCACCGCAAACAACTGGAAGAACAAATCATCCGCAATTACGAGCGAGACGAGACGATGATGATCCTCGTTTTCGCCCAGTGGTGCGTCAATAACGATCTCGACCCGCCAGCTTTGTACAAGCAGGCTTATCCGGACCAGGCCGAAAATGCCGCCCTGCAGCAAGCCGTCGACTTGACCGTATCCAAGCACGAAGCGGGGGACATACCCGACGAGACTGTGCTCGGTGTCTTGTCCTTATTCGGCAACGAGGAGCTCGCCTTCGTCGTCACCGAACAGATCGCCAAGCGGGGCAGGAAAAAGGCACAAAGCTGACAGCAAGCTCCACTCCGCCGGGACACACCATCCCTACCTGTACGCGCAAACTCCATTCCGTCGGGACACACCAGCTCTACCTGTACACGCAAGCTTCGCATCCGGCCGGCCGCCGAGCAGCGGCTTCCTCAAGCTGCCGCAGCCTCTCCGGACTGTACGGGTACGGTCCGCCATCAGGCTGGCTCGCCCCCGTTTCCGACAGCCTATTCTTCAATCTCCCTGGCCCCGTTCCCGGAAATGCGGCCCTGTCGCCCGAACGTCAAAATAACCCGCGTTCCCCGTCCCACTTCACTCGTTACCTTGATCGTACCTCCGTGCTCCAGCACAAGCTGCTTAGCGATCGCCATGCCCAGCCCGGTACCGTTGCCCGCCCCTTCCGTATTCGTCCCCCGGTAATACCGCTCGAACAGCCGGTCGACCGTATCCTTGTTCATCCCTCTCCCCCGGTCCTCGATGTCCAGTGTAAAACCGTCCGGCTCCAGCGGGCATACCGACAGCTTCACTTCCGTATCCGGAGGATTGTGGAGAAGCGCATTCGCCAGCACATTATCGACGATGCGCCGGAACCATTTCGGATCGACATGGTACAGAACCGGTTCGTCCGGTCCGGAGAACGTTACCGGCGTTCCGGCAAACCGGGGATCGTCCACAAACGACAACACCGAGCGCCGGACGAGCTCCGAGACGTCGCACAGTTCCCGCTCAATAGGGAGCGCCCCGTTTTTCAGCCGGTACGTCAAGCTGAGGTCGTTGATCAGCCGGTCCATATACGCGGCTTTGTCCTTCATCGTAGAGGCGAACTCGCGCACTTCTTCGTTCGTCCACTCGTACGCGTCCGTCTCCAGCATATGGGCATAACCGACGATCGAGGATAAAGGCGTCTTCAAGTCGTGGGACACCCCGGCGATCCATTCCTCGCGGGTCTGCTCGAGCTTGCGCTTTACGGTTTCATTATCTTTGAGAGTGTGGGTCAGCCGGTCGAGCGACCGGAGCACATCCTCGTACAGCCTGTATTTTCGTCTCAGTTTGCCGTTTTTCTTCCTGCTGCGGGGGATGCCCGACCGCCCCTCCGGCTCCCGGTATACGCCTTGGCTCAGCGTGTGCAGCCAGTCCATCATGTGCAGCATCGGCGTTCCGAATCTGCGGCCGTACCAGATCGACAAGGCAAGCAATAAGACCAGCACCGCCGTCACGAACACGAATACCCCGCCCAGCAAAATCGTCGTATGCGGAGTCTGATCTCCTGCGGGAGATTGCCCCGAATCCCCGTCGCCCGGCAGCCCGAGCGGCACCGTTACGATCCAGGTCCGCCCGCTCGCTTCGTCGTAGCGGGAAGCCGTCTCCAGGCCATACCGGTTCGGGTAACCGCTGCGCAAGACCAGCTCCTCGACCGTATACCGGTCCGGAATGCCCTCTCTTTTGTTCAGCGAAGCGAGCTCGCCGCCTTCCCCGTTCACGAGCTGCACCGACGCCCGGTTGCGCACAAGCTCCTGCAGCAGCGGCTCGGCCAGTTTTAACCGGCCTTCCTCATAGACCGCTTCCGTGTGGAGCCGCTCCAGAAGGCGTTCCCCGGTTCGCTTCACCCCGTACAGAAGCGTGTACGTCCGCCCCTCTTTTTTCTCGATCCATACATACAGCGAATAGCGGAACGGCTTGTTTTTCATCCAGTAGTCGGTCAGTTCTCCGGGATCGTAATGCGAAGGCACATCGTCCGGCGTATAAAAGGAAGAGGTAACCGTCCCCCGCTCGTCCAGCGTCTGGAGCCATCCTCCGCTTCGGCGGACCGCGTCGAGCAGCTTCGGATCGTACTCCTCCCGTCCATCGCGAAGCTGTACCGAATCCACGAGAAGCGGCAATCCGGCTTCCGCAAAATTCCCTTTCAGATCCTCCTTCATCATCCGGTCCGCCACCGCGAGCCATACTCCGAACAACAGCAGGATCGCGATCATGCCCGCCGCAACAAGCCTCAGCACAAAATGCCAAATCAGCTTCGAGCGCACTTGCCTGCTGTTCCTGACCACCGGCAGCGTTCCCGCCCTCGTCTCCTTCCTGCCGCCGCTCACAGGCCGCCTTCCTCCCGCCGCACCAGCTTGTAGCCGAGTCCCCGCACCGTCAGCAGCAGCTCGGGCTCCGACGGATTACGCTCGATGCGCTCGCGAATCCGGTGTATATGCACCATCACCGTATTGTCGTCACCGAGACATTCGTCGCCCCATACGTGCTCGTACAGCTGAGACTTCGTGAAGATCCGGTTCGGATGACGGCACAGAAACAGCAGCAGCTGAAACACTTGCGCCGGGCAAACGACCGGTTCGCCGCACACTCGCAGTTCGCCTGCATCCGCATCCAGCTGGAATCGGCCGTAATCGTACACGTTCCGCTCCGCCGCCGTCCGGGCAGCCTGAGCCGTCCCTGGTTTCAAATACCGCTTCAGTTGCGCCTTGATCCGGGCCACCACTTCGAGCGGATTAAACGGTTTCGTAATATAATCGTCGCCGCCTACGGCAAATCCGGTCAGTTTGTCCAGGTCCGTCGTTCTCGCCGTCAGAAAAAGCACCGGCGCGTCGGTCGTGCGGCGGATAAAAGGGCATATATCGAACCCGCTGCGCCCGGGCAGCATCACGTCCAGCACGACCAGATCGAACACCGCCGCTTCGCAGGCGGCGATCGCTTCTTCACCCGAAGCGGCCGTCTCGATCCACTTAAAGCCTTCCTTCTCCAGCACGGTTTTCATCATCCGCAAAATAGCCGGTTCATCGTCGACCAGCAGCAGGTTAGCCTCCAGCAACTCCATCGGTAGTTCACTCCTCTTGCCGACTTTACCTCTGCATTGTATCATAACCGGCTGGCGCATTCGCTTACCGGAACCTTAACGGAGCCTTAACCGCGGCTGAATCGGCCGGGTTGCAGTTTGCGGATTGCGGATTGCAATCAGGTTCAGAAATTACGGCCGGGCTTCCCCGCTCCCGATCTTGCGGCCGACCGTTTCCGCGTATAACGGCTCTGTCAGCAGCTTCAGCTCGAAGGCGTTCAGACTGGCCGACAACTTCATCATCTCGACGGCGTTCAGACCGTTGAAAAATAAAGCCAGCTCGGTCCGGGTGCCGTCCTTCGCGGTCGCATAGATCGCATCCGTCAGCACGTACGCCGTCGACCCGCCCTTGCGGCCGGCATGCCGGAACAGCTCCCGGTTCGCCGGGTTTTCCATCAGCCCCTCCATCACCGGGTCCAGGTACCGGTGCACCTCCGCAGTGAAATGGTCGCGGCCGTTCAGCTTAGCCATAACCGAGGCATACTCCTGTGTGGTCGATCCGGTCAGACGGTCGGAATAGAACCGGTCGAACTCCGGATCGTACCAGCTCCGCAGGTTCGCCTCCCGCTTGTAGGAACCGTCCGCATCCGCCTTCAGCTTGCCGCTTGTCTGGACGGCCATCGCCCGGAACACATCGGCAGGCATGGCGAACAGCTCCTCCTTGGCTTTCGCCTTCGCCTCATTCCCGTCGAGCCCGGAATACCCCTTCATCAGTTCGTACGGGATAAGCAGCGCCCCGTTAAGCGGGAACAACGGCTCGTGATGCCGGAGTCCGAGCTCGGCGATAGTCCCGTGAATCCGCTCCAGACCAAGCTTATCCTGCAAATAGTCGGTATTGGCGTTTGAGCTGTACCGGATCATGCCTTTCGCCACCTCTTCCAGCGTCACGGCGTCGCCTTCGGCCTTCGAGCTTTCCTCGATATACGCCAGCCAGGCCGGATGAGCCCCTCCGTCCAGATTCGGCAAATAGTAACGGTCCAGCACAGACAGCGGCACCCGCTCTTCCGGATGAATCGTGCCGGCCGCGGCCTGCTTCGCATACTCGATCGCAATCATCGTTTTCACGGCGCTCGCCAGCGGCATGACCCGGTCCGAATTCGACTGCGCAATCGTTTGACCGTCCCTCCGAAGCGTAATGGCCGCCTTCTCCGGATTGTTCGTTACGAATTTCCATACATAGTCGGCATTCGCTTTTTTCGCCCAATACGCCGTCCCCCCGATCCAAATAACCGCACCTGCAAGCAACGTCCCGACGCCAATTCCGATCCACATCCAAAGTTTCAAGATAAGTCTCCTCCCGGTCATTGATTACCTGATACAAGTCAAACTTACGTGTCTGCCATCAACGGGTTCGGCGGCCATCCAGCCGTTCTCCAGCCGCGCCTCCGACTTTGTACTAGTCGTATTGTACCGGACGAAGCTTACCTGACTTCAAACCGTACCTTAACGGCACCTTAATTCATTGAATTTCGCGGCGAAACCCGAACGCGCTCCGCTTCCTAGACAGGAGGCGGGCAGGTTCGGGCTTCGGATTGTGCGCAGAACGGAGCTGCTTGTATTCAGTTTTTGCGGTGCGAGGTCAACTCGTAAAACAAATCTCCCTGTTCCGCCACTTCATCCAGCCTCACCGCCGGAGGATTGCGCAACAGATGATCCGGCAAGCTCAGAAATTGCCGCACCAGCTCTTCATCGAACTGGATGCCGCTTTGCTCGAGAAGTTCTACCTTGGCCTGTTCGACCGTTTTTCCTTTTTTGTAAGGCCTGTCCGAGGTCATGGCGTCGAACGCGTCCACGATCGAGCACATGCGGGCCAACCGGGGAATCCGGCTGCTGCCGAGCCCCGTCGGATAACCGGACCCGTCCCACCGCTCATGATGATACTTGACGATATCCAGCAGCCGGGCATCTTTCATCCCTTCCTGCATCAGCAGTTCGCTGCCCGATTCGGGATGCGTCCGCATCCGGTCCCATTCGCCCTGGTCAAGCTTGCACGTTTTTTGCAAAATGGCTGTTTCGATTTTAATTTTCCCTACATCATGCACACAGCATCCCACAATAAAAACTTGCCGGTCCTCCGGTCCGGCCAACGGATAATGCGTGACCCAGCACTGGGCGAGCGCCCCGACCCGGCCTACATGTTCGAACGTCTCCCTGTCTTTATCCGACAATCGCTGCAAAAGACGGTTGATCGCGTACAGCATTACTTCTCCCCCTTCATCGGCAATAAGCTGAAATCGTGTGTCGGCCTGATAATCGCGGGGTTCCGATCAACAAAAAAACCCTCAGGTTAGAGGGGTCCCGTCTCATAGTTCGGCGACCTGGCTGGCATGACGTAATACGGTTGCATCCCATATTCGCAACCGGCGGTTCTCGGCGCGAATATGGGACAAATTACATGGTAGCCCCAATGGTTTTGCGGCCTTATCTTTCGATAAGTGTGCCTTTGGATTCGATTATGAACAAGTATTTAGTTCCATCATCCTATTGTTTTTATTGAATATGTGCAATTAGTTTGATTGTAACCGATTTGTATATTTTTGTCATGCAAAATCAAAAAAAATGTCGATATTCCTCACATGCTCTCGATTTGTAATGTATAATCACGAATTAAGTGCGTTTTTCGCAACGATCAGGCTCGCCTTTTGTCGAATAAAGGGTCACCATCCAAACGAATCACAACCAAATCAAATAAGGCTATTCCAATAGTGTTGCATCACAGATCACAGGAAAACGTCCCCGTTTTCAAACGAAAGGACCTCAACTTCCACGGTCACGTGGAGGCTGAAGTCCTTTATCCCGAGGCACATCGGTTCGAACGGCGCACAATATTCTCAAAAGTGAATGTGCAGACAGCCCCGTTTCGTGTCCGCCCCATATGCGGTCCGGTTAGGCGTCAGGCTTTCCCGGCTCTCTCGAGCAGGTCGCGTACGACGACACTGACCATGATCAGGCCGGCTACAGGCGGTACAAACGAGTTGCTGGCCGGCGGCTGCTGCGCTTTGCGGATATCCGGAGCGTTCTCCGGCACGATCCGCTGCGTAACGTCACCGCGCGGCTTAATCGGCTCCTCGGTCGAGAAGACGACCTTGACGCCTTTTTTGATCCCGTCCTTGCGCAGCTTCTGGCGGATGACGCGGGCGAGCGGGTCAACCGACGTCTGCGAGATGTCCGCCACGCGGAACTGCGTGGGGTCCATCTTGTTCGCCGCCCCCATGCTGGAGATGATCGGTATTTTGCGTTTCAGGCATTCTTTGATGAGATGGATCTTGTATGTCACCGTATCGGAGGCGTCCAGCACGTAGTCGAGCGGATAGTCGAAAAACTTCTCGTACGTCTCCTCGGTGTAAAACATCCGCAGCGCGATCGCATCGCAATCCGGATTGATCAGCTTGACCCGGTCGCGCATCAGCTCGGCCTTCGGTTGCCCGACGGTAGTCGTCAGCGCATGAATCTGGCGGTTAATATTCGTAATATCGACGACATCCTTGTCCACCATGATCACGCGTCCGACGCCGGTACGAACAAGCGCTTCCGCCGCAATCGAGCCGACTCCGCCGATGCCGAGCACGGCAACCGTACTGCCCTTCAACACGTCCAGTCCTTCGGGGCCGATCGCCAGTTCCGTTCGCGAAAATTGATGCAGCATATTCAATCCCCTTCGCTAGATCCGGGCGCTCCGCCGCCGGAGGAAATGCTCCGGAAGCGGGCCCGTCGTATGCTATTATCGACTGTTGTGAAATAACGAGCCTGCTACGTGACAGGGTTATCTTCCCGGTTATGGAAAACGATTCACCCCAGGAGAGCGCTAATATCGCAGCAGTTATTAAGCTTTGGCAGCTACTTCCTTTACGGCGAGCTTGATCGACAAGTCTTCAAGCTGCTTCGAATCGACTTCGGACGGCGCGTTCATCAGCAGGTCGGTTGCGCTCGCCGTTTTCGGGAAAGCGATCGTTTCGCGCAGATTCGTGCGGCCCGCCAGCAGCATGATCAGACGGTCGAAGCCAAACGCGATGCCGCCGTGCGGAGGCGTGCCGTATTCGAACGCGTCCAGCAGGAAGCCGAATTTCTCGTGGGCTTCCTCACGGGAGAAGCCGAGCGCCTGGAACATTTTCTCCTGCACGTCGCGTTTGAAAATACGCATCGAGCCGCCGCCCACTTCGTAGCCGTTCAGCACGAGGTCGTACGCTTGAGCGCGGATTTGACCCGGATCGGTATCGAAATACGCCAGATCCTCTTCAACGGGGCGCGTGAACGGATGGTGCTCCGCCACATAACGCTTCGCCTCTTCGTCGTAGCCAAGCAGCGGGAAGTCGACGACCCACGCGAATTTAAATACGCTGTCGTCGATCAGGCCGAGATCGCGGCCGATTTTCAGACGCAGGTTGCCGAGCACGTCGGCGACGACTTTTTTCGTATCGGCCGAGAACAGCAGCAGGTCGCCTTCTTCGGCGCCCAGACGTTCTTTAAGCGCCGCGATTTCTTCCTCGCTGAAAAACTTGACGATCGGCCCTTTCCATTCGCCGTCTTTCACTTGAATCCACGCCAGACCCTTGGCCCCGTAACGAGCGGCAAACGGCAGCAGGTCGTCGATTTCTTTCCGGCTCCACGTTCCGCAGCCTTTGGCGTTCAGCGCTTTGACTTGACCGCCCTTTTTCGTTACGTTCGCGAATACTTGAACGCCCGAGTTGGCTACCAGATCGGACACGTCCACCAGTTCGAGGCCGAAGCGCAGGTCCGGCTTGTCGGAGCCGTATTTGCCCATCGCGTCGGCATAGGTCAGCCGTTGGAACGGGCGCTGGATGTCCACGCCGATCGTTTCTTTGAATACGCGAACGGCCAGTTCCTCCATCATGTCGAGCAGCTGGTCGCGGGACAGGAACGAAGTCTCGATGTCCACCTGGGTGAACTCCGGCTGGCGGTCCGCACGAAGATCCTCGTCGCGGAAGCAGCGTGCGATCTGGTAATAACGCTCCAGCCCGCTAACCATGAGCAGCTGCTTGTAAATTTGCGGAGATTGCGGCAGCGCGAAAAATTCGCCCGGATGAACGCGGCTTGGCACGAGATAGTCGCGGGCGCCTTCCGGCGTGCTTTTCGTCAGGATCGGCGTCTCCACTTCGAGAAAGCCGTTCTCGTCCAGGAAATCGCGGAATACTTTAGCCGCTTTGGAGCGCAGCATCAGCGTCTTTTGCATTTCCGGACGCCGAAGGTCCAGGTAACGGTATTTCAGACGGAGCTGCTCGTCGATCTCCACACCGTCCTCAATAAAGAACGGAGGCGTTTTGGCTGCATTTAAAATCTCGATTTCATGAACCTGAACTTCGATGTCCCCTGTCGCCAGGTTCGGGTTCACGGTCGCTTCGTCGCGTTGTACGACTTTGCCTTTTACGGCCAGCACATATTCGGTGCGCGCTTTATCAGCGATCGCCAGAGCGTCTCCCGAGAAGGTCGGGTTAAACACCACTTGCACGATACCGCTGCGGTCGCGCAAGTCGATGAACAATACGCCGCCGAGGTCGCGGCGGACCGCTACCCAGCCGTTCAGCACTACCGTATCTCCAATATTCGCTGCACTTAGATTTCCGCAATGATGGGTTTTCAACAACATAGGAATCTCATCCTCCAAAGTTCGGTTAATTTACGAAAGCTTCTGCTTCAAAGTATCGGCGAGGCTGGCAATCGGCACTTCCGCTTGCTCACCGGTCGCCATCTCCTTCAGCATGATCGTGCCCTTGGCCAGCTCGTCGTCGCCGAGGATGGCGACAAACCGGGCCGCATACCGGTCGGCCGACTTCATCTGCGCCTTCATCTTCCGGCTCGTGTAATCTTTCTCCGCCGTCAGTCCTGCCGAGCGGAGCTCGAACAACAGCTTGGCGATCTCGTCGCCGGCCGCTTCACCGAGGCCGATCAGGTAAGCGTCCAGCGGGCGTACGCCCGGCACCTCGACGCCTTGAGCTTCCAGCACAAGCAGCACCCGCTCGAGACCGAGTCCGAAACCAACGCCCGGCTGATCGATATGGCTGCCGCCGATCGTACCGACAAGGCCGTTGTACCGGCCGCCGCCGCTGATCGTATCGATCGCGCCAATGCCCGCCGCTTTATACTCAAACGCCGTATGCGTGTAATAGTCGAGCCCCCGCACCATGCGCGGATTGATGACGAACTCGATGCCCATATCGGTTAAATGCCGCTGTACCTTGTTAAAGTGAGTCTGGCATTCCTCATCGAGAAAATCGAGAATCGACGGCGCGCCGACCCCGTACTCCTGATCTTTTTTGCAGTCGAGGATACGCATCGGATTGCGCTCGTAGCGCGATTGACAATCTTTGCACAGCTTGTCTTTGACCGGCGCGAAAAACTTCTGCAGCTCCTCACGGTACACGCTGCGGCACGACGGATTGCCGACCGAGTTGATCTCGACCCGGACGCCCTTCAGTCCGATTTCTTTATAGAACAAATAACCCATCGCGATCACTTCCGCGTCCAGACTCGGGTCGGCGGAGCCGATCGCCTCGATGCCGAACTGATGGAACTGGCGGTACCGGCCCGCTTGCGGCTGCTCGTAGCGGAACATCGGTCCGATATAATACAGCTTGTTAATGTCCGGCTCGCCGTACAGCTTATTCTCTACGTAAGCCCGAACGACGCCTGCCGTTCCTTCCGGACGGAGCGTCATGCTGCGGTCCGCTTTATCCGGGAACGTGTACATTTCTTTCTCGACGATATCGGTCGTCTCCCCGACACCGCGCTGGAACAGCTCGGTATTCTCGAAGATCGGCGTGCGGATCTCCTTGTAATTGAAGCGGCGGCAGACGTCGCGCGCCTTCTCCTCGATGTACTGCCACTTCTCGACGACGCCCGGCAGCAGATCCTGCGTCCCCTTCGGCTTTTGAATGCTCATCTTGATCCTCCCGGCTTCCTTTCCATTTCCACATTTTGAGACAATCGCTTAAAAAAACCAAAAACCCGCCCCCGGCATAATTGCCAGGGACGGGATATTCGTTCGTTAGCCGAAATCACCCGCGGTACCACCCGCATTCGCACAATCGCCCGAAGAGCTGATCTCCTCGATCCGTTGCGGAGTTTCCGATCCGGTCCTTCAACCGTACGGCAAAACCACAAACGATCGTGCGCACTCAAAGCGGTTAACGCCCGCTCTACGCGATACGGCTACTTACCGGCCTGAAAGCAATGTCAATTGGCCGCCTGCTTATAAGCTTGCTTGGCGTTCCGATCGCGTGCTTCGCCGCATGTTCCCCGTACGTTCTCCGGGAAGTTATTCGTCCGTCCATCGCCGGGAAGCTTCCAGCCGTGGCTCCCCTCTCTGCTGGCTTGGGTTCGAACTACTTCGTCCCATCTGCGAATCTCGAATATTCCTATTGATTGTATACTTGAGGCCGTCCAAAGTCAAGGGACAAGGGGGGAATTATGGATGAAAAACCATCGGGTATAAGAGCGCGACAATCCTTTGACAGGCAAACCAATCCGTTTGCGCGCGAGAGGGGAAATGGGTACCTTCTCTTCTTCGAACGGGACTATGTCGCCGCTGCCGCGAGTAAGGTACAATAAAAGAGGTTGTTCAAAAAGTCCGCTTTTGATCACGAAGCAGATACAGGAAGCCTACTCGACATCGAATATGGAATTCAGCCGGAACTTCCGGTGCTCACAAAAGTTTCCACTACGCTCCGCTCCTCATTTCCTAGCTTCATCCCATCTTTTCGGTGCTGAAAACCGGACTTTTTGAACTCGCACTAAAAGTGAATCGGCAGTCTCATTCTGCCGGGAACGCGCGTTCCTTTATACTTCCCTATGAAGGGGTGAATGTCAATGGAACTGGTCGGTACATGCCAATCTTGCCAAACTCCCGTCTACTGCAAGGGCGGTTTCCTGGACGGAGTTGCGGAGCAAGGCAAGCTGCTTTGCTTCCCTTGTTACGACAAGCTGAATAAGAAAACGTCTGAAAAAGAAAAGAACCCGCAGTAAGCTGCGAGTTATCCAAGGTATATATATAAAAAAAGGGGGTCGACTCTTAGTATAGACGCCTTATGTTAACGGACGATAAAATCCGGTTTACAGTTGTGTTACAAGTTTGGACGACTGCGGCGGTTGATGGTGGACGGCGGGCGAAATGGCAGAGCTGCGGCGGGCGGTTAACGAAGCGGATGAAGCGGAGCGGCTGGCTGGCTGGCTTGATCCTTTCACTGTCAGCCTGCTCGCAAGAGCCGGGCGAGTCGGACGACTGCCGCTCACTTAGGCGTCCCCAGTTGATCCGTTAACCGCCCGGGAAAGAAAAGAACCCGCAGCAAGCTGCGGGTTATCCAAGGTTATATATGAAAAAAGGGGGTCGACTTTTAGTATAGGCGCTTTTTGTTAACGCACGATAAAATCGGGATTACATTTGTGTTACATTTGGAGAACGGGGGGTTATTTACTCAACTTTCGCAGCTTAATTTTGGCAATAAACCTTTGATATAGCTGGGTAAACCGGCAATTCAATCGAGGAGTTGACGAATAACTGCTTGTTTGTTCCGTTTGGTTCTGGCTTCGGCAATATCTATGAAAAATGCCATCAGTTGCTGGAGTGCAGTGATTAAATCGAGATCACGTACTTCATCGGAAAAGAGGAAGTAGAGTCCGCCAAGTGACTTCTCATCGTTCTCCTGACG